>CALDOK010000348.1 GCA_937912125.1 uncultured Pseudomonadota bacterium
GCTCCACTTCGCTCCCCGAGTCGCTCCACTTCGCTCCCCGAGTCGCTCCACTTCGCTCCCCGAGTCGCTCCACTTCGTTCCCTCGGGGGAGTGGGCCCACAGGGCGGGCCTCCGAGTGGGCGGGACCCTGACCTATAGCATCAGGGAGTTTGATATTTATCGGAATAACTGTGGAAAAGCCTGTGGAGAACAAGCGTGAAAAGCTATGGAAAAGCTGTGGAAAGAGCAATTCGAATATCGCGCCCCGCTCAGACCCCTGGGACCCAAAAAAAGTGTGGGTCGGACGCATTTTTGTTCCACGAAATATCGTAGGTGGAACGTCGCGTATCGGGCTTGCTCAGAATTCCGGGGCAGAAAGTGGAGGCGGGTGGATTGAAGGGGAGGGGAATGGGTTATTCTGGTGGTGGCGACAGATAGGCGGTCTGGCGTCGAGGGCTAACGGCAGCGAGAAGGCGGGCAGGAAGAAGTTGAAGGGCGAATACCTCCAGGTGGATGCCAAGCTCGACCCCAAGGGTCGGCTGGTGCTCCCAGCCCGGCTCCGCCGGAAGCTGGATGCAGATGGCATCACATCGCTGGTGTTCATGGTACATCCGATTCTCAAGGCCATCTTCGCATTTACGCCAGAGGATTGGAAGTCGAAGGTCGAGGACCGTCTTGACACTGCATTCATCTTCGACGCTCAAAGCCTGGTTCTCGCGCATGCTCTGATGGTCGCCCAGACGGTCGATGTGGACAAGCAGGGGCGCATCCTGGTCCCTCCCAAGATGCGCGACGAGGCGGGGTTGGACCGCGAGCTGGTCATGCAGGCCCTACAGGGCCGTCTCGAGATCTGGTCGAGCGAGGCCTGGGATGCCCGCAAGCTCGAGGTGGCGGCTGCCCTGAAGAACATCGACGTCGCGGCCTTCCTGAGGGGCGCCTGATGTCGTTCCACCACTCCGTCCTGTACCAGGATGTCCTGGATCTGCTCGAGCCCCGCGCGGGCGGTCGCTACGTGGACGGGACCCTGGGCGACGGGGGCCACGCTCTGGGCGTGCTCGAGCGCTCCGCCCCCGATGGTGAGCTGCTGGGCATCGACCGCGACCCCGCTGCCCTCGGCCGCGCTCAGGCCCGGCTCGCCACCTTCGCAGAACGCTGCGCCTTCCACTGCTCCAGGGCGTCTCAGCTGTCCCAGGCCCTCAGCGCCCGTGGGTGGCCCGCGGTGGACGGTGTGGTCCTGGACTTCGGCCTGTCCACCCCCCAGCTCGACGACGCTGGTCGGGGCTTCTCCCTGATGCACGACGGCCCCCTGGACATGCGCTTCGACCAGCGCCAGGAAGTGTCGGCCCACGACCTCGTCAACCACGCCGACGAGGAAGAGCTGGTCCACATCATCCGTCGCTACGGCGAAGACAACCAGGCCCGTCGCATCGCCCGTGCCATCATCGCCGCCCGCCCGGTGGGCAGCACCATCCAGCTGGCCAGCGTGGTGGATCAGGCTGTCGGCGGCCGTCGCGGTCGCCGCACCCACCCCGCCACTCGCACCTTCCAGGCTCTCCGCATCGCCGTGAACGAAGAGCTGGACGAGGTGCGCGACGCCATCGACGCCGCCCTCGAGGCCGTCGGTCCCGGCGGTCGGGTGGTGGCCATCTCGTTCCACTCCCTCGAAGATCGCATCGTCAAGCGCGCCTTCGCCGCTGCTGTCGGCGTAGGGGCCGAGCGGGACGGCTACGGCCACCCTGTGGTCCCTCCTCGCTTCCGCAAGCTCACCCGGCGCGCCCTCAAGGGCGAAGACCGCGACGCCCACCCCCGGGCACGCTCGGCGCGTCTGCGCGCCGTGCAGCGTCTGCCCCTCCCAGCGCTCGCCGCTGACAACTCCTCCGCCCTCTCCCCGTCCCCCGCAGAAGCCCCCCGCAGAAGTTGAAGCCGGTCCGCCGGCCCCGCAGCAGCAGAAGCAGAAGCAGCGAGGTTCCAGTGCAGCGCAAGAACACCCAGACACTCCGCATGGACCCAGCCATCATCTGGCCCGTGGTGGCGCACTCGCCCCTGGTGTGGAAGTTCACCGCCTACATGATGATGCTGGGTGTGCTGGTCATGCTCCACACCTGGAGCCGCGTCGATGCGCGGGAGACCGCTCTGGCGCTGGACCGCGTCCGCGTTCAGGCCGACCTGTACCGTTCCCAGAACGAGCGCTTGTTGCTCGAGCTGGCGACCATGACCAGCCTGGGCAGCCTGGGCTCCCGCGCCGCCAGCCTCGAGCTTTCCGGTGGCGCGCGAGTGGTGGAGGTCTACTAGTCGTGAGCTTCGCACCTCGCCAGTGGTGGAACGAGCGCTTCGGAGCCCAGGCTCCGAGCGGTGACGAGGCTCGTCCCAAGCGCGAGATCGCAGCGGATGCTCGGATCAGGGCGCGGGTGGTCGCCCGACAGCGCGCCAGCACCTTGGGCATCGCGTTGGGTGCCGGGCTCTTCATGGTGGGCGCCAGGACAGCCTGGATCATGCTCGTCCCGGACGACCGCCTCGAGGACAAGGCTCGCTCGCTGTACCACGACATCGTGGTGCTCGAGGCGCGGCGGGGTGACATCGTGGACAGGGACGGTCACATCATGGCCACCACCGTCTCCATGCCGACCCTGCATGCCGATCCGGCGCGCATCACCCCCGAGGAGATCCCCGCGCTGGCGGCCGAGCTCGGGACGCTCCTGGACCTCAGCCCAGCCTGGATCGCTGGCCGGCTGGGCCGTGAGCGCTCCCGCGACGTGGTCCTGGCCCGCGAGGTCAAGCCCGAGGTGGTGCGTCGCGCCGCCCAGCTGGGCCGCGGGGGCAAGCTCTTCGTGCGGGAAGAGAACCGTCGCTACACCCCCGATGGTCACGTGGCCTCCGCGCTGCTGGGCGTCGTGGGCAACACCGGCTCCGGCCGCGAGGGCCTCGAGCGCTCCCTGGACGAGTACCTGCGGGGCGACACCTTCCAGTTCGTGCGCTCCCGGGACCGCTCCGGCCACGGGCTGCAGGCCGCCGCCGCGGCGCTCCAGGCGGCCCACGAGGGCCACGACGTAGTGCTGACGATCGATCGCACCATCCAGTTCGCCGCCGAGAGGGCGCTGGACGAGGTGGTGGAGCGCTCTGAGCCGCAGTCGGCCCACCTGGTCGTCCTGGATGTGGAGACCGGCGAGATCCTGGCCATGGCCAACCGGCCCTCCACCAACGCCAACGATCGCGCCACCCTGGACCCCAAGGGGCTCCGGAACTACGCGGTGGCCGACGCTGTCGAGCCAGGCTCTGTGTTCAAGCCGTTCATCGTGGCCCTGGCGCTGGACGCCGGCCTGGTCTCCGCCAACTCCATGATCGACTGCGAGGGCGGCCTCTGGCGCATCGGCCGCACCCGCATCCGCGACGATCACGCCCACGGCGTGGTGACCCTGGGCGAGGTCATCAAGTTCTCGAGCAACATCGGCGCCGCCAAGCTGGCCCTGGGGCTTGGGGCCGAGGCCACCGTCGATGGCCTGCGCGACTTCGGCTTCAGCCGCGACCCGGGCACCCGCATCCCCGGCGCGCTGCCCGGCTACATGCGGCGCGCTGGCAGTATCAAGCCCATCGAGCTGGCCACCACCTCCTACGGCCAGGGCGTGACCGCCACCACCCTGCAGCTCGCCTCCGCCGTGGCCACCATCGCCAACGATGGCGTTCGCATGGAGCCCACCATCCTGCGCGAGGTTCGGGACCGCGGTGGCCAGGTGGTGTTCAGCGGCGAGCCCCATGCGGACCGCCGGGTGATCTCCAGCGAGGCCGCCGCCGAGGTGGCCAAGATGATGGTCCTGGTGACCGAGGCCGGGGGCACCGGCACCCGAGCTGCGATCCCCGGCTACAAGGTCGCCGCCAAGACCGGCACGGCCTGGAAGGTCGTGGACGGCAAGTACTCCGCGAGCGCCCGCGTCGCGTCCTTCATCGGCTTCCTGCCGGCGGACGACCCCGCGATCGCCATCGCTGTGGTCACCGACACTCCCACCAAGGGCAGCCGCTACGGTGGCACCGTCTCCGGCCCAGCGTTCAAGCTGGTGGCCGAAGCCGCCATGCGTCACATGGCCATCCCGCCCGATCCCGATCTGCTCGTGCTGGACTCTGTGGAGGAGCCCGCGGTCGCGCTGGCGCTGGCCACCGGGTCCTCTCCCTGGTCCGTATTCCCGCTGGACGATCCCCAGCGCTCCCTGATCTGGGCCGACGACGGCAAGCTGCGGCTCCCGGACACTTCGGGCCTGGGCCTGCGGGATGTCCTGGTGCTCTTCGAAGACTCCGGCCTGGAGGTCGCGTTGAGCGGCTACGGACAGGCCATCTCCATGCATCCCGAAGCAGGCGCCCTCGTGGCTCCCGGCGACCGGGTGGAAGTGAGCTTTCAGTGAGCCTCTTCCTCCTCCATGTGCCGGCCCCCGAGCGCCTGCTCTCCGCACCGCAGTGGTACGGAGACGACACCCCTTCCACAATCTCCATCTCCCAAACCGGCCCCGGGGCGGGGGAACGGGACGATCGTGGTCTCTCGAACGAACCAGCCATGGCTTCGTTCACTGGTCTGCGGGGGCGGCGCGTCCCCCTCCAGGTGGTTTCGCTGTGGACCGCTCCCAGGTCTCACGCCACCTGCGCCGCAACTCTCGAGCCAGAGACCAAGACAAACCCGCTCTCCGCTGCCCTTGCTCCAGGCTGTCCGCTCTCTGCTGCATGTCCTGGTTCCCTCGCCCCGGGTGCTCCCTCCCTGCACCTGGCCGGTCCCATCCTTGAACTCGACTCCGAACACCAGGGCGCTCCGTCGGCTCCTGCGCACCGTTCCCGTGCATCCCTCCTTCGATCCGATGCCGCGGAGCGCCCTGTCCTTCTCCTGCTCGGGTCGCCCTGACGTTCCTCGTCAGTAGGCTCCCAGCACCCCACCCGCCCCGCCAAGCCTCCCTCCCCCGCTCCCCCCTCGGCATCCCCTGTCGTCTTGTCTTTCCAGCACCGAGCCATGGATCTGGCCTCCCTCCTGGCCAGGATTGAATCCCTCCCCGGAGCGGAGAGCACGGGCTCTCCGCTTTCCGGGGTGTGGGTTCATGGCGCGACGCTGCGGCCCGTGGCGGGCCTGACCCACGACTCCCGTGAGGTCGCAGCGGACTGGGTCTTCGTGGCCCTGCCCGGGGCGCGCTTCGATGGCCATGACTACGTGCCCCGGCTGACGAAGGCCGCTGCGGTGGTGGTCCAGCGCGAGGTCCAGGCGCCCCCCGGAGTGACCGTCGTCCGGGTCCCCGACACCCGCAGGGCCCTGCCCTGGCTGGCGGCCGCCTTCCATGGCCACCCGGGCAGGAGGGTGCCCGTGGTCGGTGTGACGGGCACCAACGGCAAGACCACCTCCACCTCTCTGGTCGCGGCGGCGCTCCAGGCCGCCGGGCGGCGCCCAGGCGTCGTGGGCACGACGGGACACCTGGCGGCGGGAGCCGAGCTGAGCGCCCAGGCTCTGCTGGGGGCCGCCGGCGCGCAACATCATCACACCACGCCCGAGGCTCCGCTGCTCCAGGCCCTGCTGGCCGCCATGGTGGAGCAGGGCTGCGACAGCGTGCTGATGGAGGTGAGCAGCATCGGCCTGGATGCCTTCCGCGCCGACGCCATCCCGTTCCGTGTGGCGGCCTTCACGAACCTCACCCGGGACCACCTGGACTACCACGGCGATATGGAGTCCTATGCACTGGCCAAGGAGCGGCTGTTCCACGAGCTGCTGGCCCCGGACGGCCTGGCCTTGCTCAATCGGGACGACCCCGCCTGGGAGCGGTTCCGGCCGTCGGGTCCGCGCTGCTGGACCTACGGACTCGACCAGGGGGATCTCTGCGCCCGGGACATCCGCCTCGCCGCCGACGGCACGCGGGCTCGCCTGCACACCCCCATGGGCGAGGGCGAGCTCTTCCTGCCCCTGGTCGGGCGACACAACCTCTCGAACGCGCTGTGCGCGGTGGGCATGGCGCTGGGCTTGGGCCAGGATCTGGGCGAGACTCTCGCCGGCCTGGCCGGGGTCGGGCCGGTGTCCGGACGGCTCGAGCCTGTCCTCAACGATCGCGGCATCGGTGTCTTCGTGGACTATGCCCACACCCCGGACGCCCTGGAGCACGTGCTGGCGTGCCTGCGGGAGCTGGCGCCACGTCGCCTGATCACCGTCTTCGGCTGCGGAGGCGACCGCGACCAGGGCAAGCGGGCCACCATGGGGGCCGCGGCGTGGAAGGGATCGGACCTCGCTGTCGTGACCTCGGACAACCCGCGCAGCGAGGACCCCCAGGCCATCGTGGACCAGATCCTCACCGGAATCCCCAGCGGCGCGACGGGGCTCGTGGTGGACATCGACCGCCGCGCGGCCATCCGCTTGGCCCTCGGGCTCGCTCGGGAGGGTGATCTGGTGCTCATCGCTGGCAAGGGCCACGAGACCTACCAGGAGCTGGCCAGCGGCACCGTCCCCTTCGACGATCGCGCGGTGGCACGGGCTGTGCTCGAGGAAGACGCATGAGGTACACCGGCGCCGAGATCGCGACCGCCAGCCAGGGCCGCTTGCTAAGGGAGGGCCCCGCGGGCCCCATCGTGACCGACAGCCGCGCGCTGAGGGCAGGGGACTGGTTCCTGGCGCTGGTGGGGGACCGCTTCGACGGCCACGCCTTCCTGGGCACGGCACGGGCCGCGGGCTGCGCCGGAGTGATCGTCTCCGGTGAGCCCCCAGCGGAGTGGGACCGAGGCTTGGTGCGGGTCGATGACACCCTGGTGGCCCTGCAGGCTGTCGCGGCGGCCAGCCGGGGCTCCTTCGGCGGGCCGGTGGTCGGCATCACGGGCTCGGTGGGCAAGACCACGACCCGGGCCCTGACGGTGCTGGCCATCGCGGCGGGCGAGCGCCTGCACCACACCCAAGGCAACCTCAACAACCACATCGGCCTGCCGCTCACGCTGCTGGCACGGCCCGAGGACGCCACGCTGCTGGTGCTCGAGCTGGGAATGAACGCTCCTGGTGAGATCGCGCTGCTGCAGCGCATCTGCCGGCCCACGGTCCGAATCATCACCAATGTCGCGGCCGCCCACCTCGAGGGCCTCGGGACCATCGAGGGTGTGGCCTTGGCCAAGGGCGAGCTCTTCGACGGCGCTCGCCCTGGCGACACGGTCTGCGTCGCCCAGGACGATCCCCGAGTGGCCGCCCTGCCGGTGCCCCGGGGCGTTCGTGTCATCCGCTACGGAAGGTCGCGGGGCTGCGACGTGCGGTTGATCGACGCAAGCCTGGACGCCGCTGGTCTCGAGGTGCAGGTGTGCTTCACCCTGAGCGTCGGCGGCCGCACGGTCCATGGCACCATCCCCGCTCCGGGCCTGTACATGGCGGCCAACGCATGCGCCGCGGTGGCGGTGGCGGTGGCCCTGGGCAAGGACCCGGCCACGGCCGCGGCGGCGCTGGCGCAGTACGCGCCTGTGGGCGCGCGCATGGCCCTCGAGGACGGCCCCGGTGGTATCCGCGTGCTCAACGATGCCTACAACGCCAACCCGGCCAGCATGACCGCCGCCCTCGAGACCCTCTGCGCCCTCCCGGCACCCCGGCGCCTGGCTCTGCTTGGCGACATGCTGGAGCTGGGCCCCACCGAGATCGCACTGCATCGGAAGCTGCTGGAGCAGGCCGTGGGCCTGGATCTGGCTGTGGTGGGAGCCTGCGGGCCCCGCATGATGCGCGCCTCCGAAGGCCTGGCGGCGGGAAATGGGCTCGTCGTGGCGCCCGACGCCGAGAGCCTCGCGCTTCTGCTGGCGCCCAGGCTCCAAGCGGGTGATCTGGTGCTCGTCAAGGGTAGCCGCGGCATGGCTATGGAACGAATCTTGCGAACGCTCAGGCACGGACAGCACTGATGTTCTTCTTCCTCTACGAGACCCTGGGCGATCAGAGCACGTTCTTCAACGTGTTCCGCTACACCACCTTCCGCGCCGCCTGGAGCATGATGACCGCGCTGGCCATCTGCTACCTGGCCTATCCGTGGTTCATCGGCTGGATGCGCGAGCGCAAGCTGGCGCAGGTGATCCGCGACGACGGGCCGCAGGCTCACCTCGAGACCAAGGTGGGCACGCCCACCATGGGCGGCGCGGTCATGCTCGCGGGCATCACCGTGGCGGTGCTGCTGTGGGCGCGCCTGGACCAGCCGGTGGTGTGGATGGCCCTGGCCATCCTGCTCGGCTACGGCGCCATCGGCTTTGTGGATGACTGGATGAAGGTCATGCACAAGAGCTCGGCGGGCCTGGCCGGTCGCTGGAAGCTGGTCTGGCAGGGCGTCATCGCTGCGGTGGTGCTGGGCGTGGGCTACGTCGGCGGCGAGCTCGACCCGACCTTGGCCTTCCCGTTCTTCAAGAATGTGGTGTTGCACTTCGACGTCCTCTGGACCGGGGCTCCGGCCATGCTGGGTTGGCTCTACGTGGCCTTCGCCGTGTTCGTGCTGGTCGCCATGTCCAACGCCGTGAACCTCACCGACGGCCTGGACGGCCTGGCCATCGGGCCCATCATGACCTCGGCCGCCACCTACGCGCTGCTGGCCTACGTCACCGGCGTCCCCGCCTTCGCCGAGTACCTGCGCATCCCCTATGTGGAGGGTGCCTCGGAGTTGACCGTGGTGGCCGTCGCCGTGGTGGGGGCTGGGCTGGGCTTCCTGTGGTTCAACTCCTACCCAGCCCAGGTCTTCATGGGCGACGTGGGCTCCTTGAGCCTCGGCGGCTTGCTCGGCGCGCTGGCCATCCTCACCAAGCACGAGCTGCTGTTGGTGTTGGTGGGCGGCATCTTCGTGCTCGAGGCCGTCAGCGTGGTGCTGCAGGTGGGCAGCTACAAGCTCCGCAAGAAGCGCATCTTCGCCATGGCTCCCATCCACCACCACTACGAGAAGAAGGGGTGGTCGGAGCCCAAGATCATCGTGCGCTTCTGGATCATCTCCATCATGCTGGCCCTCGTCGCCCTCACCACCCTCAAGCTGCGCTGATCATGCCCCCCATCGCTCCCAGCTCCCTGAACCTCGCCGGCCGTCGGGTCCTCGTGGTGGGCATGGCCCGCTCGGGCCGCGCCGCGGCCGCCCTGTGCGTGCGGGAGGGAGCCGCGGTCACCTGCACCGATCTCCGCACTGAGCTCGATCCCGTGCCGGGGTGCCGCATGGCGCTGGGGGCCCACGACCGTGAGGACTTCCTGCGGGCGGAGCTCATCGTACTCTCCCCCGGGGTGCCCTCCACCCAGCCCGACCTGGCGGCTGCGGTGCGGGCGGGCGTCCCGGTGGTGGGGGAGCTGGCCCTGGCGGCCGAGCGCATCCGCGCGCCCCTGGTGGCGGTGACCGGCACCAACGGCAAGAGCACCGTCACCCACTTCACCGGCCAGCTGCTCGCGGGAGCTGGGTCCCGCTGCTTCGTGGGAGGCAACATCGGCCGGCCCCTGTGCGAGGCCCTCGAGGGCGGGACCTGGGATCACGTCGTGGCCGAGATCTCGTCCTACCAGCTGGAGTGGCCGGGCGCCCTGGCTCCGGCGGCGGGGGTGGTGCTCAACCTCACCCCCGACCACCTCGGGCGCCACGGCACCATGGCCTGCTACGGCGACACCAAGTGCAGGATCTTCGACAACATGGCGCCCGGCGCCGCTGCGATCCTTCCCTTCCGGGATCCGCTCCTGGTGGACCTGGCCGGGCAGCGTGGAGGCCGCCGGCTGTGGATCGGGGCGCACCCGGGCGTGATCTTGGACGGCGAGACGGTCCTGTGGGACGCCGGGGACGGCCGCCGCGCTCAGGTGAGCCTGGCTGGCATGAAGGTGCCCGGGGCTCACAACCGCTGGAATGCCGCGGTGGCCACACTGCTGGCCCTCGAGGTGGGCGCCGATCCTGCCAGGCTGCACCCGGAGGGGCTCGCTGCCCTGGCCCATCGCATGGAGGTGGTGGGTGCCGTGGACGGTGTGACCTGGATCAACGACTCCAAGGCCACCAACGTCGCGGCCGCGCTCACCGGGCTCTCCGGCCTGGGCCGGCCCGCCCTCGCCCTGCTGGGCGGGGACGGCAAGGACGGTGAGGACTACGGCGCGCTCGCCGCGGCCCTCGAGGGTAGCCCAGGAGTGATCTGCTTCGGCCGCTCCGGCCCCACTATCGCGGCCGCCTTGGCGTCCCTCCGGCCACGGTTGGTCCCGGGGTTGGAGGCCGCCATGGTGCTGGCACGGCGTATAGCGCGCCCAGGGGACGCTGTGGTGCTGTCCCCCGCCTGCGCATCCTTCGACGAGTTCGACGACTTCGAGCACCGGGGCGACGTGTTTCGCGCCCTGGTCAGGGAGATGGCATGACCCACCCGCCCAGCCGACCTGGCGCTCCTCCACAGCCCACCCTGCCGCAGCTTCTGTCGCGCCTGGTGCTGGGTGATGCCAAGGAAGAGGATCGGGGGCCCAGGGCTCGCCACCCCGTGGACTGGTGGATCGTGCTGCTGGTCTCGAGCCTGACCTTCTTCGGTCTGGTCATGGTGTTCTCCGCTTCGGCTATCGAGGCGGTGGAGAGCAGCGGCAGCCCCACCTACTACCTGGTGCGTCAGGCCGTCGCCGCTGTCATCGGGTTGGTGGGCCTGGTGATCTTCTCGCGCATCCCGTCCCATCGCCTGGCCCGGGTCGGGTGGGTGCTGTACTTCGCCTGCCTGGTTGGGCTGGTGGCGGTGTTCATCCCGGGGCTCGGCCACAAGGCCAACGGCGCCATCCGCTGGATCGCCTTCGGCAGCCTCCGCCTGCAGCCCTCCGAGTTCATGAAGCTGGCCCTGGTGTTGGTGCTGGCGGAGCGCGTCAACCGGTTCCCCGGCGGCATCTCAGACCTCAAGCGTCACGTCCTGCCCGTCCTGGCCATCACGGTCCCTGCGCTGGTGCTGGTCCTGGCCGAGCCCGACTTCGGCACCACCGTCATCCTGGCCGGGATCGCGTGCATGGTGCTGTTCCTGGGCGGCATCCCCACCCGCTGGATGACCACCATCGCGGGGATCTGCGCCGTCCTCGCGGTGCTCATCATTCTGAAGGATCCCTACCGCCTGGGCCGCGTGTCCTCGTGGCTCGACCCCTGGGCCGACGCCTCCGGTGGCGGCTACCAGGTCATCATGGGCTGGGTGGCCCTGCACTACGGGGGGCTGTGGGGCCAGGGTCTGGGCGAGGCCATGTCCAGCATGAAGTGGCTGCCCTTCGCCCACACCGACTTCGTGGCGGCAGTGGCGGGCGAGGAGCTCGGCTTCGTGCGTCTGGCCATGCTGCTGGGGATCTACGGTGTGCTCATCTGGCGCGGCGTGCACGTGGCCAACCGCTCTCGCACCTACTTCGGCACCCTGGCCGCAGGCAGCATCACCCTGATCCTCGGCCTGCAGACCTTGTTCAACCTGGGCGTCATCATGGGGCTCGTGCCTCCCAAGGGCCTCGTGTTGCCCTTCATGAGCTATGGCGCCAGCGCGCTGATCGCGCACCTGTGGGGCGTGGGCGTGCTGCTGACCGTCTCGGCCGAGCCCGAGGAGGAGGCGGCACCCGAGCTGGCCGAAGGCAGCGGTGGCGGAGGTCGGCTGGTGCCGGTAGAGGGCCTCCTCGGCGGTGGTCTGGCCCGCTGGGGCCAGCTGGCTCGCGGCTGGGTCGCCAGGAGAGGTACGTCGTGATCGAGATGTTCCGAGGAAAGGTTCGGCAGGTGCACTTCGTGGGCATCGGCGGCACGGGCATGTGCGGCATCGCAGAGGTCCTGCTCAACATGGGCTTCGAGGTCACCGGCAGCGATCTGCGCGAGGGGGAGGTGGTCCAGCGCCTGCGGGAGCGTGGGGCGCGGGTGGCCATCGGACATGCCGCCGAGAACGTGGCGGGCGCCGACGTGGTGGTGCGATCCACCGCGGTCAAGGAAGACAACGTCGAGATCAAGGCGGCCGCGCAGCACGCGATCCCGGTGATCCGCCGGGCGGAGATGCTGGCCGAGTTGATGCGCATGAAGCACGGCCTGGCCGCCGCGGGTACCCACGGAAAGACCACTGTCACCTCCATGCTCGCCACCTGCCTGCATGCTGCCAAGCTCGATCCCACCGTGATCATCGGTGGGCGGCTGGACGCCTACGGCTCCAACGCCCAGCTCGGCGCCGGGCCCTATCTGGTGGCCGAGGCCGACGAGAGCGACGGCTCCTTCATGCTGCTTGCGCCCACCGTGGCCGTGGTCACGAACGTGGACCCCGAGCACCTGGACCACTACGGCAGCTTCGACAAGCTCGTGGACACCTTTGTGGACTTCGCCAACAAGGTGCCCTTCTACGGCTACTCCGTGCTCTGCCTGGACCATCCCGTGGTCCAGGAGATGCTTCCGCGGGTGCGGCGGCGCGTGGTCACCTACGGCCTGTCCGTCCAGGCCGACTACCGCGGTGAGGAGCTGGGCTACGACGCCTTCGAGTCCCGCTTCGCCGTGTGGCGCGGGGCCGAGCGGCTCGGTGAGGTCAACCTGGGCATGCCCGGCGTCCACAATGTGCGCAACGCCCTGGCCTCCATCGCCACCGCGGTGGAGCTGGACATCCCCTTCGCCACCGCCGCCGCGGCCCTCGAGGGCTTCAGTGGAATCCAGCGGCGCTTCACCCTCAGGGGCGAAGCGGCGGGGCGCCTGGTGGTGGACGACTACGGTCACCACCCCGAGGAGATCGACGCCACCCTGGGGGCTGCCCGCCGCGGATTCCCCGAGCGGCGTGTCGTGGCCGTGTTCCAACCCCACCGCTACTCCCGCATCAGCAGCCTGCGGGCCGAGTTCGCGCGCTGCTTCAACGACGCCGACGAGGTGGTGGTCTGCCCCGTCTACCGCGCCGGCGAAGATCCTGTGGAAGGCCTGGATCAAGACGCGCTGGCCGCCGAGATCCGGGCGCACGGCCACCGCAAGGTGCAGGCCGTCGACAGCCTGGACCAGGCCGTGGAGCACCTGGTGCGCACAGGAGGGCCGGGCGACATCGTCATCACCCTCGGTGCGGGGGACGTGAACACCGTCTGTCATCGGTTGCTGGAGCGGCTCGGTGGCGATGCACGCTGAGCTCGTCGCGGCGTTCGAGGCGCTGCCAGGAGTGACGCTCCGCTTGGCCGAGCCCGTGGCGCACCACAGCGCCCTGCGCATCGGGGGTGAGGTCGAGGCCTGGGTGTTGGCCCTGGACGACGACGGCGTCAAGGCTGTCGTCGCGGCGCTGCGCGCTGCGGGGGTCAAGCTCCGGCCCCACCAGCCCCTGGGCGACCACTACGCGCGTGAAGAGGGGCTCTCCGGAGCCATGCTGCGGCTGGGACCGGCTTTCGGCGAGCTGCAGCTGGAGGGCGACACTCTGGTGGTGGGAGCCGCGGTGCCCATGGCGCAGCTGGGCGTCGTGGCCCAGCGGGAGGGCCTGATCGACTGGGCCCCCGCGCGGGCCTGGCCAGGGACCCTCGGTGGCTGGCTGCAGTGCGCGGACCCTGCCGCCCTCGGCGGGCTGGTGCGGAGCGTGCGCGCCTTGGTGGGCCGCAGCATCAAGGATCGCCCCCCCGAGGCCGCGGCGTCCTTCGGGGCCAAGGCCGTGATCCTGGGGGCCGTTCTCGAGGCGCGCCACGGTCGCGCGCTGCCCTGTGCGCCCCTGGCCCCCGGGAGCCTCTTCGCGGTGGACGACGACATGCGGCGCGCCATGCGCCACAGCAGGCTGCCTGGGCTTCGCCTGCGCCACATTCGCCTGGCCGACGAAGAGGCGGGGGTCGTGGTCAATCTGGGTGCGGGCAGCTCCCGCGACCTGGACCTCGTCATCCGCCTGGTCAAGGAGCGCCTGCTGAGGGACCACGGCCTCGAGGTCGAGCCCCGGCTCCAGCCCCTTGGGCTGCCCCCAAAGAACACTCCTGCGCACAGGGTGGACCCACCCTGAGCCCGCACGTTGAGGAGGACGACATCATGGAGATCCAACGGAGCATGAAGGTCGCGGTGCTGCTGGGCGGGATGTCTGCCGAGCGGGCGGTGTCCCTTCAGAGCGGCGCCGCGGTGGCGGGTGCCTTGCGCAGGCGGGGCTGGGACGTGGTGGAGATCGACGTGGGGCCGGATCTCCCGGCCCAGCTGGCGGCACACGGGGTCCAGGTGGCCTGGCTGGCACTCCACGGCCGCTTTGGCGAGGATGGGTGCGTCCAGGGCCTGCTGGAGATCATGCGCATCCCCTACACCGGCTCGGGCCCCGCTGCGTCCGCGGTGGCCATGGACAAGCTGCTGACCAAGCGGGTCCTGGAGGGCAACGGCATGGCCCTTATTCCACAGGTCGTCCTGGGTGCTGGCGATCCCATCCCCTCTCAGCTCCAGCTGCCCGTGGTGGCCAAGACGCCAACGGGGGGCTCCACCTTGGGCATCAGCTTCTGCCGCACCTCCGAGGAGCTCGAGGCCGGCGTGGCGGACTGCCGCCTCCATGGTGAAGCCGTTCAGCTCGAGAGCTTCGTGGAGGGCGTCGAGATCACCGTGGCCATGCTCGACGGCGAGCCGCTGCCCGTTGTCGCCATCCGGCCGGAGGGGGGCTTCTTCGACTTCGAGGCCAAGTACACCAAGGGCCGCACCCGCTATGTCGTGCCGGCCGACATCCCCCCGGCGGCGGCGGAGCGCGCCCAGCGAGACGCCGCGGTGGCCGCACGGGTGCTGGGGCTCTCCGGCGTGTGTCGTGCGGACTTCATCGTGGATCCCGCGGGTGTACCGTGGTTCCTCGAGGTCAACACCATCCCGGGCATGACCGAGACCAGCCTGTCCCCTATGGCCGCGCGGGAGGCTGGCATGAGCTTCGAGGACCTGGTCGAGGCGGTCCTGCTGGCGGCCCGCAACCATCTGGTGCCGGTAGGGGCCTGATCCCCTGGCTTCGACTTCCGAGGCTTCGACGGAACCTCTGGAGCCTGGGATGGCGCCCTGCGCCGCCGCCCGGTCAGGACGCTGCGTGCGGAGAGAACTTTCTCGAATACGGAGACGCGTAGCGCTCGAGGGGGATTGGGAGCAGGGCAGGGAGACGCCAGCCCGGGTTGGATTATCATCGGATTGAGGGAATGCTGAAATAAAAGCAGGAACTAAGCAAGCTATTCAATAATTCACCAACACGATGGGGGTTGAGGCCGCCGCTGGAACTCCACCCCCTCGGCGCGCGCGGTCACACAAGCTCCAGCCCGCCGTCCCGCATGGGAAAAAGCCCGGTTACTTTGCTTGTCAAGAGCTTCGCGGGACGGTAGAAAAGAGGCATCGGGCGTGGCTCGCATCCCCCCTCGCTGGTTCCCTCCAGCCCCCGCCGCCCTCCCGTTCTCCCCGCTCATCATCCCCGCCCTCCCGCCCCAGTTCCTCCCGTGGTCCACCCCCTCCTGGCACCTCCTGCGCCTCGTCGGCGTCAGCGCATCGGCTGGCTGCTGCTGGCTTGCGCTGTGCTCGGGCTGGTCTGGGCCGGTGGAGCCATCGCCAGCGACTATCGCTTCTGGGTTAGGCAGGTCGTGGTCGAAAACGTCACCGCTCAGGCCAACGGGCTCGATCCCATGGCTTTCAGTCCGCACTGCTCGGCCGCCGAGCTGCGGCACCTGGCCGACGTGCGGCGCGACCACCCCATCTGGAAGGTCGATCTCGCGGGCATCGTCCAGGGTGTGATGCAGCATCCGTGGGTGGCGTCGGTGGAGGCGAGCAGGCGCTGGCCCGACACCGTGGTCGTCCGCGTCACCGAGCATCGCCCGGTCCTGCTCCTGCAGCAGGACGGCCTGTTCTACGTCAACGCCCAGGCCGAGGTCTTCAAGCGCGCTCGAGGCTCCGACCTGGACTACCCGGTGCTCACCGGGCTCGACGGCGAGCTGGCGGAGCGCAACCCCGCGGTGGCGCGACGGATCCTGCGCGAGGCCATCGCCCTCATGGAGCAGGTGGACACCTCCGGTGAGCTCAGCAGCCTGGACCTCAGCGAGATCCGCTTCGACAGCCAGGACGGCTTCACCCTGGTGCTGCGCTCCGGCACCCAGCTGGCGTTCGGCTTCGCCGAGCCCTCTGAGCGGCTCGAGCGGCTCGCCAAGCTTCGCTCCAGCGGCCTGGACACCACCGAGCCCCGGCGCATCGACCTGGCCCCGGCCACCGTGGCCCTGGTCTCCCCCCTTCTCTGACGAACTCCCCCAGGGTTGGACTGAACTCTCGAGCTCAGAGCCCCCCACACCCTCTCCCCCTCTCATCCCCCCACACATCCACAAAGTCAGGAAACGGGCATTCCTGGCGCCAACGGAGGCAGGCCATGATCGAATTGGTCGAAAACCAGCTGGTAGCAGCCGCGAAGATCAAGGTGATCGGCGTCGGCGGCGCCGGAAACAACGCCGTCAACACCATGATCAACGCCGGAATGCAGGGCGTCGAGTTCATCGCTGTGAACACCGACGCTCAGGCCCTGGCCAACTCGCGCGCGTCCCGCTGCTTCCAGCTCGGTGAGCAGCTCACCCGCGGGCTCGGCGCCGGCGCCAACCCCGAGGTTGGCCGTGAGGCCGCCCTCGAAGATCAGGACCGCCTCGCGGAGCTGGTCGCGGGTTCGGACATGGTCTTCATCACCGCAGGTATGGGCGGTGGTACGGGCACCGGCGCTGCGCCGGTCATCGCCCAGGTCTGCCGCGAGGTCGGCGCCCTGACGGTGGCGGTGGTCACCCGGCCCTTCCGCTTCGAAGCGCGCAAGCGTCACAAGCAGGCCGAAGAGGGCATCGAGAACCTCAAGAAGGTCGTCGACACCCTGATCACCATCCCCAACGAGCGCTTGGTCAGCCTCGCCAGCGAGCGCACCACCATGGTCGAGTCGTTCAAGATGGCCGACGAGGTGCTGCTGGCTGCGGTCAAGGGCGTCTCCGAGCTCATCTACCACAACGGCCACGTCAACGTTGACTTCGCCGACGTGCGCACGGTCATGGCCTCCAAGGGCGTCGCCCTGATGGGCGTTGGCCACGGTACTGGCGAGAACCGCACGGTGGATGCCGCCTACCAGGCCATCTCCAGCCCGCTGCTGGACGACGTCAGCATCGCCGGCGCCACCTCGGTGCTCATCAACATCACCGGCCCCTCCAGCCTCACCATGTACGAGATCAACGAGGCCAGCACCTTGATCCACGAGGAAGTCCACGAGGACGCCAACGTGATCTGGGGCCTGGTCATCGATGAGTCCATGGAGGACACCGCCCGCGTCACCGTCATCGCCACCGGCTTCGAGGCCGCCAACGCTCGCGCGCGTCGGCCCAGCGTGGAAGAGCGCATCGCGGTGCAGATGGGTGGTCGTGGACATCGCGCCGGTGCCTCGGGTCATGGGAACGCCTCCGGCTACCCCGAGATCAACAACGACGACTACGACATCCCCACGTTCTTCCGCAACGCGGACTAGGCCCGGGAAGTTCTGGGAGGGGGCGAGCGATCGCCCCCTCCTTCGCACTTCAGGGGGACGCGGTCGAGGGCAGCGCGCCGAGATCTATGGCGTCGCGCGCTGCCACCAGATCGGGCAAAGGACGCCCGATGTAGCGCCACTCGCCCGCCTTGGAGACGCCCGCGTCGAAGTGGTTCCAGGCCTTGATCTGCAGGACCTGGGAGTACCGGGAGACCTCCTCGCGGTACACCGCCTTGCCCTCGTCCGAGAGCTTGCGTGGAGGTGTGCTGGACATCAGGGCCTGGTGCAGGTCCAGGTAGGCTTGGCCCAGTAGCAGCAGGCCCTCGAGGATCCACTCCGGCTCTGCGAGGTAGGCGGCCGCGGCCACCTCCTTCTCCGCCGCGGCCAGGTAGGAGGCCCGCTGCTTGAGGGTTCGCTCCTGCTTCTTCTGGGAGCCCGTCAAGGCCAGGCCTCTGGCTGCGTCCAGCAGCACCCGTGCGCGGGTGACGTGGGCCTTGCCCCGAAGGTAGGTGACCAGATCGGTGCCCTCAGCGGCGGCTGTGGCGCTCTCGATGAGCTGCAACCCGGCACGGCTTCGGCCTGAGCGCACCAGGGTGATGCCCCGCTGCAGGTCGAGGGTCAGGCGGTCGTGGAGATCGAGCCCCTCGGCGGTCTGCACATGTGCGAGGCTACGGCGCGCCTCCCGGTGCTGGTCCAGGTACTCGAGGCACAGGGCCCTCCGGAACCAGCCGTCCTGAGCCACGGCGGCGTCAGGCCACGCATGCACCAGGCGGTCGTACGCGGCCAGGGCGTCGTCGAAGCGCTCATCGCGCTCGTGACACAAGCCGAGCTGGTAGAGGGCGTCGGCCTGCTCGGCGGCTTCGGGCTGTTGACCGACCACGAGCTGTAGGCGGGTGATGGCGCCTTGGGTGTCCCCCCGAAGGCGGCGGTCCACGGCCGCTTCGATGATCTCGGCGTTGGACAGCCCCACGACATCCAGCAGCTCGGGGGAGCCGGTGATCACCACGGGGTCGAGGGAGATGGGCACCGGACGGTGCGCGCAGGCCAGCACGAACAGGAGCACGAAGGGGGTCATGGGGGATCACTCCGGGGGACCGCTTGTGGGCAGCTGTCTCCGACATCCGGGCGCGCGCTGGGGTTCCTCACCGCGCATGCGTTCCGATGAGAAACCCCCCCGGCTGGAAGGCCGAGGGGGACCCGCTCTGGCGGTGTGGCTCGTCGAGCTCCCTCTTCCCTGGGAGGTGGGTCTTCAGCTGCTGCTTCAGGCGTCTCGACCCGAAGGCCGGTGAGCTCACCACAGCATTACCGCAAGATCCTAAGAACCGGCGTGAGGGAAACCTTCCTCCGAGTCAAGGCACCAACCGAGCAGATCTCGAGCATAGATCGCCGGCCTGGGACAGCGCAAGTGGGCCTGGGCTTGGAAAGCCGCTGGGTCGGGCGTAGGATGCGTTGACAAGCAGGGTGTGAGGCACGTGGCACAGAGCGATCCGGAACAGACTCCTCGACGGTACCGCGTGGTGTTGGTGCGCTGGCCACCCAAAGGCGCACGAGAGCTGATGCGCGCGCTGCCCGGTGGGCACATCCCCAAGAGGGACGCCTTGCCTGTGGTGGTGCGGGTCACCGATCACCAGGCCCGCGCTCAGGAGACCGCCGAGCGCATCCGTGCGGCCGGCGCTGGCGTGGTGGTCATGGCCGAGTTTGCCGATTCGCCCGTGGTCTGCCGGGACCACCCTCCCGAGCTCGTCCGGGGCGCCTGTCGACGCTGCGGCTGCGATGTGTGCGCTGGGTGTCTGCTCGAGGCCGAAGGCGACCGCCTGTGCCGGGGCTGCGCGGTCGAGACGCGGGCCGGGGTGCAGCGCGTGCACACCCGGCAGCTCTTCGTGGTGTTCCTGTTCTGCGCCTTCCTGTTCCAGGTCTACTCCCTGTGGCGACGGGACACCGACATCCGGTCCGGGTGGGAGGTCGCCGACGTGGCCCTGCTGCAGTTTGTGCCTCCTGGGCAGCTGCTCCACCCCATGGTGCGAGGCTTCTCAGGGCTGGGCGGCGGCAGCTGGGACGGCCCGACCTACGCCGACGTGGTGAGCTTGTTCGACAGCGAGCGGCGCCGCTTCAGCGGGCAGCTGCAGGGCACGGTGCGGCTCAGTGTGCGGGGTCCATGGCAGGACAGGCCCGTGCCGCCCTCCCTGGAGAGCGGGCCAGGGTCTTCGTGGAGCGCCGGCCTGGCGGCTATTCGTTATTCCTGGTTCTGGAAGCGGCTGGCCGAGGGGCATGGGGTGGAGGCGCGCAAGTTCCCTCTGCGCATGTTCGTCATCTTCACGGATGAACAGGGCGATCAGGCCGCCATGTCCCGGGCGGCCCTGGGGGGAAACCTGGCGGTCACCTACATCTCCCTGGACGACCCCAACCCCGTCTACCCAGCGATCACCGTCGCCCACGAGCTGGCCCACCTGCTGGGGGCGAGCGACAAGTACGGCCCCGATGGGCTCGCCAAGATCCCCGAGGGCTACGTCGAGCCGTACTCTGAGCCCATGTATCCCCAGCGCTTCGCCGAGCTGATGGCCGTGGACATCCCGGTGGGGCGCACGCTGGAGCGCGAACCCAGCTCGCTGGGCCAGCTCCGCTTCGGGCACCGGTCAGCGGCTGAGATGGGTTGGATCGCCCAGGACCAGGCCGACAGCTTCTACCGGGCGCTGGGGGTCACCCCCGAGTCCAAGCTCGATCTGCCCGCCGATCTGGCCTCTCCCGAGGCCCCCCCCGCCGCCGAGGAGCCTGTCCCGGAGTGAGGGAGCGCCTCACGGGAAGCCCTGTTCCCTCGTCGGTGTTGCACGAGTGGCTCCGGCGGTTGACAGGAGGGGTCTGGCTCCCTAGAAGATCGGTAACCCCACCTGCGCCGTCAGCTCGATGGCGCTCAACCTCCGCTCCGCTCGCAGCCACTTCGGCTTTCGCTCCCCCCTTCCTCCATCCCCTGGAGGCCTCATGTCCCGTCTTCGCGTCCTCCTCGCGATCCTCCTGGTCCTGCCCCTCCTGCTCGGCAGCAAGGGCTGCAAGCCGGATGTGGTCGACCCCGACGACCTCGACCCCACGGATCTCGTGCCCCCCGAGGTCACCCTGCAGGTGATCTCCATCGATCCGGCCCACGGCGTGGTCGACACGCCGTTCGCGGCTCAGATCTACGGGGCCGAGTTCAGCCCCGGCGCCCAGGTCCGGATCGGAAACAAGCCGTCTCCCAAGGTGGACTTCGTCAGCGAGAACTCTCTGAGCGTCACCGTGCCCGCCATGGCCGAGGGCGCCTACGACGTCACCGTGTCCAACCCCGACGGGGTCAAGGCCGTGCTGCGGCGCGGGGTCTCGTTCAGCGGCGACAGCCTCGGTGCCTCCTGTCGTCACCTGGTGGTCCAGTTCGACTACAACAGCTCCGAGCTGCGCGCGGACAGCGCGTCCACCCTGAGCGCCCAGGCGGACTGCCTGCGCTCTTCTCGGGGTAACGTTCGGATCGAGGGCCACTGCGACGAGCGGGGCACCACCGAGTACAACATCGCCCTGGGTGAGCGCCGCGCCTTCACCGTGCAGCGCTACCTGGTCAGCCAGGGCGTCTCGCCCGGTCGTGTCAGCACCGTGTCCTATGGCGAAGAGCGCCCTGTTGTTCGCGGAGGAGGCGAGGACGCGTGGCAGCAGAACCGCCGGGCAGAGATCCAACTCCAGGACTGAAAACCTTCGAGAGAGCTACCATGCGCAGCAGCATTCTCCTTGTCTCCCTGGTCCTCGCCGGCTGTGTCTGGGACCGCACCGGCCAGTCCGCCACCGAAGCGTGGCGCCGCGAGATGGCCATCCAGTCCACCCGTACCCAGGCCCTGCAGATCGCGGTCGAGGATGCCCTGGTCCGGGTCGAGCAGCTCGAAGAGGTCACGCGTGCGCGTGGTCAGGACGAGATCATGCGCATGGAGACGGTGGACCAGCTCCGCAACGAGGTCGCGCGCCTGCGTGGCGACCTCGAGGTGCTCCAGCACCAGGCGGGCATCAGCACCGAGTCTTCCGACCAGTTCAGGGAGAACTCCGAGTTCCGCCTGGCTTGGCTCGAGGCCCGGGCCCAGGCCCTCGAGGAGTCACTGGGCATGGAGCCGCCCGAGCCCCCCGTCCTGGCCGACGCCGCCGACACGGGCCTGGAGCCCGAGGGCGAGGGAGACCCGGCTGCCGAGGGCGAGGGAGACCCGGATGCCGCTGGCGAAGGCGATCCCGACACCCAGGCCGGCCCCTTGAGCATCGAGGAACGCCTGGCCTTGGCTGAGGAGCACATGCAGGCTGGCCGCCACCTGCCGGCCCGCGCCATCTACCAGAAGCTCATCCAGGACGAAGAAGCGGCCGAGCAGCTCTACGAACTTCGGTACATGTTGGCCGAGACCTGGTTTCGCGAGGGCTCCTACCAGTCCGCCATCCTGGCCTACCAAGACGTCGTGGACCACCACGGCGACTCCGACCGCGCACCCTGGGCCATGCTGCGCCAGGGCGAGTGCTTCGAGGGCCTTGGCCAGCGCGACAACGCCCTGCTGTTCTACGACGACGTCATCCGCTTGTTCCCCCGGTCCAAGGCCGCCAAGGAAGCCAAGGCTCTCAAGTCGCGCTAGCCGCATCCTCGCGCTCGTGCAGGAGGCCGCCACGGCGGGGACTGTGCTGCTGTGGCGCTGATGGGTGCGCCCCTGACGGGCTGCAGGGAGTTACAGGAGGCACATGAACGCGTCGGCTCCGATGGTCATGGGCATCCTGAACGTGACCCCCGACTCCTTCCACGACGGCGGCTGCTTCGTGGACCTCGACGCCGCTGTGCGCCAGGCCTCCGCCATGGTCCTGGGGGGCGCGGACTGGATCGACATCGGCGGTGAGTCCACTCGCCCTGGTGCACCCTCGGTGTCCATCGATGACGAGCTGGCCAGGGTCGTGCCGGTCATCCAGGCCGTGCGTCGGGCCCACCCCTCCCTTCCCATCAGCGTCGACACCACCAAGGCGGCAGTGGCCCGCGCTGCCCTGGCCGTCGGCGCCAGCGCGGTCAACGACGTCTCCGCCTTGGCGGACCCCGATCTGGCCCAGGTGGTCGCGGGCGCAGGCTGCGGCTTGATGCTCATGCACATGCAGGGCACGCCTCGCACCATGCAGCGCCAACCCCACTACGACGATGTGGTCGCAGAGGTCTGCGGCTTCCTCCTCGAGCGGGTCGAGCGGGCCGAGCGGGCTGGGATCCCCCGGGAGCGGCTGTGGATCGACCCGGGGATCGGCTTCGGCAAGACCGTCTCCCACAACCTGGCCCTGCTGCGCGGGCTGCCCACCCTGGTGGCCACGGGCCTGCCCGTCCTGGTGGGGGCGTCCCGCAAGTCGTTCATCGGGCAGGTGCTCGGGCTGGACCAGACACAGGATCGCCTCGAGGGTTCCCTGGCGGTGGCTTCCCTGGCCGTCTTCGCGGGCGCCGCCATGCTCCGCGTCCACGACGTGCAGGCCACTCGGCGGGCCGTGGACATGGCCTGGGCCGTGCGTGGGGGCGCAGCATGATCGTCGACTTCTTCTCGGCCGTCTGGTGGACCCTCTCCACCATCCACTGGAACGACATCGTAGACATCGCGATCCTGTCCTACGTGCTCTACCGCACCCTGCTGATCCTCAAGGGCACCCGCGCCTTCCAGAGCTTGCTGGGGCTGGTCTTCGTGCTGCTGGTCTACGCCCTGTCTGCGCGGATGCAGCTGTACACCCTGCACTGGCTGCTGCAGAAGTTCTTCGTCTACATCGTGCTGGCCGTGATCATCCTGTTCCAGAACGACATCCGGCATGGGCTGGCCCGCGCCGGGGGGCGCCTGTTCCGGTCCTTCGCTCCTCGTCCTGAGACCTCCATGCTCGAGGACGTGGTCCGGGCATGCTTCGCGCTGGCCTCGCGTCGCATGGGCGCGCTCATCGCCATCCAGCGCACCGCCACGTTGGACGACTATGTCGAGCCCGCCCTGCGCCTGGACGCGAAGGTCAGCCAGGAGCTGCTGCTGTCCATCTTCCACCCCACCTCGCCCTTGCACGATGGCGCGGTGGTGGTGCAGTCAGGCAGGCTGGCCGCCGCCAAGGTGTTCCTGCCCCTGTCCCTGTCCAAGGACGTCAGCCGCTTCTTCGGCACGCGCCACCGCGCAGCCCTGGGCCTGACCGAAGAGACCGACGCGGTGGTGCTCATCGTGTCCGAGGAACGGGGCACCGTCAGCCTGGCCATGTCCGGTGCGCTCACTCCCGTGGGCGACATCAACGAGCTGCGGCAGCGCCTGCAGGAGATCTTTGCGGCCAAAGACGCCGGCTCAGAGGGCCCCGCGCCCGAGCTGGAGGACTAGCCGTGATTCCTCAGACCAGGCTCAGCCGCATCATCCGCAAGCCCGACCTCACCCTGGTTCGCCCCTGGCTGCGCGGGGCACTCACCCGCAACTTCGGCTTCAAGATCCTCAGTGTGATCTTCGCCTTCGCTGGCTGGGCTTGGGTGCAGGGCGAGCAGGTCGTGGAGCAGAAGGCCAGGGTTCGACTGCACTGGTCGATCCCCGAAGATCTGGCCCTGGTCGACGATCTGCCCGACAGCATCTCCCTCACGGCCTCCGGCTCCCAGGTCTTCGTGCGCAACCTGCGACGGGCCGATCTGCACCTCAGGGTGGATCTCAGCGACGCCACCCCCGGCGTGCAGTCGGTGGAGTTCGAGGACCGCTTCATCGAGAACCTGCCACAAAACATCCACGTTGTCGGCCTCTCCCCTGCCCGTGCGGAGTTCGAGCTGGACGAGAAGGTCACCAAGCAGGTCAAGCTCGAGCCGCGGATCACCGGCGAGCCCAAGGCAGGGTTCCGGCTGGTTGGGCTCGAGCTCGAGCCCGGCACGGTGCTCATCGAGGGGCCCGCCAGCGTCCTGGTGGGCATCTCCGAGGTCCCCACCGCTCCCATCGACGTCGGACGCTTCGGGCGCACGGGCCGGGATGAGGTCGCCGCAGGGCGGCTGCCCGAGTGGGTCGACAGGGTCGACGACGTGCCCATCATGGTCAACGTCAGGCTCGAGCCCATCACGGCCAAGCTCAGCCTCGAGGCTGTGCCCGTGATCGTGCGCAGCAAGGGCTGGACCACCGATGTCGAGACCGTCACCCTGGCCATCAGTGGCCCGGTGCCGGTGATCGAGAAGCTGGACGTCGCGACGGTCCTCGTCCTCGTCACGGTCAGCCCCGACGCCGAGCCCGGCTCCCTGCAGGCCAAGCGGGGCGACGGCCCTGCGCGTCTGGACATCGTGCTCGCCAACCTCGAGGAGATCACCGTCGAGAAGATGGCTCCCTCGGTCATCGAGGTGCACCCGGTCCCCTAGCGGCCGGGTCGTGCCGCGAGAGGACGACACCATGGCAGCCTCACTGCGCTTTGGCACCG
Source organism: uncultured Pseudomonadota bacterium (assembly GCA_937912125.1). Classification (GTDB taxonomy): domain Bacteria; phylum Myxococcota_A; class UBA796; order UBA796; family JAFGLY01; genus CALDOK01. The sequence continues at coordinate 24,733 of CALDOK010000348.1, forward strand.
ACGGCATCCGCGGCCCCGCCGGCAGCTTCCCCATCGACGCCGCGACGGCCCGGGTCCTGGGGCTGGTGCTGGGGCGGCAGGTGGGCCGGGTGCTCATGGCCCGCGACTCCCGCAGCAGCGGCCCCGAGCTGGTGGCGGCCCTGGTCGCGGGCGTGCGGGAAGCCGGCGGTCAGGCCATTCCCTTGGGTGTCCTGCCCACGCCGGCGCTCTCGGCCTTGCTCCAGCGCGGCTGGGCCGACCGGGCCGTGATGGTCACCGCCAGCCACAACCCTCCCGCCGACAACGGGCTCAAGGTGCTGGGGCCCGATGGACGCAAGCTCGGCGACGACGCCCAGCAGCTGCTCCAGGACGCCTTGAACCAGGAGCTGCAGATCGGCACCGCGCCCGCCTTCACCTCCACCGACGCCCTGGCCGAGCCCCGCCACGACGAAGCCCGCCAGCAGTACCTGGCGATCCTGCGCCAGCTGCTCCCGCCGGGGCGTTGGCTCGATGGCTGCACCGTTGTGCTCGACGCGTCCTACGGCGCGGGCGCCCACACCGGGCCCGCGATCCTCGAGGCCCTCGGGGCGGTTGTGATCCCCATGGCCTGTCAGATCGATGGGCAGCGCATCAACGTGGGCTGTGGCGCCGTCCACCCACAGGCCCTGGCCAGCATGGTCCGGGAACACGACGCCCAGGTGGGCGTCGGCCTGGACGGTGACGCGGACAGGGGGGTGTTGGTGGCTGCCAGCGGGCAGGTGCTCGACGGTGACGCCCTGCTCTACCTGTTGGCCAGCGCGCCCGCCGTGGTGGGTACCGTCATGAGCGGGGGCGGCCTCGAGCAGGCCCTCGCGGCGCGGGGCATCGAGCTGGTGCGTACGCCCGTGGGCGATCGCCATGTGGACGCCGCTGTCCATGCCCGCCAGCTCGCGGTGGGCGCCGAGACTTCGGGCCACGTCTGCCTGGCGGATGGCCTGCCCACAGCCGACGGTATGCTCTCCTGCCTGCGGGTGCTGGCGGGCGGCGTCGACCTCGACGCCCGCCTCGAGGGCTATCGCGCCTGGCCCAGGGTGCAGCAGGGCGTCGCCGTCACCCACCGTCCCCCCCTCGACAGCCTCCCCGAGCTGGTGGCAGCGTGCCAGCAGGTCGAGGCCGATCTCGGCCCTGGAGGTCGCACCCTGCTGCGCTACTCCGGTACCGAAGCCCTCCTCCGCGTCCTCGTCGAAGGGCGTGATGAAGCCTCGGTCCAGCGGGCCGCGGCCACCCTCGTTGACGTGGTCCGCCGCGTCATTGGAGCTCGACCATGACTCCTCGCCTCGGTCTGAACATCGATCATGTGGCCACCCTGCGCGAAGCGCGCAAGGCCACCTACCCATGCCCTGTGGCTGCCGCCCTGCTGGGCGAGATCGCGGGCGCTGCCCAGATCACCTGCCACATCCGCGGCGATCGGCGGCACATCCAGGACCACGATCTCCGGCGGCTGCGGTCCACCGTGCAGACCCTGCTCAACGTCGAGCTCGCCGTCACCGACGAGATGCTCGCCATCGCCCTCGAGGTCGCTCCCCACAGGGTCACCCTGGTGCCCGAGCGCCCCGGCGAGGTCTCCACCGAGGGCGGCCTCGACGTGGCCGGTCACCGCGACGCCATCGCAGCCTTCACGGCGGCCATGGTCCGGGCGGGCATCCGCGTCAGCCTCTTCATCGATCCCGTACCCGAGCAGGTCCAGGCCAGCGCCATCCCGGGCGTGGACATGGTGGAGCTGAACACGGCGGCCTACGCCGAAGGCGGTGGGGCGCTGGAGATCGAGCGCCTGCGCCAGGCCGCGCTGCTCTGCCAGCAGCTGGGCGTCGAGGTGGCGGCGGGGCACGGGCTGACCCACCACAACCTTCCTGAGCTGGTGGCGGCGGTGCCAGAGATCATCGAGTACAACATCGGCCACGCCATCATCGGCCGTGCCGTGTTCGTGGGCCTGGATCAGGCCGTGCGCGACATCGGCCGAATCCTGGTCGGCCAAGCGCCATGATCCCTGTCTCCACGGCCGCGCAGGTCCGGGCGCTGGACGAGCGCGCCATCCGCGACCTGGGCATTCCTGGTCCGGTGCTCATGGAGAACGCTGGCAGGCTGGCCACGGACGTGCTCCTCGACCTCCACGGCACCGCGGCGCGCCAGGGTGTGCGGGTGCTCTGCGGCCGTGGCAACAACGGGGGGGACGGCTGGGTCATGGCCCGTCACCTGGCCCTGCGTGGCGTCCCGGTGCGGGTCGCGGCCCTGCCCGGGCCCATGTCGGCGGACTGTGCGCTCAACCGGGGCATCTGCGAGCGAATGGGCCTGGCGGTCGACGACGACTGGCAGCCCGGAGACGACCTGGGCCGTGGGGGCGCGGGCCTGCTGGTGGACGCGCTGCTCGGCACCGGCCTGGCCTCGGATCTCCGGGGCGTCGTCGCTGCGTGGGTCACCCGGGCGAACGCCTCGGGGCTGCCCATCCTGGCGGTCGATCTGCCCACCGGCCTGCATGCCGACCGCGGGGCCCCGCTGGGCGTGGCCATCCGCGCCACCAGCACCGTCACCTTCGGCCGCCTCAAGGCCGGCCTGCTGCTCGAGCCTGGCCCGGACTACTGCGGACAGGTGATCGTGGCCGACATCGGCCTGGATGCGGCGACGTTCTTGCAGGCAGGCCTCGTGCCATCGCTGGCGTCGGACATCGGGAGCTGCCTGGGCATGCCCGAGCCCGCCGACATCGCGGCCTGGCTGCCCGTGCGCCCCCCCGGGGCCCACAAGGGCAGCAGCGGGCACCTGGCGGTCGTCGCCGGGAGCGCCGAGAGGGCTGGGGCAGGGGTCCTGGCATGCAACGCGGCCATGCGCGCCGGCGCGGGCCTGGTCACGCTCTTTCTGCCCCGTCAAGCCTGGGACCGGCTGGGCGCCCTGCGACCCGAGGTGATGGTCGAGGATCTCGAGGCCCTCGACCCAGCCCGCTTCTCGGCCTTGGCCGTGGGGCCCGGTGTGGGCGGGGAGCCCGAGGTGGTGGAGCGCTGTCGCTCGCTGTGGCGGGACGCTCCGGTGCCGGCGGTGTTCGACGCCGACGGCCTCAACGCCTTGGTGGGCGCATTCCAGCCGGCGCCGTTCCCTCGGCTCATCACTCCCCACCCTGGCGAGGCCGGGCGGCTGCTGGCCATCAGCGCTGCGGAGGTCCAGGTCGACCGGCTGGGCGCACTGTCCGCCCTGGCGGCTGTGGCTCCGACCTTGCTCAAGGGTCGTCACACTCTGGTCAGCGGCTCGCCTCCTACCGTCAACCCCACGGGAGGAGCTTCCTTGGCCACCGCCGGTTCCGGTGACGTGCTCACCGGCCTGGCAGGCGCGCTGCTGGCCCGTGGTCTGCCGCCCTCGCGCGCAGGCTGCGTCGCCGCCTTCATCCACGGCTACGCGGCCGAGCTGTGCGCCTCGGAGCTGCTCGTGGCCGGCGACCTGGTGGAGCAGATCCCGCGCGCACTGCAGTGCGTGGCGCGGCGAGGCCCAGTGCTCGGGCGCGTCTGATCCCAGGGCGCCGCGCCACGAAATCCACGCGGTCGCTCAACTGGCGAGCCTGCATGCCGATGGGCTGTGTGAGCGGATCGCTCCCTCCGGTCGCGCCCTTTGGAGGTCACCGTGCATCGCCTCGCGCCCCTACTTCTCTTGCTCGCCAGCCCCGTGGCCCTCGCCGACTGGGAGGGCACCCAGCCCGAGCTCATGCTGGACCAGCTGTCCATCGCGATCGCCCTCAAGGCCCACGACGTGGACCTGCTGAGCGCCAGCGCCCTGGTCGCGTCCACTTCGGACGGCCCCCTCATCAAGCGCTACGACCGCCTCCGTGGGCGCGAACACCTCGAGACCACCCAAGCCACCACCGTGGCGCTGATGAGCCTGGACTCCTACGCGGCCCCGGGAGAGCCTCAGACCTGGAGCATCGAGTCCGGTGAGATCTGCACACGGATGCGCGGACAGCAGGTGCCGGTCAGCCACGCCCGGCTCACGGCGGTCAGCCCCTTCGACACCGAGTCCAGCAGCCAGAGCGCCCAGATCTTCAGGGGGGCCAACGATGAGGGCGATCAGGTCCTCACCTGGCTGCGTCCTGGCGAGACGGTCACCATGGTTCAGGCGCAGAGCATCAAGGGCAAGCGCCGGGTCGAGCGTATCGAGCTGCTCCAGCGTGAGCGACGCCTGACACTGACCCGTGACGATGAGAGCTCGGAGGCCTGCTACCTGACCGAGTAGTCGCGCTGTCCAGCACGACTGCGGGTGCGGTAGGTGGTCCTGCGCCACCGTGGGCACGAGAGGGCAGGGGACCTACTGCTCCCGGGCGTTGCTGCGCAGCCGCAGCTCCTTGAGGGAATCGGCGATCAAGCGCGCGATCCGATAGACCTTCGGAGGGGTGGAGAGCAGAGCCTGGTTGACCTCGAGCTCGAGGTAGATCACCTGGTGGTTCAGCCCGTGGCGCTCGGCGCTGTAGATCAGGCCGCGCCGCCCGGAGTAGGGCTCGTTGAGGGCCGTGACCAGTCCCCTGGCTTCGAGGGCCCGCGCGAGGCGGGTGGCTACGGCCTCGTAGGGGTTGAAGAGCACGCCGACATCGAGCTCCCGCTGCAGGCCGTAGAGGGCTGGAACGAAGCTGTGGACCGACACCAGCACCACATCGCCTCCCATGGGAAGCCGACGGTCGAGCTGCTCGTCTACCTTCTTGTGGAACACCGCGTGATAGCGCTCGATGCGCAGAGCACGCTCGTGGGGCGAGAGCAGCTCGTTGAAGCCCAGGGAGTGCAGCTCGACTCGGGGGACGATGACCGTGGGGTCGGAGGGGTCACGGTTGGCGTCACAGACCAGGCGGCTGAAGCGGGACAGGACCGCCACCGAGCCCGTGTTGCGGACGATCTCGCGCACGAGCTCAGCCGCGCCGATGTCGTAGGCCCAGTGGGTCGCCAACCACGGCGCGTCCAGGGGGCCGGGGCGGATGGGTGGGGGCAGGCGGTTGCTGGCGTGCTCACAGGACAGCACGAAGCGCCCGTGGCCAGGCCAGCCCAGCACCTCGCTGGCGTCGTCTGTCTCGTGAATGTGCTTCTCGGCTGGGCTCATGATGCGGCCTCCTAACGATGCCGCCGCCTCGCGGGTAGGGTCATGAGGGGGTCAAGCTTGCATCGGCGGCGGCGGCCGGTGGGTTGGGATAGGCCTCGGTCTGGTCTGCGACAGCGCGGGAGAGCCAACGCTCGTGAACGATACGGCCTCTCGAGGCCAGAATGCGCTGCGGAGAGCCGCTGTCGGACTCTGGCCCCTGTTGTACTTGGTGGCCCCAGCGGCGTTGCTGGTGCCGGCGGTGGGGCCCCATCGTTCGCCGGGCCTGCCGGCGGAGCCACTCTTCGCGACGCTGGTGTCCGGGGCGCAGGTGCAGCGCTGGCTCACGGGCGCTGACCTCTGGGGTGTCACGGGCCTGATCGAAGGTGCGTTTCCCTACTACTGGCCAGCTCAACTCAGCGTGGCGGGGCCGCTGGCTGTGCTGCGGTTCGTGCTCTCCGAGCCCTTCTCCTACGGTCTGCTGCTGCTGGTCGCCCTGTGGTTCGCCGGGCTGGGCCCTGCGCTGCTGGCCCGTCGGCTGCTGGGCCGTGAACAGCATGCGGCCTGGTTGATCGCGGGCCTCGCCGTTCAGCTCTCGCCGCCTGTCCTGCGATGCGCTTGGGACGGGCAGTTGGCGGTCCTGGGCGTGGGGCCTCTGTGCCTCGCCTTGGCCGCACGTCGTGGCTGGGCTGCGTTCGGCTGGGGCTTGCTCGCGGGTGGGATGGGCGCTGTGACCGCAGGGCTCGCTGCTCTGAGCGCTATCCTGGACCGGCGTTGGTGGGCCATCAGCGCTCTGCTTCCACCAGTTCTGCTCGCAGCGGTGCTGTGGGGCTACCAGGGCAGTGCACCCCTGCCTGGCTCCACCACGGCCCCTGTGGAGCTGGCGTTCACTCCGGCCTACGTCGGCACCAACGGGGCGGTGTTCCCTCGGGTCGGTGAGCAGGCGTGGCCCACCTCCCGCTCCGAGCCGGGGCGCCCCTGGACCAGCCTCCCGGCTCGGCTGCATGGAGGACCCTTGGCTCTGCTCGGGTGCCTGCTCGGGTTGGCATGGCGGCGCGTGCGTCCCTGGGCGCTGCTGGGCTTGGGGGCGCTGCTGCTGCTTCACCTGGGCCTTGGGCCCATGCCGCCGCCCGGCGTCGAGGCAGGGGAGCCGGCAGCCTGGTTGGCGTTCCTGTTCGGGGGCCTACCAGGCGGCGCGGGCCCGCCGGAGCTGCTCATCCCCGTGGTCCTCGCTGCCGGGCTTGGTCTGGGCGCGCTGGTGGGGTGGCGACGAGAGGCCTCGGTGCTTGTGCTCGCGGTCTGCCTATGGACCTCGCCCCTGTTGCCTCTGGGGCGCCTGCCGGTCACCAACCTCCCACCCCTGCCGGCCGCCGATGCTTTGGCAGCGCTGGAGCCTGGGCCCGTGTTGCTGCTCCCCGTCGTGGAGTCGCCGTTTCGGCAGGCCGGGGCGGGCGACGCGGAGCTGATGCACCTGGCAGCTCGGATCCACCGGCCCTTACCCCTGGACATGGGGGCGTGTGGAATCCCACTGGTCGCCCACATCTCCAGGATCGCGGACCTGCCTGTCCATCAAGGCGCGGCGGAAGCGATCTGGTCCAATCGGGATCAGGTCCCCCTCGACGCGGCTCGTGCACAGGGCTTCCGGGGGCTGATCCTGGACACGGAGTCGCTCACACCCACCCAGCTCGGGCTGATCCGGCTCGACCTCCAGCGATCACTCGGGCCACCCATCGCTGAGGGTGAGCGCTGGCTCGTCTGGGGACTGTGAGGGCTATCGGGGCTCGCCGATCTCGGCGCCTGGCGTGGGGTTGCGGGGGTAGGGGACGTCCACTCCCAGCTCGCGAACCAGGAAGGCCCACAGGTCGGCGGCCTCGTCGATGCGCATGCTCTTGGGCTTGCCGCTGGAGTGGCCCGCGCGGGTCTCGATGCGGATCAGGATGGGCTCGGGGCCGGCCTGTGCCCCTTGCAGTGCGGCTGCGTACTTGAAGCTGTGGGCGGGCACCACGCGGTCGTCGTGGTCGGCGGTGGTGATGAGGGTGGCGGGGTAGGCCACGCCCTCCTTGCAGCTGTGTACCGGCGAGTAGCCCAGCAGGTACTCGAACATCTCGGGGCTGTCGTCCACCGTGCCGTAGTCGCTGGCCCATGCCCACCCGATGGTGAACAGGTGATAGCGGAGCATGTCCATGACGCCCACCGCGGCGATACCCGCGCCCCAGAGGTCGGGGCGCTGCAGGATGGAGGCGCCCACCAGCAGGCCACCGTTCGAGCCGCCCATGATGGCGAGCTTGGGGGTGCTGGTGTAGCCGTTGGCGATCAGGTACTCGCCGGCAGCCGCGAAGTCGTCGAAGACGTTCTGCTTGTTGAGCTTGGTGCCGGCCTCGTGCCACTCCTCGCCGTACTCGCCGCCGCCACGCAGGTTGGCCACCGCGTAGATGCCGCCCATCTCCATCCACTGCAGGCGAGAGACGCTGAACCAGGGGCTCAGGGCGATGTTGAAGCCGCCGTAGCCGTACAGCAGCGTCGGCGTCTCGGCGCTGGGCTCCACGTCCTTGCGGTGGGTGATGAACATCGGGACCTGGGTGCCGTCCTTGGACGGGTAGAAGACCTGCTCGGTGACGTAGTCCTCGGGGTCGAAGTCCACCTCGGGGCGCTTCCACAGGCCGCTCTCACCGGAGGCGACGTCGTAGCTGTAGATGGAGGAGGGATCGGCGTAGCTCGAGAAGGTGTAGAAGGTCTCGGCATCGTCGGGCTCGCCGCCGAAGCCGCCCACCGAGCCCAGGCCTGGGAGCTCGACCTCGCGCACCAGCTGCCCCTCCAGGTCGAAGATCCGGACCGCGCTGTGGGCGTCCTCGAGGTAGGTCGCCACGAAGTGTCCGCCCACCAGGGAGATGCCCTCGAGCACATGCTCGGTCTGGGGGAGGAGCTCGACCCAGTGCTCGCGAGCGGGCTGCGAAGCGTCGATGGCGATCACCTTGCCCTTTGGCGCGTCGAGGTTGGTCTTGAAGTACAGCGTGTCGCCGTCGTTGCCCAGCAGGCTGTACTCGGCGTCGAAGTCGTCCAGCAGCGGCTTCACATCCCAGCCTGGAACGGTGAGGTCCTCGAGGTAGACCCGGTTCTTCTGCTCGGTGCCCTGCCAGATGTGGATCACCAGGGTCTCGCCGTCGTCCGTGACGCCGCCAGAGTAGCCCCACTCGGGCTGCTCGAGGTTCTCGTAGACCAGCTGATCTTCGCTCTGATCCGTGCCCACCGCGTGGAAGTAGAGCTTCTGGTTCACGTTGACCTGCTCGAGGGGATTCTCGGGCTCGGGGTAGCGGCTGTAGAAGAAGCCGCTGTCGTCGTGGGCCCAGGACGCACCGCTGAACTTGACCCACTCGAGGGTGTCGTCCAGCTTCTCGCCGCTGGCGAGGTCCAGCACGGTCCAGGTGTTCCAGTCGGAGCCGCCGTCGGCCCGCCCGTAGGCCATGTAGCGGCCGCTCTCGCTCACCGAGGTGCCGGATAGGGCCACCGTGCCGTCCTCGGACCAGGCGTTGGGATCGAGCAGCACCACGGCGTCGGCGTCGAGGCTGTCGGTGACGTAGAGCTTGCTGTGGTTCCAGGTGCCGTCGTTGTGGAAGTAGTAGTAGCGACCCGCGTGCTTGGCGGGCTGGCCGAACTGCTCGTAGGTCCAGAGCTTCTCGATGCGGTCACGGATGGCCTGGCGCTGAGGCACCTCGGCCAGGTAGCCGAAGGTCAGCTCGTTCTCAGCGTCGATCCAGGCCCGGGTCTCCTCGGCGTCTGGGTCTTCCATCCAGCGGTAGGGGTCGGGCACCTGCACGCCATGGTGCTCATCCACCTGATCGCTCTGGCGCGCCTGGGGGTAGGTCCAGCCCTGGGAACCCGCGGCGGACTCGGGCTCCGCGGTCTTGGGGCAGCCGCTGATGGCGAACAGTGTGAGAGCAGAGAGGGAGACGGCGGCGACGCGCATGGGGAGGACCTCCGGTGTGGTTCTATGCCCGCCCGCATATCACCTCTCACCCTCGAGAACCCGTGGGCGATCCTACACACGCGCCCCTATGCCAGGCCCCTCAGGTGGGCGGCGGCCAGCTCCGGCGGGGTGGGGTTGACGTGCAGGCCGGTGGCGTCGGTGCTGCCGTCGTAGGGCAGGATCCGTGGCACCAGATCCATGTGCCAGTGCCAGGCCAGGGGCACGTCTTTACCGCTGAAGGGGTGGGGCCGATGTGGGTGTGGGTTGGGTGCGCTGTGCAGCGTGAGGTCGAAGGGGGGATCGTCCAGCGCCACGCGGAGTCGCGAGCAGGCGTCCACGAGCAGACGAGCGACGGAAGCGATCTCCGGGCGGCTCGCGTCCACGAAGGCATGCTGGTGCCGGCGGGGTGCCAGGCGCAGCTCGAAGGGGAAGCGGCTGGCCCAGGGGGCCAGCACCACCGCGTGCTCGTCCGCGGCCACGATGCGCTCCCGCTCCCGTAGGGCCTGCTCCAGTAGATCGCAGACCAGGCAGCGGCGGGTGCGGCGCAGGTGCGTGAGGGAGCGCTCGATGCGGCCCTGCAGCTCCTTGGGGGTGATGGGGAGCCCGATGACGTGGCTGTGGGAGTGGTGGACCGCGCCGCGCCAGCCACCGACCCGGCCGCTGGGGTCGTGCAGCTTGTAGATCATCACGTGCTCGAGCCGCCCGTCCTGGTACAGATCCCGCTGCCGGGCCTGCCACAGCTCGAGGATGGCCACCACCTGCTCAACGCCGAGGTCCGCCCAGCCGCTGCGGTGGGTGGGGGTCTCCACCACCACCTCGTGGGCGCCCAGGCCCCGGAGCTGCTCGAGCAGGCCGTGGGCGCGGGGCTCCAGCTCTCCCTCGACCCGCAGGGCGGGCTCGCGGTGGGGAAAGACGCGCAGGTCCCAGGGGCCGCCTTGCCTCCGCACCGACGCGATCTCGTCGGGCGTCAGGTGCTCGTTGCCGGGGCAGAAAGGACACGGCGCGGGCTGCTCGGGGGCAGCGGGCGCGGCGCCGTAGGTCGCTTGGGGGGGGCGGTCGCGCTCGGGGGCGATGATGACCCAGCGATCCAGGAGGGGGTCCTTGCGCAGCTCGGACATGGGACCTCGGGGGAGGGGAGTGGGCAGCCCAGCCTATCTCCTGGGGCCCTCGGCGGCAGGCCGGGACACCGTGCTACGATCCCGAGCTCACGTGGAGGCTCCTTGTCTGGCTTCGCAGGCCCCCATCCTCTCTCCGGTTGCCCTCGCAGGATCGCGCCATGGCTCGCCTTGGGGCTGCTGGCCTGCGGCTCGCCACCCTCCTCGGAGCCCGCGCCCGGCGCCGTGCCCCTCGGCCCTCCCCCAGGCGATGAGTTTCGTCCCGAGGATCCCCGCTGGAAGAGGGTCTTCGTCGCTTCCTCGGAGGACGGGCTGCACTGGGAACCCTTGCCCGGGCCCCTGGTCACCACCGCCTCCTCGCCTCAGCTCGTACGCCAGGGGGGGGAGCTGCGCGTCTACTACGTGCAGCACGGACGCTCCATCGCTTGGGTGCCCTTGGCGGGTGGAGACGCCCACGCCGTGGACATCCAGGGGCTCGACGGGGGGATGCAGGTGGATCCCTGTCTGGTGTCCCTCCCCGATGACCGGCTGCGCCTGTACCTGGTGCACCATCCGGTCTCTGCGGACCCCGGATTGGTGGGCAGTAATCGGGTCCTGTCCGCCTTGTCGGCTGGGGACGGGGAGTGGAAGCTCGAGCCCGGCGTTCGCCTCGAGGGCGCCTGGGTGGATCCGGACGTGGTGCCCCTGCCCGACGGAGGCGTGCGCATGTTCCTCACCCGCAGCACCCGCGAGGTGGCCAGCGCCCGCTCTCCTGACGGGCTGGACTTCACCGTGGAGGAAGGCATGCGCTTCGTGGGCGGCGGCGTGACCTCCACCATCCCCGGCGACGACGGGTGGTGGATGTACTTCCACGAGGCCGGCTCCCTGGGCCGCTCCCACTCTCCGGATGGTGTGTCCTTCCAGGCCGCCCAGCGCCTAGAGATCCCCGCGCCCGACGACGGCGCGTGGATGCTCGAGTCGCCTTCGGTGCTGCGCGACGGGGAGCGCTGGCTGATGGCCTACGTGGCGGCACCCACCAGCGAGGGGCAGGTGCGCTGAGGTCCTTCAGTCCGTGGTCCAGTGTCGGGCGGTGAAGTCGGCGTCTGGGATGTGGGCGTCGATGGTGCCGTCCAGGGGCATCCGATCCACGCGACCATCGGTGGAGAAGACCTCGAGGGCGAAGCCCATGGGCTCTCCCGGGCGTGCGCCGAGTGCGCTGAGGGCCACGGACAGCTCGATCACCCTGTCAGCGGCCCAGTGCCCGCTGGCGTCGCCGCCATCAGTGCGCGTGGCCACCAGCGTACCGCTGGGCTCTGAGGCCACGGTGATGGCCCGGCCCTCGTCCCCGAGCAGGAGCAAGGCGCGCAGCTCCGCGCCGGCCAGGCGCACGCCGTCGGGCTCGGCGGGGACCAGCCGCAGGTAGAGATGATCAGCGTCGAAGCCGAAGTCCAGGCGGGCGAAGCGGGCTTTCCCGACCTCGATGGCGGCGGCCTGGTTGCGAGCGTCGTAGCTGCCGCAGCCGACCCAGTCGTAGTAGCGGCGATCATGGCCATCGATCCGGGGCCGGATCAGGCTGCGAGGCTGGGAGATCCTGGCCGGTCGCGCGCTGGGCTCCAGCAGGCTGTGCTCCAGCTCGTGGGGCGGCTGGGCGCCGAGCGCCAGCCAGGCCGCGCGCACGTGGACCCGGAAGAGCTGCTCGAAGGCTGACTTGTAGGGGGTGGGGTGGTCGTCGCCCAGCCACCAGAACCAGTCGGAGGCCTCGGCCTTGAGCAGGTGTTCCCGGGCCTCGATCAGGGCGTCGCGGTCCGCACCGTCGCGCCTTCCGGCTGCAGCGAGGGCGCGACGGGCGCGAGCCAACACGGCCCACGCGCGGTTCTTCTCGGGGTGGCCCACCCAGGTGTCCAGGTTGGCTCCGATCCAGGAGCCGGCGCGCAGGGCGGGGAGGGACAGGGGGGGGACCTGCTCCAGGGCCTCGCTCATGGTGACCGAGCGCAGATCGTCGGCCTCGGCCAGGGCTCGGTAGAGTCCAGCCAGGAAGGGCTCGCCGTGGTCCTCGTAGAATTCCCACGCGTTCTCGCCATCCAGCACCACCGCCAGGCATGCCTCGCTGGGCTGGGGGGCGGACCGGAGCAGGGAGCGCGCGCGGTGGATCAGGTCGTTCACGGCGTCGGTGGCCGGCCAGCGGGCGTAGGTGAAGCCGATGCGGTCGCTCAGCTCGTTGTCGCGGAAGAACATGGCGGGGCCCTGGCTGCCCTGCAGGCGCCAGGGACGCAGATGGGGCGGGCCCGATGTGCTGGCTCCGCAGTGGGCCAGGGAGCGCTGGAGCAGGTGCTGGTCCGAAGCCACCCAGCTCACGCCCTGCGTGGCCAGGATGCCGAGCACCTCTTCGCTCAGGCTGCCCTCGGAGGGCCACATGCCCGCCGGGAGACGCCCCAGCAGCTCCTCGGCCAAGGCGCGACCACGCTGGATCTGCTCAGCGGCGTCCTCGGGGAAGCGGAAGTCCAGGTCGGCCAGCTCGCAGCGGGGGTTGCCCTCGCGGGCCGTGCGGATGTCGCACAGCAAGGGCAGGATGGGGTGGTGGAGCGGGGTGGTGGAGATCTCGATCCGACCTTGCTCCCACAGGCTTCGGTACAGAGGGATCACCCGCGGCAGGAAGTCGCGCTGGATGGCCAGCAGCTTGTCCCGGTCGGCCTCGGTGAAGCCACCCTCGGGCCGTCCGATCAGGTCCTGGACGAAGGGGTCCTCCCGCAGGGTGCGGCCTGTCCAGGCCAGGTGGAAGAACACCTGTAGGTCCAGCAGATCCTGGTCGCTCAGCTGCTGCTGGGTGCGCTCGGCCGGGCCCCGGTGGGCGCCCGCGCGGCGGTGCAGCCGTGCGTAGCCCGGGACCGGACGGATCTTTCGATCTTCGTTGGTGGAGAACAGGTGCTCCACCAGGAAGGCGCGCTCCTCGGCCGAGAGGCCGGCCACGGGGCGCAGGCACAGCTCGTGGAGCCGATCGCGGGGCCCGTGCTCGGCGATCTGCGCCAGCTGGGAGAGCAGCACCGGGGTGAGGTTGAAGGTGACCCGCACCTCCGCAGGCGCTTCGTCCACCAGCCTCGCCATGTCGTAGTAGTTCTGCAGCGCGTGGAGGCGAACCCAGGGCATCTGGGCGATGCCGGTCTGCGGGTGCCGGTAGTCCGGTTGGTGCATGTGCCAGAGCAGAGCGATTCGCAAGTTGGGCTCCGGGGAGGAGGGAGGAAGTCGGCGACGGTATTCCTGTGGGTCTGGCGCGGCAAGGGAGCTTCGTTGTTCCCGGGTTCGCCAGCGCTGGCGGAGGCTGCGACAGCGGGCGTGGCGATGTGCCGCGCGCAAGAGAAGAGTCGGCCAGGTCGGTGATACCCGGTGAGGCGATGTGCCGCGCGCAAGAGCCGGGTCAGCCAGGTCGGTGATACCCGGTGCGGCAAGAGCCAAGTCAGCCAGGTCGGCGATACCCGGTGTGGCGATGTGCCGCGCGGCCGGAGGCTGCGTCGGTACGATCGCCACAGGCAAAGGCTGCGTCAGTCAGCCTTTGCCGAGTTAGTGACCTGACGGAGATCCAATGAAGCACGAACTCCTGAAGTGGTTGGCGTGCCCCGCGTGTGCGGGCGCCCCTTTCGAGATCGAGGTCACCCGCACCACCGAGGTGGATGCCTGGCATGCCCACGTGGCGCCAGGCGAGGTTGAGCGGGAGGGGCTCGATCTGAGCAAGCGCAAGGCCGTCGAGATCCTCGACGGCGTGTTGACCTGCCCAGCGTGCAAGGCCAACTACCCCATCGCCGGGGGCATCCCCCGCCTGATGGTCGATGGCGCTGACGTCAGGCCCGCCTCTGCCCACACCTGGACCACCTTCGACCGCGCCGAGCCGGTCTGGGAGCGGAACTTCCTCTCGCTCATCGACCCGCTCACCCCCGGGGACTTCCTGGGCAAGCTCGTGCTCGACGCGGGCTGCGGCTACGGGCGCCACGCCTGGCTCGCCGCGCGCTGGGGTGCCGAGGTCGTGGCCATGGACAGCGCCGCCGAGGCCGTCGATGCCTGCCGGCGCAACACCATGGGGCAGTCCGGCGTGCACGTGGTCCAGGGCGACATCCACAGGCCTCCCCTGCGCCAGAGCAGCTTCGATCTTGCCTATTGTCTCGGCGTGCTGCACCACATGGAGCGCGCCCGGCATGGCTTTCGCCAGCTTGGCGGCCTGCTCCAGACCGGCGGCCGCCTGGCCGTGTGGATGTACGGGCCCCGCCAGGGCTTCGCAACTGCGGTCAACCGCGGCCTGCGCGTGGTGACCACCCGGCTCGAGGCCGACCAGCTCCACCAGCTCAGCCGCGTGGTGGCTGGCGGGCTGCGCCTGTTCTCCCACACGCCCTACCGCGCGCTGCGACCTGTTCCGGTGCTGCGCGACGTGGTCACCCACCTGCCGGTCCACGACCACCACAAGTGGCCCTTCCCGGTGGTCGTGGCGGATGTCTACGATCGGCTCCGCATCCCGGTCACCATCCTGGTCACCGGCGAGGAGCTCGAGCGCTGGTTCTTCGAGGAGCGCTACGCCGACATCGAGGTCAGCCGCCGCGTGCGCAACAACGAGAGCTTCCTGGGCACGGGCGTCCGTCGCTGAAGCAGGCAGGGCGGGCCGAAGCCCGCCCCGTGAGGTCTGCCGGCGCGTCGCTTAGAAGCGCGCCCGCATGATGATGTTGAAGCCCAGCTTGTTGGCCTCGTTCCACTCGACCGGGACGCGCTTGTACTCGCCGGTGTCGGCATCCTGGACGAAGTCGGACTGGTTGTTGTCGGCGGTGTAGAGCACCTCGCCCACCAGCACCACGGACTTCGACACGTCCACCTCGGCGCCCGCGAGGGCGCCCAGGATGTTGACCACGCCCTGGTCATCGGGGACCACGACGATGTCGCGTTCGTTGACCTGCACCACGGTGCCGCCCTGGGCGTTGACGTAGCTGGCGGGCTGCATCAGGCCGACGCCACCGTAGGGAGTGAGCCGAGCCTTCTCCATATAGTGGGAGGCGCGGACGCGACCGTAGAGCTGCGGTGAGACGTCCATCCACTCGGGGGTGGACCAGCCCGAGGTGATGCCCGGGATGTTGAAGACGATGTAGGACAGATCCTTGTAGACGAAGTCCAGCCCCACGCTGGTGGAGCCGAACACGAACTTGCTCTGGATGTCGCCGGCGATGGCGTTCTCGAGGGTGGTGGAGCCCGCCTTGTCGCTGTTGAACAGGTTGTGGGTCAGGTAGTTGACCTCGCCCTGGACCAGCATCCCGAAGCCGTCGAGCTTGTCGTGGTCGATGTAGCTGTCCTTCACGAAGTCAGGGCCGTTGCGGTACAGGCGCAGCTCGGAGGACTGGATGAAGTGCAGGTCGGTGGTGGAACGCCAGGCCAGCTGGCCTGCGAAGCCCATGGCGCTCACAGACTCACCGTACAGCGCGTCGCTGGCGTCGTCCGTGGCGGTGAGCTGTCCCTGCTCGAAGGAACCGAAGCCCGCCTCGACCTTGAACTTCTCGGCGAACTCCATGCCACCGCCGGCCAGCAGGCCGTAGAAGGCCTGGTTGCGGGAGCCCGAGTCGTTGTTCTCGGTGGCTTCCTGCTCCTGGCCCTGGATGGAGGTCTTGGCGCCGGCGAAGAGGTAGGAGCCACCCTTCTGGTACTGCATCCGGATGCCGGGGGAGGCCGACGGATCGTCCAGGAAGATCTCCTTGCCACCCCAGGAGAGGTCATAGGAGTAGCCCAGGCGGAAGCGGCTGGCGTCGATGGCGTAGCCGGTGATGGAGAAGGTGTCGGTCTCGGACCCGCCGAGCTTGCGGACCAGGCGCACGTAGGAGCCGTCGTCGGTCAGGTTGACGCCTTCCTTGGTCTGGTCGGCCTCGAGGTAGGGGCTGAAC
The DNA here is from genome assembly GCA_937912125.1 of uncultured Pseudomonadota bacterium. GTDB lineage: Bacteria > Myxococcota_A > UBA796 > UBA796 > JAFGLY01 > CALDOK01. The sequence goes on from CALDOK010000348.1 coordinate 40,749, forward strand.
TGCACCACCAGCGCGGCTTCGGTGTACCAGTCCTTCCAGAAGCCCTCGTCGCGCCGGTACAGGACCAGGTGGGTCTGGGAGATGTCGTCGGAGTAGCGCGACTCGTAGTCTTCGAAGAAGGTGCGGTTGCCACGCATGACGAAGTTGGGGGAGGGGCTGTTGTACTCTGGGCCGGCCAGGAGGTTGTCGTCCTCGAAGCCAAGGGAGACCCAGGTGTCCATGAACTCGCCGGCCTGAACCGGGGCGGCGGTGGTCGCGAGCAGGAGAAGGGTGGGAAGCATCGGATCCTCACAAGGGGGGATGGAGTTCTCAGAATGAATACGAAGGGTATGGAGAGAGGAGGCTAAAAACGGCCAGCGCCGCGGGGCTGGGCCGCGGGGCGCCTGGGAGGTTGCGCGGTGCGCGCGCTCTCGCTGTAGATGGAGATGTCGTCGCCGTCGCGAGGCAGGATGATCCACTTGCCCCAGACCTCTGTGACCAGGCCCTGGATGAAGGGCAGGCTCTCGCCGATGTGGTCGCTCGGGTAGAAGCCTGGCACCTGGGCGGAGGACTCGGCGTAGAAGGTGCAGCCCCCGTCCTGGAACTCCACCGGCCACTGGCCGTAGCTGTAGAAGTCGGAGTCGGGCCCGTACTCGAAGTCCGGGATGGTGAGGTCCGAGGCCCGCACCAGGCCGCCCTCGAGGCGCTCCATGATGTCATCGGAGCAGAGGTCGTCGGGCTCGAGATCGATGGGATCGGGGACCGTGAGGATCTCACCCTCGTAGAAGTCGTACTGGGGGAACGACAGCTGCGTGGTGGCCAGGTACTCCTGGTTGCCGCCGCCCAGGCTGGCGAGGCGCTGGCCAGGCTCGGCGTAGATGATGTCCGCATCGGCGACGTCACCCTCGGGCGTGGAGTACTCGGGCTTGTTGTAGGTGTAGATGAACATGGAGTTGTAGTCGCCAGGCGGGTCGTCCAGGTCGGTGACCCACATGCCGCTCTGGCCCACCGCCAGCACGATGACCCTGCGGTCCACGGCGCGGATGGTGGTGTACTCGCCCTTGAGGTTGTTCTCTTCGTGGTCGTCGGTGGCCTGGACCTGGGCGATGGTGGGTAGCTGGTACCAGAGGGCGTCGCTGACGCCGGTGACGAAGGTGGGCTTCCGCTCCTCGCCGTCGCCCTCCTCGTCGGTGAACCACACGCGGGTAGGGCCGAAGGGGTAGCGCAGGGTGACGTCGCCTTCCCACACGCCCTCGACCAGCTCGACCTCGTCTTCGGTCTCGAGGTGGCCGGGCTGGGTCTTGACCCCCAGGGTGCCGCGGAAGGGCGCGGGGGCGGCGTTTCGGTCCAGCGCCTCGACCCGCAGGGTGACGGTGACCTCGTCGTTGCTGTACGGCAGCGGCGTCTCTTCTGAGGCTGTGTCGCCATCGATGATGGAGACCTGTAAGAAGCTGAGCACGTTGGCATCGACGTGGGCGGTGCGGCTGCAGCCGACGGTGGAGGCCGCGAGCAGCAGGGAGAGGGCAGGGGAGACGCGCATCAGTGCACCACCTGGATGCGGGCTTCTTCTTCGGCGACGCCCGGCTGTGGGAGGGTGTGGTAGGCCTTGATGGTGGAGATCACGACATCGCGGATGGAGATCCCCAGGTCGGTCTGGGTGGTGTTGCGCTCGAGCATGTCGAAGCCGGAGCCGCCATTGGCGATGTAGTCGTTGGTGGCGAGCTCGTAGGTGCCGTCGAGGTCCAGGGGGACCCCGTTGATGAGGATCTCCTGGGCCTCGCCGACGCCGCAGTTCATGATGAACTGGATGCCGGAGACCTGGGCCTGGGCGCTGCAGCCGCGCTCGGAGGAGCGGGACGTGATGTAGTCCAGGACCTCCTTCACCTCGCGCCCGGACAGGAACATGGTGGTGATGCTGTTGTCGAAGGGCATGGCGTTGTACATCCCGTCCAGGATGATGTCGCCGGCGGACAGGTCGGTGCGGATGCCCAGGGTGTTGGTGAGGGCGATCTCGGTCTCGACGCCGTCGTAGAAGCGGATGGCGTCGGCCGTGAAGTTGCCCAGCATGGAGTCGCCGCCGTCGGAGCCGAAGCGGAACAGGGTCTCCTCGGCGTAGCCGATGACCTGCTGCAGCTCGAAGTCCTGGTCCAGCCAGTACTCGTAGTCGTCCAGGATCTCGACGATCTCTGGGTCCTGGCCCATGGACAGGTGGTCGAAGATGGGGATCAGCTCGTAGTCGGTGCTGAGGATCTCACCGTCGCGCACGACGATGTCCACCCGGCCCAGGTACTTGGCGAAGCCGCCGGAGTGGATCACGGGGATGCGCTTGCCGGTGTGCTCGTTGAGGATGACCGGCGGGGGATCCATGGCCACGTGGTGGTGGCCGCCGAGGATCATGTCGACGTCGGAGTTGGCCAGGGTCCGCGCCAGCTCGAAGTCGTCATCCAGGCCCAGGTGGGAGAGCACCAGGATGAGATCAGCGCCCATGGAGGTGAGGAGGTTGGTCTCGCGCTGGATGGCGTCTTCCACTTCGAGTGGGATGACGTCCATGGAGTTGTCTTCGTCGTAGATGGAGGTCAGCGACGACATGTTGCCGATGCCGACGATGCCCACCCGCAGGCCCGACAGCTCGTACATGACGGAGCGCTGGACGTAGTCGCCCAGCTCGGCCGTCCAGGGCAGGTCCGGATCCTCGAAGATGTAGTTGGCGGCCAGGAAGGGGAAGTTTCCGTAGGCGTTGTAGACCTCGGCCAGGCGATCGGCGCCCTCGCCGAAGTCGTGGTTGCCCACCACCACCGCGTCGTAGCCGACCTCGGTCATGACCTGCATCTCGGCCTCGCCCAGGTACTCGTTGAAGATCACCGCGCCCTGGAACAGGTCACCGGTGTCGAGCACGAGGCATCGCCCTGCCTTCTGCCGCTCCTGCTCGATGACCCAGGCCAGCCTGGCCATGCCGCCGTAGCAGCGGTCCTCGGGCTCACAGCCGAGCTCATCGGCGTCGGGCATCCCCAGGGTGTTGTCTGTATATAGGGGTGAGTAGTGGTAAGGCAGCATGCGCGAGTGCAGGTCGCTGGTGTGCAGCAGCGTGAGGCGCACATCCTGCCCGGTGATGGCAGGAGGCGGCGCGTCCACGGTGGTGGGGACCAGGCTGCACCCCGCCGTGAAGAGCGCGAGAATAGCTGGGATCTTCATGGCTCGGCCGGGGTGGAAGGGCTCCGCTATTTAGTCGCCGCCCCCCCCGGCGTCAAACATGCTGAAAAAGCGCGAAAGAGCCGGTATGAACCTGATGAACGGACCCGCCCCGGGCCCCGGCGCCCCCTCTTTCCGACGGTGCACTGCGGGTCCATGTCAACATCCGGGTTCGAAGCGCCTCCTGTACGGTACGCGTCGGTTGACGAGCCCACCCTATCGAGCTACCCGCCCTAATCCCGATGACAGCTATCATTTCGAGGTTTACCTCATGAAGAGAATCCTGCTGATGACGCTGCTCGCGGCCTTTGGTGCGAGCGAGGTGCAGGCCGCTGGCTTCGAAGCCAAGACGGGCCGCCTTCCCCTGTCGGTTCGCGAGGTCGAGCGCTCCCTGGTGATGCAGAAGGGCTGGCTGGAGCTGGCGCTCGGAGTCGACTGGAAGGTGGCCGATGGCTACTGGACGGCCGATGGCGAAGCCGCAGACTTCGACTCGGCCCAGTGGACGTACAGCACCGAGCGGATGGATGTGCGCTACGGCCTCACCCGCCGGTCCGAGCTCTACTGGCACATGCCCTTCCACTACATGCACCTGGCCAACGACGCGGGGGCCGACACCTCGACCTTCGGTCTGGGCGACCCCATCCTCGGCTACAAGTACGAGATCTTCGGCAAGGCGGCACCCACCACCAGCGTGGCCGTCTTGGCGCAGATCAAGATGCCGGCCGGGGGCGAGTCTCCGGGGCAGTACGTCGGCGGGCCTTACACGGTCTCCAAGTTCGTGATCTCCACGGGCACCCCCGACTACACCATCGGTCTCCAGGGCAAGCAGCAGGCTGGCCCTCTGGCGGTCGTGGGCGGCGTTGGGGCCACCTACCGCATGTCGGCGGTGGCCCAGTACATCATCGAGGTCACGGAGTACCAGTTCTCGGGCCGTATCAAGCCCGGCTCGTACACCTACGCCGACCTCGGCCTGCAGCTGGGCCTCGGCCCCTTGGTGCTGCTGGGCAACATGCACTACCTCAACCGCGCCGAGACCTACATCGGCACCACCGGCGTGGAGTTCCTGGGTAACAACCAGCTCTACGCCGTCGAAGGCTCCGATGGTTGGAGCCTGGACGCCGACGCGGGGTTCATGATCAACCTCACCCGCGGCCTGGACATCCAGGGCGGAGTCGGCATCCCGGTGCGCGGCGAGGACCTCCAGTTCTTCCCCCTCGAGGCCATTCACCCCACCCGGGGCATGACCTACAGCGGCACCCTGAAGCTGCGGTACTAAGCGGAGCGCCATTATGAAGTTCGAGCGTATTGCAAAGCTGCTTCCGGCGCTGGCCTTGGCCGCGGGCGTGGCATTCGCCCCCGAAGCCGAAGCCAAGTTCGTCTTTTCCCACAACCACCCGGATCTCGACTGGTACACCATCGAGACCGAGCACTTCGCGGTCCATTACCCAATGTCCCGCAAGGCCGACAATCCGCACTACCTCGAGACCGAGAACGCGGCTCGGGCGACGGCGCGGGTGGCCGAAGAGATGTGGGGGCCGATGTGCGCCAACTACAACTACTACCTGAAGGAACGCGTTCACGTCGTGATCCTCAACCAGACCGACGATCTCGAGGGCTTCACCGTGCCCCCGTGGGACTGGATCGAGGTGAGCGTAAACCCCGGTAGCTTCTTCTACCGGTCCCGTTCCCGCATGGAGTGGCTCTCCGACGTCTTCTACCACGAGTTCAGCCACGTCGTGTCCCTCAAGGCCAACGCCACCATGTCCGAGGGTGCCCAGGGCGTCCTCATCGGCGGCCTGTACCAGGACGGCATCAACGACGTCGACACCGGGGTCGAGTTCTTCTACCTCGACTCCGACCCGCCCAGCTTCTCCGAGGGTGTCGCCGAAGGCGCCTCCGAGATGATCGGCGGCAACTGGTGGACCACCGCCCGCGACCACAACCTGCGCATGACCTGGCTCGAGGACGAGGGCGAGCTTGTCATGTCCTTCGAGCAGTGGCAGACCTTCGCCCAGTCTCGGCAGAGCTGGAACGACTTCGAGCGCATCTATCAGCAGGGCTACGCGTTCAACAACTACCTGCGCCAGCGCTTCGGCTCCAACATCTACGACATGGCGGCCATCGAGGCCGGCAAGAAGTGGCGTCCCCTCTGGTTCAACGTCCTCGAGGAGATGACCGGCATCCCCCCCGAGACCCTGTACCAGGACTTCTACGACTACATGATGGAGCGCTACCAGGCCCAGGCCGCGGCCATCCGCGCCGAGGGCGAGGTGGTCGGCCGTCAGCTGCTCAACGCTCCCGCCGAGTGGGACTACGCCACTCCTTCCGGGCGCGAAGAGTGGCGCTCCAAGAAGAAGATGGAGAAGATCGACGCCAAGCAGGCCACGGGCATCTACCAGATCGCTCCCCGCTACGACGCCATCTCGGGCATCGCCGGCATCAACAACCGCGGCGCCATCTACGTGCAGAAGATGGACATCGATCGGGTCGAGCCCCTCAGCGGCGCCTTCCCGGCCGACGCCATCAACGCTGACACCGTCGCGCGCTACTCCGAGGCGCTGCCTTCCGGGTTCATGTACACCTGGGACTTCATCGACGGGAAGAACCAGATCGTGGTCACTGGCGAGGAGGGCATGGTCGCGAGCAAGGCCTCCCTCATCACGGGCATGGACCCCGACCTCAAGGGCTACAACTTCACCGAGCTCTGGGTCATGGACCTGGTCGAGCGTGAGGACAAGAAGAACGGCCAGGAGTTCACCACCTGGGACCGCAAGAAGCTCTTCAACGGTCGCTCGGTGTTTGAAAAGGGCGCGGCTCGCCCCATCCCCAACACGCTTCGCGGCTCAGAGCCCAACGTCAGCCCCGACGGCAACCGGGTGGCCTTCCTGCAGTACTCGGACGGCACCCAGAACCTGGCGCTGATCAACCTGGACGGCACCGAGAAGAAGCTGGTCACCGACTTCCAAGACGGCTCCTGGATGCAGACGCCCAAGTGGTCGCCGGACGGCACCAAGATCGCCCTGGCCATCTTCCGCAACTACCGCCAGAACATCTACCTCTACGATGTCGAAGCCGACACCTTCGAGGCTCTCACCTGGGACGCCTGGGAAGAGATGGACATGGAGTGGTCGGCGGACGGCAAGGAGCTGTTCTTCACGGCCGATCCCACCGGCGTACACAACATCTACGCGATGGACCTCGAGTCCCGCGATGTGCGGCAGATCACCAACGTGATCGGCTCCGCCCAGTGCCCGCTGCTCACGCCCGAAGGCAACCTGGTCTACAACTACTACACCGCGCACGGCTACAAGGTCTACGGCCTGGACCGCGCCGACTTCCTCAACAAGGACGCCACCGCGCTGTTCGGTGTGCCCCAGCAGGAAGAGGTCGCCGCCAACTGGGCCTACTCCGAGGACCTCACCCACTGGGAAGCCAAGACGCATCCCTACCGCTGGACCAAGTCCATCATGCCCCCCTCGGCGGTGCCCATCCTGCGCCTCGAGAACGACTCCCGCACCAACGTGGGCCTGCAGGGCGGCTTCCAGGTCTTCGTGCAGGACTACGTCGAGAAGCACGGCGGCTGGCTGTACTGCCTCATCGGTGAAGACCTGCTCTTCCTGGCCGGCTACTTCAACCAGATGTGGTACCCGAACATCAACCTGATGGCGTACCACTACGAGGTCAAGTACGACGCTGGCTACTACATCGATGAAGATGACAACCCGGACACCACGGATGACATCGGCATCTACGAGATCAAGAACCAGCAGTACGCAAACATCGCCCTGGCCTCCATCGACCTGCCCTGGTCCGACCGCTGGTCCACCGCGCTGTCCGGCATGTTCCTCGAGTACGGCTTCAAGACCACCTCCGAGAACGAGTTCGTGCCCTATCAGTGGGGCTACGAGGTCGGCCTGGACGTCTCCTTCTCGAACATCAGCTACTACTACTCTCGCAACCCCAACCCCCCCGCGGGTCGGAACGTCGAGATTCAGGCCTACCACGCCTACACCGACGTCGTCTACGCCCCCTACGGTGGCGTGACCCCCGATGATGGCGAGCTGATGGACGCCTACGCGTACAACAAGTTCGAGATGCGCTGGACCGAGCAGCTCAACGTGCCCGGCCTGGGCCTGGGCTTCATGCAGAAGGCCCGCGAGAAGGGCCACCGCATCCAGCTCGACGGCCGCGTCGGCTGGATCGACCGCAACGTGAACTTCAACGATGAGTTCCGCGCTGGTGGCCAGCACCCCTACTACTGGGGCAACAGCTCCCTGCGTCCGAACACCCAGTTCGCGGGCTACCCCCCGTACTCCCTGTCTGGCGAGACCATGCTCATCGCCAACGCGGCGTACCGCTTCCCGATCGTGAAGACCCTCAAGCAGAAGATCGGCCCCATCTGGCTCGACTCCATCTACGGTCAGGTCATGGGCGGCGCGGGTAACCTCTGGTCCTTCCGGCCCCCCGACGATCCAGAAGACTTCTGGCGCAACGAGTGGGACGAGCGGATCGCCAACGACCCCGACGACATCTACCGGGAGACCCCCTTCAAGGACAACTCCTACAAGACGGGCGACAACTACCTGCTCTACGACGCCGGTGTCGAGCTTCGCGTCTCGGGCGCCATGTTCAACTCGGCCTACTGGGACAGCTTCGTGCGCGTCGCCTACGGCTTCAACGACATCCGTGGCTACGGCGACGTCGATGGTGACGACATCTACGACACCAGCGAGAACGCCATTGGCGACGAGCTCTCCAACGAGATCCACCCTGCTGGCTTCCGGGTCTATATCGGCCTGGGAACCGGCTGGTAGCGGCGGGAGATCATCATGCGCATCACGACGACTTCATTGCTCCTGACCCTGCTCCTGGTGGGCTGCGGTCGAGCCACCAACGAATCCGACGTAAAGATGGTTGGCGTCGGCTACAACCCCGACGAAATCGGCCCTCCGCCGGTTCCCTACGGCGGCGTGGTCGAGTACAACCTCTTCGACTTCGAAGGCGGTGGCCTGTCGCTGGGCTTCGCCGGCCTGCTGAGCTTCGACGAGGTCAACGGGGAGATGGGCTTCTACCCCCCGTACAGCCTGGTCTACGGCTTCAGCTACATCTTTGATGGACAGCTCGAGGGTGCCGTCAGCGCTGGTACCATCCAGCCGCTGCCCACCAACGAGGACACTTGCTACACCACCTTCGAGGCGACGGGGCCCATCGGCTCCTTCACCACGACGGACGTGGGCAACGCCATCACCTTCGCATCGACCGAGAGCGACGCTTCGTTCTCCATCGGTCGCGTTCCGGCGGACTACCCGCCCGAGACCCGCGACATGTTCGTCTACTACTCGGAGATCGGTGGATGGCGGCCTGAGCCGGCCACCGGCTGGGTGCCAGGCGACAGCAGCAGCACCCTCGAGATGGACAAGAAGGTGCTGCGGCCTGCCAACTTCCCCTTCGGCGAGGTCGCGACCATGTCCTTCCCGGGTGGCGTCGCCCTCGACCGCGCCCCGGTAGGCTCCATGCCGCTGCCCTCCGCCAAGGTCGGCGACCACGAGTTTGTGGTCCCCAACAAGCAAGCCGGTGTGCGCTTGGCCTGGAACGGTCCGCGCTACGACCTCGGCGGCGCGAGCATCGCCGAGGGCGAGCAGGCTGCCTGCCTCGACTACTTCTGGCCCGACGGCACCGCGGTGCCCGATGATGCGGCCGGGTGCGCCGAGGCCGAGTTCGAGTTCGCGGGTCAGGATGGTCAGGTCTACACGGGCCCCTGGGCCACCGAAGACGGTAAGGTCACCTTCCAGTGGACCGTGCCCGAGCAGGCCATCGATGGCGAGGCTCTCTCGCTCTCCGTCCGCTTGCTGGGTGCAGTGGACCGCGATGACTTCGAGTACTTTGGCTCCTACATGGTCAACTACCAGGGTGACGACCCGCGCTGCGGGCGTGCCGCCATGTCCTGCGAAGAAGGCGAGTGGGCGTTCGATCCTGCCTTCATGGACATCGACTGGGTCGATCCGCTGGACGCCTCTTGCGGCGACGGCACCTACCCCCTCGACGAAGCCCCACTCATCCCGTCGCTGCAGGGCGACCCCATGCACACCATGGCCGAGGTCACCTGCCGCCTGGCGGACGATGGTGAGTTCGAGCTGACTGACGAACTGATGGCCACCGCCTACGACTACGCCCGGCAGTACGGCGCGGAAGGGGCCGTGTTCCTCTTCACCCGCACCAACGCCACCGAGGCCGTGGTCCCCGACGTCAAGAACGCCTACGACCACCGCCGTGAGATCAGCCCGGTGCTGGTCAACGCGCGCACCATCGAGCTGGGGCGCTTCTGGTTCGGCGACTTTGATGGCACCACCGAGAGCGAGGAGTAGACGATGCTTCGCAACGGCTTTGTGTTCCTGGTCCTTGCAGCCACCGGCTGCAGCTTCTCGACCGGCGCCCCGGTGCCCTACTACACCGGTGATGGCCCCAGCATCACCGGCCTCGATGTCACCTCCGAGCACGGCAACATCGGCGGTGGCACGGTCACCATCTCTGGCTCCGGCTTCGGCGCTGAGGTCGGCGATATCGTCGTTCTCTTCGGCACCAACAACGCCGCGATCCAGAGCGTGTCCGACGGCGCCATCACCGTCACCGTGCCCGCCGGCCCTGTCAGCTGCGGCGTGGTGCCCGTCACCGTCGCCACGGCAGACAACTACTTTGTCTTCGGCGATGACGAAGGCGAGTCCGGGTACATCTACGATCCCGGCCCCACCTTCGACGACGACGCCACGGCCGAGACCATCTACGACAGCGAAGACGCGTATGTCGTGCTGCAGAACTACACCGGCATCAACTGGGAGAGCTGGGTCGGTACCACCGGCGTAGCCGGCATGGCGGAGTTCCTCGAGTTCTCCTACCCGCGCTACCACACCCAGGACATCGGTGTGGCTGTCGCCACCGACATGGCCTCGGACCAGGAATGGGTCGTCCAGACCCCGGGCCTGATCAACTACATCATGGGGCTCGAAGATCTCCGCCTCGAGGTGGATGACTTCGTGGTCTACAACCACGACAACGACGGCGTGCAGGACTGGGTAGACGCTCAGAGCCTCGAGCCCGCGCGGCCCGATGACTCCAACAAGCTCACCTACGAGGTCAACCAGCTGCACATGTGCCAGGAGCCTTACAAGGACACCCGGGACAAGCATCGCTACAGCTCCGCTTGGCCGATCCTCGAGAACTTCTTCTGGACCGACAACGAAGACGACACGGTGGACATCACCGTCGACTTCACCCCCGACGAAGACAGCGTGGGTGCCGGGGTGGTCTTCGCGGACGGCAACTCCACGGTCGATCTCAAGCTCCCGCCGCAGATGGTGGTGTACGGAGTCGAGGGCTTCAAGGCTGGCACCGGCGCTGGTGCCTGGACCTTGGGCCAGTCTGGTGTTGGAGCATTCGACACCTGCTTCGACGACGAGGACGATGACGACCGCGACACCACGCTGGACGATGTCGCCCTGCGCTGGGAGTGGGCGCCCATCCCCGAGAGCTACGACGAGTACGTGGCCTCGGCCATCGGCAATGGCGTCGTGCTGGACATCAAGAGCTATGTCCGGGTGACCTTCAGCCAGCTGTCCATCGGCTGGATCGGCGGCGAGTCCTACCCCATCCGCACCACCATCGTGGTGCCGGATGACAACGAGTACGACGAGACCACCGGCATGTCCTCTGTGTCCATGCCCGTGGACGTGTTCTACCAGTTCCCCACCTCGGACGTGTTCTCGGGTGGCGAGACTTTGGGTATGCCCAGCTGGGATGATCCGACGGATCCGCGCTGGGGCTACTCCTTCGTCTCCGCCGACCGGGTGACCGAGTTCCGGCTGGCTTCCTACGATGCCGACGGCATGGCCGACCCCAACGCGGGCGTTGGGCTGACCGGCGATCTGGTCGTGGCCTATGCCACGGGTGACTTCGGCCTGTTCTCCTACATCCACGCGCTGGATGAGAGCAGCAGCTGCGGTGACTGCGTGGACAACGACGGCGACGGCTGGGTGGACCGTGACGACCCCGACTGCGATGACGACTACCGCGCCGATGGCAGCGACCCCGCCGAGGACAACTACACCCTGGGCATGTTCACCTGCAACGACGAGCTCGACAACGACGAAGACGGCTTGTTCGACTGGGAAGACGACGAGTGCGAGTCCGGCGACGAGTCGGAGTCCAACTGCGACAACGGCGACGATGACGACGGCGACGGCTGGGAAGACGAGCTGGACGGCGAGTGCATCGACGGCGGCTCCGAGCTCGGTGCCGACACCTGGGGTTGCTCGAACGGTCTGGACGACGACGGCGACACCTGGATCGACGCCGATGACCCGGACTGCACCGATGGTCAGGCCGAGGAGCTCGGCGTCGGAACCACGGTCTGCAACAACGGCCTGGACGACGACGGCCACGGCGACGCCGATGGTGCCGATCCGTACTGCTACTACAGCAACGAAGGTGCCCTTGGTGAGACCGAGCAGCCCGAGATGACCGCTGACTGCGCCGACGGCGAAGACAACGACAAGGACGGCTACATCGACGCCAACGATCCGGACTGTGAGACCGGTGCCTACTACCGCGAGAGCCGCGAGTTCTGGACCGATGACTTCTTCGACCTCATCCCCGCCTGCTACAACGGCGAAGATGACGACGGAGACGGGCAGATCGACTCCATGGACCCGGGCTGCTACACCGGCGGCGGTGAGGCTGACGGCTTCATCAACGACGAAACCGATCTGTAGCGGTCCCATCGGGTAGGGGCAGCCAGGCCGCCCCTCCTCGACACGACTTCACTGGAACGAGGCTGACCCACTGGTCAGCCTCGAAGCGCTTCAGGGGCTGACGGCTGTCCCGCTGGCAGCGGCTTGCGTGAGAAGTGCGCTCCGCGCGCAAGGCGAGGCTGTGAAGGAGTGTCCGATGGGTGAGGAGGCCCTCATACCGTCTGACATTGATGTGGCTCGGCCCTCGCCGGCCGAGCACCCCGCTGTCGACGCTTCGGAACCTTGACGTGACTCGCCACGCCTGCGGCTCCTCATCGCCGACAGCGGGTCGCTCTTCTCGGCGATCATCCGAGCCGAGTCTGCGTCAGCCGGTATCACGCGGCGCGCTCGAGCAGAGATGAGGTCCGCGCGGCCAGCGGGCGCGATCCGTGCGGGTCGCCTGTCCCGCGACTGGAGGCCCTTTGCATGGCGCCCAGGGTGTTGGCGAGCTCAGCGCCCCCAGTGGGCGCAACGACGATCCGGTGGGCTTTCCCGTGGCCGCCGACACTCTGCGTGGCGACCATCGCAGGGGCGGAGACCGGGAAGCCGGTAGGCGTGACCGGGTGCCTGGGGCGCTCCAATGGCATGGGCCCACAGCCAACCACCGCCCTGTGGTCCCATGTCGGGTCCTGGGAACCCAACGGGGCAGCTACGGGAGGCATCACGAGTCTCCAGAGGCACCAGGCCCCTCTGCTGGGCGACGGCGGAGTCCATCGCTGCCACTGGCAGAAGACCGAGAGGGCACTCGGGGGGCGTGGCGGGTCTCCCAGGGCCAGCGGTGCAGCTCGGCAGGCGCCTTGGAGCTCATCGGGGCCTTGCATGCGCGCGCAGGGCCATGACCCCGTACCCGGCAAATATGAGGTGATCATGGCCCGCGCTTGGTGGGGGGCGCGACTGATGCCACCCGATTGGGTCAAGGGCGGAATCGACGCCCTCGCATGCGGCGACCAGCGCTGCCACGCCTGGTCCCCACGCCATGCTGTCTCAGGAGCCCTGCTGCCCCCATCGTTGCTGCTTGATGAGCTGCGCTCGACTCTAGCGCGGGAGTCAATCCTTCGCGCTCGGTGGCCCCAACCAGGGCCATGGTGGGCCTCGCACAGGCCCCCGAATGGGTTGACTGCGGGGGGGGGCGAGGTCAGTGAGCCTCGTGCAGAAGGCTCGAGGCATCCCGGCCTCCTCCGCTCCCTGGGGCGAGCGCGGCAACCCAGGAAAAGAACTGCTCGACGCCGCCTTGGGGAGGCCCCTGGACTGGCCTACGATATCGACGAGAACGCGCCCGGAGCAGAGATATAAATTTTGAATTATTCGGGCCCCAGGTTTGACAGTCATAGGCCGCCTTAGTAAATGGCGTGGGCTCGACGGAGAGAAAATCTTCGGAGAGCGAAACGCTCCTTGAACTGGCGCTCGACCGAACCACCAACGACCCCTCGGGGCCAGGTGGCGATGGTTTCCGGACCCCCTCGCAGAAAGCTGCGAAGGCGGGACCAAAAAAAATTGCAGCCGCCCTTGACGCCCTCCGAATCGATGATAGATTCGCTGGGCTTTC
>CALDOK010000349.1 GCA_937912125.1 uncultured Pseudomonadota bacterium
GTACACGCGGGTTCCCGCCTGGACACCTCGAGGGCTGTTTGTCGTGCCTATCCCCCGTCGGCCTCGATCTGCAGGGGATCGTCGAGGCCACCCGCAGGCCAGGCTGGGCCAGGTCCTCACCCCAGAGGGCTGGCAGGGCCGCCGTACGAGCCTGGGCGCCTTCACCCCCACCCAGCAGCCCCAGCTGTGGGTCGAGATCGAGAATGTGGGGTGGCACCGGCCGGAGTGATCCAGCAGGAGATGGCCCCCGAAGGGCCCTCTGCGCGCGCGGCGGCGGTGAGCAAGGCGTTGCAGAACCTGCGGTCCGGCGAGGTGGAGGCCGGCACGGTTGACGGGGTGCCGTAGGGTCATGGGGCCGTGCCCTGCGCCGCGCCAGCGCTTGGCCATGCCAGTGCCGTCAACGCGAGGGCGCTCGGTCAGCCCACCGAAGATGGCGCCAGCGAGCTTTAGTCTCCGATGCTCCGTGGTGGCCCGGAAGCCTGCCCGCCGAGGCCCGCGGGATCGCCAGCGGAGAGCTTGCTCGGCTTGCCCGGAACGGTGGCCAGCTACCGGCCAGCAAGCATCAGCTACGGGGCCATGGACCCAGAATGGCCGTCCCCAGCCTCATCGACAACGCCGGGCGGGTAACTGGGGCGCTTGTGGTCGCGGCAGGCTCGCCTTTGTTCATCGGCGTTGCCGGCCTGGGATCGATTTCTGGCGAACCACAGGCTCTGGGCGGCTTCACCTGGGGTGTGATGGCGTGGGCGAGGGATCAGCGGCTGATCGATCCATTGAGACGTACGATGTCGACGGGCGTGACGGGGGCGGCCCGACGATCGGGGTCAAGGCGTGACACCTGGATCGGTGAGACTCAAGGGCAAGTCCTGGCGGACCCACATGCGCACGCGCGGCTGCCCGGACCAGGTAACCTCATGGAACCGGTAGGCGTCAAGGAAACGCACGTCCTCAGTCAGTTCCTGCTGACTCTGATAGACTCCCCGCCTGCAGCCGAACAGTGGACCGAACAGGAAGACATCGGGCCGCCGCTCAAGAAAGTACTCCGCGTTCCCAAGGGAGTGGGCCAGCCGCCCCGTCTCCTGCCGCGCCGTGGAGTGGAGGGCGAGCCATGGGTCCGTCAAGCCGAGCATGTCGAGGAACTGATCGTCCGGCATGTGGTAGGGAATGCTTCCTGCTGCATCCACGGCGACGAGGAGCGGTCTGTCCAATGGGATCGCGTGGTGGAGGAACCAGGCTATCCAGGCGCCCCGGCGTCTCGGCTGCCAGACATCGTACCGTGATGTGTTGACGGCTTGGTCCTGCCACTGGATGAGTGGAAACCAGGATAGAATGCCGAACACAGCGACAGCAAGGGCGGCGGTGGCATACGGGCGACACGGCCCGAGGGTTTGCCGAACCAGAGCGACTCCTTCGCCGCCCAGCCAACACGCGAGGAAAAGGGTGGGCGTGAGGAAGCGTCGCCCCGCGAGGTGGTCCCCACCGGCGTAGACGACGTACGCGGTCCAAACCGCCGCTACCGTCCAGAGGAAGCGGACATGGCGTCCGGATCCCCGTTCGCGGCAGGCAGCCAGGGGGAGCGAGGCGAGCGCGGGCAGCCAGAGGGGCCACTGGTGCTGCAAGCCAGAGACCACGTATTCCAGGCCTTCGTGGACACGGAAGAGACCTCCAGGGAGCTTCACGAGGGCAGTGTTGGGCAATAGTCGCCCATAGTACAGGAGCCGGAAGACCTCCTGCGCCGAGAACGCCGCGAGTGGGAGGGCGCATAGCCGCCCCAGGCGCCTCAGTGTGCCTCGGCTGTCGTCACGTACGGACACGACGAGCACGGCAACTGCGCAAAGGACCGTGAAGAGCGGCCCCTCTGGTCGGGTGAGCGTGAGCAGGCCGAGTGGAACCCCCGCGGGTGCCAAGACCCGCTCCGAGCCACCGTCCGCCTCCATCCAGCGCACCACGCAAAGCATGCCGCCCGCCATGAACCCCAGGACGAATGGTGTCTCGAGCCCTCCGGCGGTCCAGATGACGATGGGCTGACATTGCGCGAGCGCGAACAGGGTAAAAGCGCCGGGGAGCACGCTGTGACCCATGCGAGCAGGCCGCACCATCCAGGCCAGGCAGGCGAAGGCCAGGCCCATGCCCGCGAAAGCCAGAACCCTGACAGCGACGAGCAGGTCCAAGCCCAGGGCCCCCAGCCCCGAGACGCACAGCACCCACAGCAGGTTGGAGAATCCCTCAACGCGCTCACCGTCACTCCAGGTCAGTCCATCACCAGCGAGCAAGCGCTGGCTGTAACGCAGCGAAATGAAGGCATCGTCGGCCCAGTAGTCGCAAGCGACGTACTCAAGGACGTTCCGGGCGAATACCCACAGCGCCACAACGCAGATCGCCGCGAAGGCATAGTTTCTGACAGTCAATCGATGGTCGGTAGACAGCAGAGCAGAGCGCCTATCCCGCAGACGAGTCAATGGCGGGGAGATCCCTCCCTTCCGTGTTGAGTCCCGTCAAGTGGTGTACGAAGAGCAGGGTTCAGCTCAGCAGTATCCTCTTTTGGAAGAACGAGGGGGGTTCCAGGAGGGCGCAGCCCTCTTGGTCAAGGGGGGGCGCCAGGCAAGGCGCACCTGTGCCTCGCCAATATCCTGTAGTTGGCGGAGAACGCCGAGTATCGCAACCTGTTAACGAATGACCGAGCGCGCTGGATTTCGCATGGTTGTGCAGCAGAAGGTGATGCTTCCTGGCCAGTAGCTGGCCATGGATGCGAGCCGGTCCTTCGCAGACGATCCCGCTGGCATCGGAGAGCAGCCATCTGGGCCACCAGGGCACACCAGAGACCGAAGCTCGCTCGCGCGCCCGTCGGTCTACGGCCCTTCTCGCACCTCACGCTCACGCACTCCAGGATGGCCCTGGATGCGGTCGGCGCCCACGAATCGCGCCAGACCGCGAGGCGGTGAGGACGTCCACGAGGCCCCCAGCCCTCTGCGCCGATCTTATCGGCGAACTCCTGTCCACAGCTCCTGTTCCTGTGGGATCCGGAACCACCTGGATCTGGACCAGAGCGGGACCGTCCGTTGTGGACATGCCGATCCGAGCCTTGGAGGGGGCCTCGACGGGGCGGGGTTGTGGACCTGCGCCGCGAAGGCGAGGGAGCGACCTGGAAGCTCTCGTACGAACCGCTTGGCGGTCGGCGGCCATCCCTACACGCGGTCGCGGGTCCCCTCCGACCTGGCCGCCGTGCATCGTTCCCCCGCCGCGAGCCCCGCCCGCAGGACGTACTCCCAGGCCCCCGCCGTCGTGCGAAGCCCGAGCCGCGCTTTCATCGCCTGCAACCGCCGGTACAGCGCGGGCTGCACCCGTGCGCACACGTCCTTTCGGTGCGGTCCTGCCGCGTCGTAGGTGAGCGGATTCCCAATCGCCTCCGTCAGCCATCCTGGTACGCCGTGGCTGTTCGACGTCACCGTGTCCAGCCGTGCCAGGATCGCGGCCAGCAGCGCCGTAGGCGGTGCCTGCGCATCCTCGTCCTGCCGCCGCTCGATTCTGGGCGCCATGGCGAAGCGTGGCCGCTCGCTCGACGGCTCGTCACTCGCGTCCTCGACCACCGGCACGACCTCGGGCTGCGCGACCGCGCCCGCCGAGACGCTCTCCCACGCGACCGGCCCCGTCGCCCAGAGCGTGCTCGCGCCCCGACGCTCCGCGGCGTCGGCCTCGGCGCGGGCACGCTCCCGATCAAGCATCGTCGTCCCAGCCCCTGATGTGCACGGAGGCCGTGCCGGTCCGGGCCAGCGGCGGCAGCTCGGTGTCGGGCCGGATGCGCGCCCACGCCAGGCCCGCGAGGGACTCGACGCCCTGGAGGAAGCTCCGCGTCGCCCCTCGCCGGGGCAGCGTCCAGACAGACTGCCCCCGGTTCAGCGCCTCACGGACCTCGTTGGTGCGGGGCAGCGGACCGGGGAGGTACAAGAGCGACCCTTCGTGGTTGGATGCCTCGTGGATGATCGCGGCGTCGTGCTCCCACTCGTGCTCGGGCACGGCGTCGATGCGGACCAGCACGATCTCGGTGTTGGTGGGCGTCGCCCGGAGCATCCGGATCAGGTTCGCGGAGGCGTCGTCGCCGTCGGTGGGTGCGATGAGCAGCACGCCGGGGAGACAGCCCCCTTTCTTGACCGGGGGGGTGTCCACGACGATGCCGTCGAAGCGCCCGAGGCGGCCTGGCCCCGAGCGATAGAGCAGCTCGACCGAATTCGGCCCCGCGAGCCCGACCACGGTGACGCTGCCGGCGCCGCGCTGCACTCGCGCCACGTCGGGGTCGAACTCGGAGATCCCGAGCCGACGGCGCGCGTCGAGCTGGTCGTCCGTCACCAGGTAGAGCACATCCAGCCCAGCGAATGCGAGGCGCTCCGCGATGCTGGCGGAGAGGCAGGTCTTCCACACCCCGCCCTTCCACGACGAGACGACGGTGGTGGGGAGCCGCGGCACCGCCTTGTCGCTGGCGACCTCGGCGGGGACAGGGAGGGTGGGGACGGCGCGGGGCGGCGTCATGGGGCGGTCGTGGGGCTTCGACATGGCGATCCTCTGATGAAAGCACCTGTGGTCAGGTGGTTTTCCGGCGGTTCATATGATGGTCATCTGGCCGCCGGATGGTCGCCATATGACCGGTGG
>CALDOK010000350.1 GCA_937912125.1 uncultured Pseudomonadota bacterium
CCCCAGGCCCAGCCTGGCCAACGTGGTGCGCGTGCTCGAGCACGACAGCCGCTGGCTTCACCGCCCACGGATCCGGATCCCACCCCGGCCACGCGCAGCAGGATCCCCCTGGCCACGCAGCAGGATCCCACCTGGCCCTGGGCTGACGCGACCACCCGGGCGACAACCATGAGCTCCGCGGGGTAGCAGTCCAGTCCCCCTGAGCGGGTGGAGGCCCGGTGGTGACACACCGAGCCTCCTGGTCGCCGCGGCTTCGAGATGGTGCGGCTCCCAGGCGAGCCTCACCTGTCGCGCCGCGGTCGTCCAGCCCGAGCGAGGATCGAGGCTTCGAGACGACGACCGGATGGCAGGCTCATCAAGTGCAAGCGCTGCGGCGCCAAGGTCGTGATCTGCCGCCACTGCGACAGAGGGAACGTCTACTGCAGCCGCGCGTGCGCGAAGGAAGTGCGCCTCGAGACGCAGCGCCGCTCGAGCGCCCGATACCAGCAAACCATGCAGGGGAAGCGCCATCACGCGGCCCGTGAGAAGCGGCGCCGCGAGCGCCTCGCCCAGAAAGTGACTCAACAGGGTCCCTCCAGAAATCCCGACCTGCGCGAGATGGAGCCCAGCCTCTCGGAGCCGGCGCTGCCGCCGTCCCCGCACGAGGCGGAGGCGCAGCCCGATGCCGAGCCCCCAGCCGTCCAGCAGCTCTCCGACCTGCTCGTCAGCCCCCGCACCCCGGACGAGCCCCAGCCTGGAACCATGGTTTGCTGCCCCTTCTGCGGTGGCTGGTGCCACTACGACGGCCGCCAGGGCCCCGCGCTCCGCAGCGGATCGGTCACCCGCCAACGCCGAGGCCCCCGCCTCCCGCGAGCCAGCCGCGCCCCACCCCCACCCGGCTGACGGCGCCCCGTCGGCGCCGGGGAGCCACCGCTGATGCTGCTGCGTCACGAGGATCCGGCCGCGCTGGACCTGTCGCTGGGGCGGCTGCGCCAGCTTCCCGAGCCGGCGGTGAGCCGCATGGTGGCTTCACTGCGGTCCAAGGGCCAGCTGTCCCCGCTGGCGGTGGCCGAGCACGAGGGCCGCCTGGTGCTGGTGGACGGGTTCGTGCGCCATCTGGCTGCGCAGCGTCTGGGGCTGGAGTCTGTGCTGGTGGAGGTGGTGCAGGTCTCGGCGGTGCAGATGAAGGCGCAGATCTACCTTCGGAACCGCGAGCGGGGCCTGCTGCTGATCGAGGAGTGCCGGCTGGTGCGCGAGCTGGTGGAGGTGGACCGGCAGAGCCAGGTGGAGGTGGGGGATCTGCTGGAGCGGCACAAGAGCTGGGTCTGCCGGCGGCTGTCGCTGTCACGGCAGGTGAGCCCGCACCTGCTGGACGACGTGGCGCTGGGCCTGCTGGGGGAGGGATCCCTGCGGAAATTGGCGCAGTTGCCGGTGCGCAACCAGGAGGAGCTGTGGGCGGTGGCGCAGCGCGACGGGCTGGGCTCCCGCGACACGGGAGAGCTGGCCGAGCTGTGGCAGCGGGCTCCGGATCCCGAGTCCCGCGGCTTCCTGCTGGCCCATCCCCGGGAGGCGCTGGAGCGGGCCCGTACCAAGCCGAAGCCCCCCGTGGACCCGCGGCTGGGCGCGGCGGGCCAGGAGCTGGTGGCGGGGCTGGTGAGCATGCGTCGGCTGTGCCTGCGGCTGCTGCGCCGTCTGCAGGACGGGCTGGGGGAGATCCCCCCGGAGGGCGTGATCCGGATCGTGCACGCCCGGGCCCAGGCGGACGAGGACTGCCGCCTGCTGCTGCACGAGGTGTCGGCCTGGACGGTCAAGGCGAACGGAGGTGGAGAGCGATGAGCCCAGAGGAGAGGCAGCGACGCGATGCACGGATCCTGGAGGTCTACCGGGAGTGCGGGAGCATCCGGGAGACCCGGCGGCGGCTGGGGCACAGCATCAAGACCATCCGCAGGGTGATCCATGGCCAGAACAAGCCCAAGAGCCGGCTGATCGGCCGGCCAGCCCGGCGGTCGAGCAAGCTGGACCCCTACAAGGGCGTGGTGAAGCGCCTGGTGCTCGAGGACCAGCTGACCGCGGTCCTGGTGCTCGAGGAGATCCGCGCGCTGGGCTACGACGGCGGCTACAGCACGGTCAAGCGCTACGTGCGGGGGATCCGGCCTCGACCGAAGAGGGGCCCCACCACCGTGGTGGATCACCCGCCCGGGGACGAGGGGCAGGTGGACTGGTCGCCCTACACCGTGACCCTTGGGGGCGAGAAGGCCGATGTGCACGCCTTCTCGATGGTGCTTCCCTTCTCGAGCTGGATGTTCCTGCGCTTCGCCCTGGACGAGCGGCTGCCCACCCTGGTGGGCCTTCACGACCAAGCCTTCGAACAGCTGGACGCGGTGCCCCACCGCATGTCCTATGACAACATGACCACCGTGGGCCGCCACGTGTCCAAGGACCAGGTGTGGCTGAACCCACGCTTCGAGGCCTACGCCAAGGCCCAGGACTTCGAGATCCACCTCATCGATCAGGCGAGCCCGAACCAGCACGCCCATGTCGAGCGCCACTTCGACTACGTGGAGAACAACTGCCTGCGGCGGCGGCGGTTCCGCTTCGACGACCTGGAGGATCTGAACCGCCACGCGGCCTGGTGGTGCGACAACGTCGCCAACGTCCGCAGGCACGGGACCTGGAGGGAGCGGCCCGTGGATCGCCTCGAGCGCGAGCGGCCCTTCCTGAAGCCCCTGCCTGCTGCGCGGGTGGAGCCCTACCGGCTGCTGCAGCGCACCGTGCGCACCGACTGGTGCGTGGCCCTCGAGACCAACGGCTACAGCGTGCCGCCCCGCTTCGCGGGCTGGCCGGCGACGCTGCGCCTGTACCCCGACCGCTTCGAGGTGATCATCGACGGCGCCATCGTCGCCCGGCACGAGATCCGCCTCGGCCGCCACCAGCGCTTCGTGCTGCCCGAGCACGAAGCGCTGTTCCGGCGCCACACCTCGAGCGCCAGGCTGCTCGAGCAGGCCATCACCCGGCTGGGCCCCGTCGCCGCGGACTACCACCAGGGCCTGAAGACCCAGCGGGGCCGAGGGGCGGGCCACCACATCAAGCGGATCCTGACCCTGGCCGACCGCCACGGTTCGGAGACGGTCGTCGGCGCCATGGCCCACGCCGCCCGCTTCGGCAACTACAGCGCCGAGGCCGTGGCCCGCGTCATCGCGGGCAAGACCCTGCGCGCCGCCACCACGCCGGACCAGGACGTGCCCATGCCCCCCGAGCGCGTCCGCCGCTGGCTGGACGGACTGGAGGTCGAGGGCAGCGATCTGGCCGACTACGACGAGCTGATCGACCGTGTGGACGACTTCACCGATCCCGCCACCGACGAGGAGGACGACGACCATGAGGCGTAGGGACATCCCCCCCACCGTGCTGGACGAGCTGCGCAGGAACCTCGAGCGCCTGGGCCTCCACGCCATGCTGGCCCACCTGGACGAGGCCCTCGAGCAGGCCGCCACCCTCGAGCAAGGCTACGTCGCCTTCCTCGCCGGCCTGGTCGAGAAGGAGGCCCTCGCCAAGGCCGACGCCGCCACCGAGCGCAGGTTGAAGGCCGCCAGGTTCCCCTGGGACCGCAGCTTCGACGCATTCGATTGGACCTTCCAGAAGGGCCTCAACGTCCAGCTGGTCAAGGACCTGATGAACCTCGACTTCGTCCGCCAGGGCCGCCCCGTCCTGCTGCTGGGCAGGCCCGGCACCGGCAAGACCCACCTGTCCATCGCCTACGGCAGGCTGGCCGCCCAGCGCGGCTACCGCGTCCGGTTCTACAACGCCGCCAGGCTGCTGGCCGAGCTGTACGCCTCCCTCGCCGACGGCAGCACCGAGCGCCTCATCGGCCGCCTGGCCCGCCTCGACCTGCTGATCATCGACGACCTGCGCCACGTCCCCACCAGGCCCGAGCACGCCACCCTGCTGTTCGACCTGATCGAGGCCAGGCACCTGAAGAAGGCCACCATGCTCAGCTCGAACCTCAGCGTGAAGCAGTGGGGCAGGGTCCTGGGAAACCCCGCCCTGACCGCTTCCATGGTCGATCGCCTCATGGAGCGCGCCCACGTCGTCAACATCCGCAGGGGCCGAAGCTACAGGACCGACGGCCCGGACGCTGCGCCCGAGGACGACCGGCCCGAGATCCCCGATGGCGACGAGGAGCAGGGGACGAGCGCGACCTGAACACGTCTTCCGCGACGCCGTCGGCGACCGTGGATGCCCCCGGGCCCGGCTGGAGTAGCGATCCGGCCGGGCCCACACCGTTGACTTGGTCCGGAGCACCGCCGGGCAGCCCATGGATGCCCCCTGTTCCGGACACCCTTGCACACCCGGACCTCACCGGGCGGGGCCCCAGCACCCCGCGGCGCAGGTCGTCGGGGGCCGATGATGGTGGCGAGCACAGCGGTGTCGTGGGCAGGGTCACGTCGAGCTCGCTGGTGCAACGCGCAGGGGCCAGGGAGCGTCGTCAGGCCACCGTGGCCACCTCCAGCGGGCCTCCCGTTGCGAGAATCGGACAGGGCTCCCGAGCCGTTGCACCTGGGCCTGAGCCAGTCGCCTGGGGCTCGGGTGAACCTGTCTTTTCAGACCTCCCAGGCGGGATCCTGGGAGGTGGGCGCCCGGGATCCTGGCAGGTGGGCGGTGAGGC
>CALDOK010000351.1 GCA_937912125.1 uncultured Pseudomonadota bacterium
GGTGGGAGGCTTCGGCTCTGATCCGAGCCGTGCAACAACGCCTCGTTAGCGATGATCTTCCTCCCGAGCCGGACGATCTGAGCTCGCCTGTTGCGGGCGATTTGAAGGGCTACAGGGTGAAGGTCAGCGGACCCGAAGGCGCCGAGAAGTTTGTAGTGACCGGTGCGAACATCGTCGAGGCGGCCCAGAACGCTCAGCGCGCCTGGGCGGAGCGGAGCACAGACGGCGAGGTCCTGGAGGTCAGGTTCCTGGCGTCGCTGCTGGAGTAGAGTTCGGCGCTGTCATGGGTGGACGCTTCTTCTCGCAGGGCGGATGCATTTCCACACGGGTCACGTCCCTCGTCGCGTCGTCGCTACCTCCGCCGCGTTGTTAACGCGCGTTAACAAAACGCCTAGGCCTCGGCGGGCTCGGGGCCGAGAACAGGGTCGCTGGTCAGGCCTCGCTGCTCGCTCAACGCCGACCGCACCAGATCCATGTAGGCTTCGGCACGGCCGAGAATGTCCTCGAGTTCGTCTTCGGTGAAGTTGTCGAGAAGTGTCCGATGGTCGGCTAGCTCCAATGCGTCAGCCTCGAAGACCTTGGAGGCCTTTCGGAGCTGCTTGACCACTTCGGGCATGGCGGGTCTGCCCCGCTTGGCGCCGGCCGGTGGCTGGACATGCTCGTCTACTACGGCCAGGAATGCGCGGCTCGAGAGCTTCCGCTCCACCGCCGTCTGGGCCAGCAACAACTTGGTGGGCAGTTCTTTGACCCGCAGCAGCATTCGGTGGTGCGTGAACGACAAGGCCCATGCGATGTCCGATGGCAGCTGCTCGAGCTGGGCGGTGACCATCACGGCTGCGTACAGCTTCCCGTAGGAGTAGGGCAGGTCCCGGCGGTCGGAGAGCTTGCGGAAGCTGATGTGCCGACCCCTCTTTTCCCTGAACACCTCGACGTTGCCCTCGAAGAAGTGGCTCAGCACGCATCTTCCAATCGCACGGGCTTCCTCGAGCCCGTTGTGGACCTTGATCTGCTTGAGCTCTGCGACGGCCTTGTCCACCAAGGTGTGTTCCAGCATCAGCTCCCCGGGACAGCGTCCGGGAAGAGAGGTGTAGGTGACTGCGGGAGAGGCTGTGGGGGCTGCTTCGAGTGAACCGGACACGTGCACGACTCCTTCTTCGGCTCGGCTGCAGCAGTTGATCGCGGTGGAACCCGGAGCTGTGCAGCCGCTGGTCATGGATGGGCTGTCTGGTCAGAGCCCCGGGCGACGGGATCTCACGTTCGTGAACGAGATCTTTGCATTTGAGTTCATGCACCGAAAATGCTGCTTCTCGAGTGAAGGGCTGAGTTCCGTTCGGAAAACTCAAATGTCAAATCTATGGGCCACGCCGTGGGATCCTGCGTCCTCGTGCTCTCAAGGAACCGAGAGTGTGGAGGTGAGGGGCCATCCACCTCGGCTCACACCTCATCGCCTGGATTCCCTTCTCGTGAACGAGCACATGATCGACATCAGAACCGATGCCCACAAGTTTAGACGGATACCCTCGACAGGGCTGTGGGAGCCGCACGTCACGGGTGGAGCCTGGCCCGTCGGTAGTCGTGCGCTCGACCGTTCCTGCCGGCGCTCATCGATAACGAACAGCGGCGCTGGTTCCCGGTTTTTCGAGACGTCGATAAAGAGGATGCGGAGTGGGTCAGCGCGGTCGAGTAGACATCTCGGGGGAGGGACATTCTTGGTGAGAAGGATAGGTGCCTCTTCGACCCGCTACAGGCAGGAGAGCCGGTATGAGTGGCCCTGGGAGACACGGTTGAGCGAGCCTCGCGAGCACGACCCAGAAAGCTCATCGCCCCTGGACGTGGAACCGCAGGCCGGAGATGCCGCTGGTGCTGGGCGTACCGTGTTCGACGGGCCAAGCCGGCCGCTGGTTGTCCTGGGTGGCGACGATGCCCCTGACGAGCCCCAGACCCTCGAGCAGATCATCGAGCTTGGCGACGACCAGCAGTTGATCACTGCGCTGTGGCACATGTCTCACCGGCGGCTCATGCGCATCGCGCTGAGCCGTCAGGTGCCCTTCGATGCAGCCGAGGACCTCGTCCAAGACGTGTTCGCGATGCTGGCGGATCAGCTCGACCGGGTCCGGAGCCCGGAGTTGTTGGGGTGGCTCGCCAAGATGGTCGACTATGAATGCAAGCGCTATTTCTCCATGCGGAAGCGCTCCCGAGGCAACCAGGTGTCCGCCCAGGAACATTCTGCGCTGAACCTGTCGCATCGTACGCGTGACGATCCTGAGGCCGGTCTCATACGACAGCAGGATCTCGGTGCCGCGCTCGACGTTCTGTACTCCCGCGAGCCAGTCGATGCGTACATCATACTGGCGACAAACGTTGATGGAGTGCCCTCTCCTGTGGTGATCGAAGTGATCGCCCGGCGCTTTGGCGTGTTCCTCACGCCCGGTGCACTGTATGAGCGTCGGCGCCGCATCCGCACGACTCTCGCCACTCGGCTTACCCGCAGCAGGCGGGAGGATTTCGGTGGGGGTGACCATGACTGAATCTGCACATGACCGGCTCCAGCACTCCGAGCTGTTCGACGGGCCAGTAGATGCCGAAGCCGTGTCGCGCTGGCCCGCTTGGGCCCGCGAGCACCTCCGTGCGTGTCCTTCTTGCCAAGCCTGTTTGGATGCGGAGCGGAGCCTTCATGTGGCCGCTTGGCTTTCCGCTGACTCGGAACGCAGGTTTCTGCGGGATGGGCCGCCACCTCGAGCCGAGCTCGAGGCTCGCTTGGTCGGCAGGCAGGCGCCTGTCATCGAAGATCTCATCGCCAAGGTGGACCCACTTCCTGTGCAGGTGATGAGGTTCGAGGGCTCGCCGGTCGAGCTTCGCCGCACGTCTGGCGGCGTTCGGGTGTGGCATCCCGGCGCCAAGGAACTGCTGGTGCTGGCCGCTGAGCCCAACAGCCAGGGCGTGATCTTGAGGCATTATCGTGACACCACGCCTGGCGTTGGGCTGGACCTCGATTACCAGCCCGAAGGGGGGGCACAGGTCGTTGCCCTTGCGTCCAATCAACCCCTCGAACCCGAGCACTGGTTGATGTGGCTGCGGGATGCGGTCGAATCTGGTGAGGTCAGGGAGCTCGTGCAGCAATGCCATTCGAGCTTCATTCACGTGGCCGAGGCGACCATCCCTCCGCCGCTGCGTTCGTCGCTGCTCCGCGTCCAGGACGAGCCGCTACCCGCCGCCAGGCCCGATGTGACCGCCTTGCTCAAGAAGGCGGCAAATGCGGGTCGTGCGGACGATGCGGTGGCGGCTGCGCAGCAGTACCGCGAGGCGCTCGGGCTGGCTGTCACCCATGGCGACAGAACAGGTCAGATCAAGGCGGGGATCGGCGTCTCGATCGCGCTCATGGGCTTGGGCTATCCAGATGACGGCGACAAAGCTCTGCGCTGGGTAATCGACAATCACACCCTTGACGCCGATTGGGCCGCCTGGGTTTGTCAGAGGATGGCGACCGAAGCGATGTACCGAGTCGACCTCGACGGTGCGTGGAAATGGGCTGATGAGTCCGATGCGCACAGCGGTGAGCCAAGAGCCTGGGGTGAGAAGGTCAAGGCGAGTGTGCTCTTCCATCAGCGTGAGTGGCGCCGGTTGAGTCAGGTGTTGAGTGGCCTGTCAGATATGGATCTGCCTCGTCTGCAGCGTGCGCACGCAGACTCGTTATCTGCGGTTGCCCTTGCGAACCAAGGGCATGCTCAGGAAGCCTTCCACGCCTTCGAGCGAATGGAGCTTCCGCCGGAGGCTCCGTTGGAGGGGCACCTTCATTGGGCAAGTGTACAGGCGGAGCTGGAAGGCGCTCTTGGCGAAAAGGTGGACTGGAGTGTGCTGGTGAATTCCGTAGCGGCCAGGCTCCAAGAGCGAGATGGAGGTCTGTTGTCAGCTTGGGACTTCCTCCCTTTGCTGCGGTTGGTAGAGCTAGCACGAGATTCCGGTAACGACGATGCTGCCACTAGGCTGCTGAAGATGAGGTTCTTCGATAGTGAGCGCGCAGCTTCAACCGACCACAGGTTGCTTGGGCTATGCCATGCACCGGGTGGCTTGCTATTGTTGGAACCCGCGGGTGCCGCCCGGGTGACCCGTCTACCGGTCTCCGAGCACCGGCTTCGAAGCTTGCTCGATCAGGCCGACCGAGAGTTGAGGGCAGGAAACGACCTGCATGCGGTTGACCAACTGGGCGCTCTGCTGTTGGATCGTTTCGAATGGGGCCGCGGTCCGATCTGGGTCGGTTCGGACGGGCTGTTGACCGGTGCACCGATGAACGCCATTGGAGCGGCGGCTGCAGGGTTTGGAGCGGATATCCCAGCGTTCCGAGAGCTGGTTGGTCATCGAGGATCGCCGCCACCCCGCCCCTCGGCTCACCTCGACATCGTGAGCATCGCCGACGCGCAGGCAAACTTGCCCTGGGCTTCGCGCGAGGTTTCCCGTAGCGAGGCATCACTATGGGTGAGGGGCGATGGGGCTGTTCGACAGCACTTGAGCCTGGATGCGCCGTGTGGACTGCTGCACATTGGCGTTCATGTACGGCGAGAACTGGGGGCACCTCAGCTCATGTTCGCCGACGGCCCTATGGGCCCCCTCGAGCTCGCCCAGTTGAACCTGCCGGGTGCACCTGTCGTACTGCTCGCTGGATGCTTCACCGCAGCCGCCCAGACGGAGAAAGGTGTGGAACGGTCACTCGCAGACTCGTTCCTTCGAGCGGGAGCCTCCGCAGTGATCGCCACCCGATGGGCGGTTGAGGATCGCGAGATGCACGAGTTTGTAAGGGCCATTGTAGAAGCATGGCCATTCGCGGACGCTGCGGAGCAGGTAGCCGAAACCTGTCGAGAACTTCGGTCAAGGGGGATGCCTGCTCGCTGCTGGGCTGCGCCGGTAGTTTATTGAGCGTTATTGAATTAGCCATATGCGGCGTTGTACTGGGAAGAAGAGAAAAATAACTATTTGGCTCCCATATTCTACTAAGGAGTCAACATGGGTATCGACGACCACTGGCCGGAGTACATGCCGACCATCTCTCTCGAGCTCACGGTTTCTAGCGGGACCTTGAGCATCGGTGCAAATTCGGCCCTCGAAAACGAGAGCGACTACAGCTGGAACCCAGACCAAGTGCGCGGCACTGTGTGGAAGAACGGTAGCTTCGCTTCTGTGCTTGCCATCAACAGCTCCACCGGCGCCATCACCATTGCCAGCGGCGTGGCTGTGTCCACCAACGACGAAATCGAAGCCCGCTTCGAGTTTGTGGCCAAGGTCTCCGATCCATGGGTGACCAGGGTCCAGGGCATGCGGTCCTGCTACATGACCGTGGATGGCGATGGCACGACCACCTTCGACGACGACGACAACCCCATGCCGGTGCCTGGCTGGAAGCTCGCCTTTGGATGGGATGCCTCGGACAAGCTCAAGGTCGGGGTCAAGGTCGACAGCGCGGACAGTTCGTCCCGCGACATCACCCTGTCCACCCGCCTGTGGGGCCCTGGGTCCGCTGCTGAGAGCAGCACCACCATCGACTTGACCGACACCACCAACGCCCAGACCCTCACCGCCAACTTCAAGCAGCACGACATCAGGGTGGCTGCCCAGATGCAGTTCTCCCTGGCGAACGCCGCGAGCAACCCGATGGTCAAGGACACCATCAACATCCTGGTCTTCGAGCCCACCGAGATCGATAGCTACCCGGCGTCCTTCCCGACCACTGGGACCATGATCACGGTGACCAAGCCTGGTGGCTACTGGTCGGCGAAGCTGGACAACTAGGAACGGGTCTCCCCGGGTAGACCGCCCCCGTCGGCCATGCCGGCGGGGGCTTCGGTGCGTCTTGTTCACGCGCGTGAACAAGCTCGCGGTGGTGATTGCTGGCCCTCGAAAGCCTGATTATTGACCGCCGAATTTGTCGCATTCCCGTTTCCATGGTTTTTCGAGTATTTCGCCGAACAGGCTTTTTGCCTGGTCGAACTTGAACTCCGTCGAGGGTCTGATACTGTAGAAAAGAGTGAGCGGACATCCGACTACCGCGGAGAGGGCCATCGTGCAGTGCCGTAGTTCATTTGTCTCGAGGCGAGTTGGTGTGGCAGCCAGCTTTCCTGGCGTAGTCACTTGGTCTACGTCTACCCTCCGACCAGGGGACTGAAATGCTGTGGGTCGTTCTGTTGATCTCCGTGACTCTGATGTGCTCCGCGTATCCACTATTCAGAGCCAGATTGAAGTTGAACCAGCGAAGGAAGCGTTCACTTCATGAAGAAGCAGATGGAGTTCGCCCGTACTGGGGAAGCACCAGGGGGTTCAAAGCCGTTGGCTTTCTAGCGGCATCGATCGTGTATTTAGGGTTCTGGGAATCAGAGGCGCGTCTGGAAAGTGATGTTGCCACCTTGCGCCAACAGGCGGGTGTGCTGGAGCTCGAGGCCGGTGCGCTTCGGGCCGAATCCAGGGATTGGAGAGACGCGGCTGTTACGTCGGTTCTCATGGACAAAGGAGAGGCCCTCCATCACCTCCTGTCTGCGACCGACGAACTCATGAACGAGCCCGAGCTCGTAGTCGAGGAATACAGCACGTCGATCTTCTTGGGCACGGACCGACTGCAGGAGTATGATTCGTTTTCCGGCAGTCATAGCGGCGATGAGCATTCACTCGAGTTCGCATTTCCCTTGGTCTTTCCACCGAAGTCAATGGTCGATCGCCTGACGTTCTACTTTTTGACCGATAGCGGCATTGTAGAAGCCGTAGAAGGACAAGACTGGTGGGTGGAGACCGAAGAATTCGTGGTGTCGTCCACCTCGAATAAGCCACTCTACAAGAAGCAGAATATTAGAGCGGTGGTACCCAAGGTAGATGAAGAATTCTCAATCTACTTCTTCGCAGAAGTGTCAGGCCTGGCTGTCGACTACCAGCACCGGCCGTCGGTGATCGGCTTCGATCCGGATGTATTTCCCAAGGGTGTGGAGAAGTACTCCATCTGCATCGCCACCGTCGAGCCCCTGATTGGGCTTGCCTCTCCGGGGATGGCTAAACGGGACGATGGCGGCTGGGATGTCCTGGAGATGGACGTACTGGGCGACACCAGTCAGTTTACCAGAGAGCAGGGAGTGGGCACATGCCCGGTTCCTGGGGAGATGCCTGGAGCCACGGTCATGACAGAAGCTCTGTTCTATGCGCAGGTGGAATTCAGGGAACTCGAAGAGCCCACCTTCCTGTTCTTTACAGAAAGAACGGAACAGATGGGCGACTTGATAAAAATATCATACTGGGACAAGCAGTAGTCGGAACAGCGCGTCTAGGTGGAAATTCAAGCGATAGGAACTGAATAGACATGGGGTTGCTTGTTGCATTAGTGTTGTACTTCATTGTCGCAGGAATGCGGGCTGGATACGGCAATTTTCTGTATTTCCACGATCGGCCCAGTGTCGCCTGTCCTTTCTACTATCTCTTCCGATATCGGCGATACCGGGTTTCCCCCTGGAAGCCTTCGATCTATTTGGTACTTTCGTATACGTTCTTCTTGATCTCCGGGCCATTTCTCTTCACGGTGGCGCTGCTCTGCGATGTCCCAGGCATGGCATTGGGATGGGGAGATGCTTTCATAACATCAGCGTATTCTGCGTTCTATGAAAGCCCTGAGATGGTGTCCATGGCTACTGGTGGAACAGCCTCAGCTGTGGCAACCGCGGCCGACCAGGGACTTGGTTTGCCTCCGTGGGTGATTCCTCTGCCTGACGACCTCGACAAGCTCCGTGGGATAGTGATGGCCGCTGCCACGTGCTGGCTTCTGAATTGGGCAGCTGTGGGCAAAAAGGTCAGGTACAAGAACGGGCGGCCTCAAAGAGCAACTCTCGAGGAAACTCCCGTGGCCATAAGCGAGAAGAGGCCTTCTGGAAGGGGTGTCACGTTGGCAGCACTCGAGATCGCCAGAGGTTTTCGTCAGATCAGCGAATTCTTCCAAAGAAAGTACTTTTCTGCGATTTGTCACATAGAGGACGCGCAGCAGAAAGAAGCTCGCTTCATGGTGGGCTGCTACGAGAAATCGCGCGTACGAGGCAAAGGCCCACGGGGCAGCAAGCTGTTCGCACAGATCATCGACGGCTGCTACGAACAGACCGCGGGGAGAATGGCGGATCTTGAACAGTTTGCCGCGAATACCAAGGATTGCGGCGCGGACAGATCGCTCGCCCTATTGAGGCATTTTGGATTTCGCGACTACCTACTAAAAATCGGGGAAGAAATAGAGGAAAGAGTAAGAGCCGAGCGCCTACGAGAGCCGTGCGGTGACGATCAGGCCAGAAAAGTAGCTCGTCGGAGAATGAGGCTGTTGGCATCCGTTCGGTCTGTTGACGGCACCCCGGGCGAAGAGGCAGACTTCGTGGAGTACTCGCTTGACGGACTAGGCTTTTCGCTTGTCGTGGATAAAGAACTGGACATCGGGGGGATCTACACTTTCGAACTTCACCGCGGCCTTGGAGAGACCGGCTCGCCGGTCGTCGTAACTGGGAAAGTCGTCAACACGAGACCCACAGGCGACGACCGTAGCGTCTACGGGTTCTCTGCAGAGGAGAAGTCTCGGAAGGGGCTGTGGAACTTGTCTATTGTGCCAGCGAGCAGGCGGGCGCCTATTCCCGCTGCATCAGAATGAACCGATAATCGGTATCAATGGCATCCTCTGGTCGTCTCGCGCGCCTGGGATACCGGCCCCCCACGGGAGGTGCACATGGGAATCACCGTGACCGGTTGGCGGAACGTGCGAGGGTCGGGCACCCGCCGCTGCAACTGTGGTAGCTGGGCGAAGCACTGGGAGAAATATTCCAACCAGCCGTGGCCCTCGCACTGCTCGGTTGAGGGGTGCGACGGTCCTCCGCTCCTGGGAGCCCACGTCAGGAATTCATTGGTTCTCGGCCACAAAATCGTGCCGATGTGTCAGCCTTGCAACGCCCTGGTGGGGGCCTTCACCTTGAGGGGCGGGCTCGCGCTGGTGAATGCGAATCAGTCCGAGACTTGCGGATAGCGGCGCTGGGCCTTCTGAGGAAGAGGATACGCGAGAAAGAAGTCGTTCGGCTGGCTTCGTGCGGGTGATGACTGTAGGGCATCAAAAGCTCCTGTGATCCGTGCCTGACCGGGCTTGGTCTCGAGCCGGTCGTGTGGCAGACGCAGGATGGGAGGACACAGTGCAACAGTACCGGCGTAAGCAGATTTCAGCCCTACCCTCTCTTGACTGGAGGCCCAAGGCGGCCGCCGAATCGATCGAAATGGTCTACCAGCACGTCTGCGCGCTTGCCAGGACAGAGATGCATTGGTACTCGGGCCGGCGGAGGGACATCTACAAGTACGGAGCCGTCATCCTCCATGCCGGAGCCGCGCTCTGCGTGACCTCTGCAGCAGTGGTGCCGATGTTACCGTCCCTGTGGTCCAAAGCACCGGATCCCATCCTCGGCTCCATCCTTCTTGCGCTGGGCGGCGGCTTGCTGGCCATTGATCGATACCTGCGGGTGTCTTCGAATCGCGTTCGCTATCTGATGACCGCCCAAAAAATCGAGCTCCTACTGCGAGAGTTCGAGATGAACTGGGCGGCGCTGGCTGCCACTAGAGAAGGGCGCACACCGGATATCGCCCAGGTCCACCTGGCGCTGCGCCGCTGCAAGGCGTTCCTGTTGGCCGTTCTTCAGGTCGTTCAGAACGAGACCAACGAGTGGGCTGTGGAGTACCGCGAGGGCATCAAGGCCATGACCGATCAGCTCGCGGCAGAGTCTGCGGAGGTCACGAAGCGCGATGTCGATTCGAAGGCATCGCTCGGCGGCGTCATCGTCGAACTACAGGACTGGCAGGAACTGGATGACGAGTGGGAGGTTCTGGTCGACGGTGCCAGCTTGGGCAAGGCCAGGGGGAAACGGACTGTGATTACGGGGATCCCAGAGGGCATGCGGTCTCTTCGTGTGGTGGGCAGGGTGGGCGACCAAGAACGCGAAGAGAACTTCGGGGTCAAAGTACAGCGCGGCGACTTCGAGTCCGTGCAGGCGAACTTGGGCGGTCCCAGGCCAGAGTGAGTGGCCTGGACGACGCGCTTGGGATCCAGCATCGACGTTTCCTTCGATGATGAACTGGCGAATAGGAAACCAGCAATGTCGTGAGACGTGCGTTGTCGACGGCGGGCGTCGTTGCTCCCCGAACCGCAAATAATTATTGGGCCATTATTTGTGGATAAATTGTGATTATGCGCTCCTCTTCTGTTTTGTGGACGCAATGCAGACGCCAGGTAGGCGCCCGACTACGCTTCTATAGAAGGACAGATTCCACAGCTTTGCAGGTGGAGTATCCGGGAGGGCCCATGGGATACCAGAACGAGTCGACAAACGGTGAGCTAGTGTCAGGGGACGCCATAGCTGAGCCACCTCCAGGACGGCTGGACTGAGCCACCTC
>CALDOK010000352.1 GCA_937912125.1 uncultured Pseudomonadota bacterium
CGCCGAGGCCGCACGCGCCGAGGCCGCACGCGCCGAGGCCGCCCGCGCCGAGGCCGCACGCGCCGAGGCCAAGGCCAAGCAGGAGGCCGCCCGCACCGAAGCCGCCCACGCCGAAGCCGCCCACGCCGAAGCCAAGGCCAAGCAGGAGGCTGACGAGGAGCGCAAGCGGGCCCTGGCCAGGACCCTGGCCGAGCAAGCCCTACAGAGAGCTGCCAGCAAGGAGGCCTCGAAGCGCGCGGACCAGGACGACGACCTGCTCGGCCGCGCCCCCGCGAAGGGCCACGACGACGCCTGGCTGGAGGGCGTCGGCGTCTCCCAGCGCCACGAGCGGGAGAAGGAGCTGGGCGCGGGAAAGTGGACCGAGCCGGCTCGATCCCTCGAGGAGGTCGCGGCCAGCATGCCCACCGATCCCATCCGCGAGATGCGCGTACGATCCGACGGGCTGCCCCTCAAGCCCATCGTGCTGGCCGTGCTCCTGGCCGCGCTGCTGGGGTGGTTGATGCTGCGAGACAGCGCAGACGAGGTGCCCGCGCCGCGCCCGACCTCGCCCTCCGCAGCCGACGAGGACCAGCCTGAAGAGCTCCGCGCGGTCTCCCGCGCCGCCGCCGACGCCCCCGAGGTCACCATCTGGACCGACCTGGAGCGCGCCAGGGTCGAGCTGGACGGCCGAGACCAGGGCCAGGCCCCCACCAGGATCCGCGTCCCCCTCGACAGCGAAGTCCACGAGCTCTGCTTGATCCAGGGCGAGATGCGCAGCTGCCGCAAGCTGACAGGCGAACAGATGGCCCAGCAGGACCCCTACGCCTTCACCGTCGGCGACACCCCCTGATGCCATGAGCAGCGGCGCCCCCAGCCTCACCGAGCGGGTGGCCCGGTTGCCCACCACGCCCGGGGTCTACCTGTTCCTGAACGCCAAAGGCACGGTGCTGTACGTGGGTAAGGCCCTGAGCCTGCGCGCCAGGGTCAAGCAGTACTTCGCGGGGCACGACAGCCGGGCCATGGTGCCAGCCCTGGTGCGCGAGATCCAGGACGTCCAGGTGGTGCTCACCACCACCGAAAAAGAAGCGCTGATCCTCGAGAACACGCTCATCAAGAAGCACCAGCCCCGCTACAACGCCAAGCTCCGCGACGACAAGAACTTCCTCCACCTACGCCTGGATCTGCGCGCCCCCTGGCCCCGGCTGGAGCTGCGCCGCAACCTCCGCAGCGACGGCGCCCGCTGGTTCGGCCCCTACCACAGCGCAGCCCGCGCCCGGCAGACCCTGGACGCCGTGCAGCGGCACTTCCCCCTGCGCCGCTGCAGCGACCGCACCCTGAACTCACGCACGCGCCCATGCCTGCTGCACCAGATGAAGCGCTGCACCGCCCCCTGCGTCGGCGCCGTGAAGCGCGAGACCTACATCGAGGACGCCGAGGAGGCCGCCCTCTTCCTGGCCGGACGCTCGGGGGAGCTCACCGCGCGCCTGTCGCGGCGCATGCTGGCCCTGGCGGAGCAGGAGCGCTTCGAGGAGGCGGCCCAGGTCCGGGATCTCGTCCGGGCGGTGGAGGCCACGGTGGAGCGCCAGCGCGTGGTGGACCGCACCCTGGCGGATCGAGACGTCTGGGGCCTGTTCCGCGAAGGCGATCGGGCGGTGGCGGCCGTGCTTCCCGTGCGCGGCGGCTTCCTGCAGGATCCGCTGGTGCGCTGGGTGGACGGCGCCCTGCACGAAGACGAGGTGCTGCTCTCCACCCTGCTGAACCAGCACTACGACCCCGGCGAGGGAGAAGACCCCCGCGAGCGCATCCCACCCGAGCTCCTGCTAGCCGTGCGGCTCGACGACCGCGAGGCCCTCGAGGAGCTGCTCTCCGAGCGCCGGGGCACCCGCGTCCACCTGCGCCAGCCCCTGCGTGGGGACAAGCTGCACCTGCTCGAGCTGGCCGCCCGAAACGCCCGGGAGCGCTTCATGGGAGGGACCTCGGACGAGGACCGCAGGCAGCGGGCCCTGGACGCGCTGGCCAAGGTCTGCCGCCTACCTGGGCCGCCACGCCGCATCGAGTGCTTCGACAACAGCAACCTGCAAGGCTCCGACCCCGTCTCCTCCATGGTGGTCTTCGTGGAAGGCAGGCCCCACCGCGCCTCCTACCGGCGCTACCGGGTCAAGACAGTGGAAGGCATCGACGACTTCGGCACGATGCGGGAGATCCTGGGCCGACGCTACAAGCGCGCCATCGCCGAAGACGATCTGCCCGACCTCGTGGTGGTCGACGGCGGAAAAGGCCAGCTGAGCGCCGCCCGCGCCGTGCTGGCGGAGCTGGGCCTG
Source organism: uncultured Pseudomonadota bacterium (assembly GCA_937912125.1). Taxonomy (GTDB): domain Bacteria; phylum Myxococcota_A; class UBA796; order UBA796; family JAFGLY01; genus CALDOK01. The sequence continues at coordinate 2,301 of CALDOK010000352.1, forward strand.
CACGAGCTCCCGGCCATCGGGCTGGCCAAGGCCCGGGGCGAGAAACGACGCGGCAAGCGCGACGCCCTGGATCGCATCGTCCTGCCGGAGATCAAGGACCCGGTCCGGCTGCGCGCCACCAACCCAGCCCTCCGCATGCTCCAGCGACTCCGCGACGAGAGCCACGACTACGCCGTGCGCTACCATCGTCAGGTCCGCACCCGACGGGCCCTGACCAGCGCCCTCGAGGAGATCCCCGGCGTGGGCCCAGCCCGACGCAAGGCCCTGCTGATGGCGCTGGGATCCGCCAAGGCCGTGGCTCTGGCGAGCCCCGGGGAGCTGGCCGCCGTCCCCGGCGTTGGCCCGCGGGTGGCCGCCATCATCCACGCGGCCATGCACCCCGTGGGCGAGAACACGGGCGAGGAGTGAGCTCGCAGCTTGAATGAATCTGGGGGACGACCGATGAGCTGGGGGAGCGGCCACCCGTTCCTCCGCGCTAGAGGGCATCCCAACCACCGGTGGTCGCAGAAAGGGCGCCATGACCACCTCCCCCGCCAACTGGACCGGCCTGTTCCACGCCACGGGAGCATCCTACGGCGACCTCGACGAGGGTGTGGAGATCTGCATCGAAGAGGAAGAGCCGGAGGTCACCGAGGTGACCGGCGACATGCTGGTGGCCATGCCCTCCCGCGAGGACGAAGAGGACCTGGACGACTTCGAGGACGTCACCGAGGATCTCGTCGCCCTGGACGATCTGGCCTGCTCCGAGGTCTACGACGACGAAGAGCAGCCGTCCCAGGCCGAGGAGGAGTGGCCCCGCAGCTTCGAGGAGCACCTCCGGCACCTCAAGCGAGCCACCCGAGACGAGGGAGCGGCCGAGGCCATGGCCATCTTCGGGCTGGGCGACGTGCAAGGCTGCGAGGGCTGTGCGGCGGCCATCGCGAAGACCTGGGAGGACCTGCGCTTCTGGGAGCCCATGCTCGAGCTGGGGCGCAGCGGCGACTTCACCGGCCACCTGGCGGATCTGCGCAAGTGCGCTGCCCTGCTCGAGGCCAACCCCCCCGCCGTGGACCATCCCAAGCTGCTGGAGCGCTGGGAAGAAGCGCGGGGCACGCTGCGGCGCAACCTGCCCGGCCAACAGGGGGCCGCGGCGTCGGACCTCAAGTGGCAGCAGAACGTGGCCCGGGGCCGCAACGCCACCATCACCGTTTTCCAGGAAGAGGTGGCCTGAGCTCAGGGTGCCGGCGCCGGGCCTTCCCGGCCGATCAACGCCACCGCGGCCAGCCCAGGGCTGGCGGTGACGGTGCCGTCGCTGTCGACCCACAGGGCCTCGACGCCCAGGGCCTGCCGCAGACGCTCGGCCTCGTCGGGGCCCGCCGCGAGCAAGGCCGTGGCCAGCGCGTCGGCCCGCTCGGCGCTGCCGTCCACCACCGAGACCGAGGCCAAGCCCTGAGCAGGCCGCCCGGTGCGCGGGTCGATGATGTGGTGGTAGCGGACGCCTTGGTAGTCCACGAAGCGCTCGTAGTCGCCGGAGGTGACCATGGCCGCGTCCCGCAGGGGCATGCTCCCCATCAGAGCACCGCGTTCGCCGCGGGGGTGGCGGAGACCCACCATCCAAGGCCCGTCGGCCTTGGCGCCCCGGGCCAGCACGTCACCGCCCCCGTTGACCAGGTGGTTGGCGAAGCCCGCTGCCGACAACACCGACGAGGCGCGATCGACGGCGTAGCCCTTGGCCACGGCGCCCAGACCGATGGCCATGCCCGGCGCTGGCAGGCGCAGGGTACCCACCTCGCCGTCCAATTCGATGGCCTGACAGTCCACCAGGGCCATGGCCTGAGCGATCTGCTCGTCGCTGGGAGGCACGAAGGGCTCGGCTCGGAAGTCCCAGACGCGGCCCAGGGGCATGAAGCTGATGTCCATCAGGCCGTCGGTGGCCTCACACAGGGCCACGGACCGCTCCACCAGCCCGAACAGCTCCGACGAGACCACCACGGGGGCCCCCCCCGCCGCAGCGTTGACCCGGGAGACCTCGCTGTCGGGCAGGTAGGGCGACATGACCCGCTCGATGCGGGCCACCTCGTCCAGGGCCGCCTCGAGGGACGGTCGCACGGTGGAGGCGTCGTGCTCGGGCCCCGCGGCGACGCTGATCTCGAAGGTGGTGCTCATGATCTCGCGGCTCTCGCGGATCACGAAGCCCTGGGTCTCCTCGGCCAGATCGGACGCGGACGGAGGCCTGGTGCAGGCCATCGCCACCAGACAGACGCAGGGGAGGACCGCCCGTGCTCCCGCCCCATGGAGCCCGCACCGGCTCACCCCTCCACCTCCACCAGCCGGTACTCCCGGCTGCCCAAGCCCAGCGCCTCGGCGGCCTGCAGCTGAGGCTCGAAGTCGATGTCGTAGGCGGCCGCCCGCAGGGGCCGCCCCAGGTGCCGCTCGATCAGATCCAGGCTGGCCTGATCCAGGGCCACCGGGTCCAGGGACGCCAGGATGCCCGCGCGACGGATGAGCACGTCCGCAGGGTTCGAGGCCAGGCAGTCACAGTCCTTGCCCACGTCCATCACGAAGGTCAGGTAGCCGATGCGGCCCTCGAGGCGCGCGGCCACGCCCGCCGCCTGCTCGGCCATGCGCTCCTGCAAGCCCCGGGAGGCCATGCGCCACTGGAAGCGCACTGCGCCGATCTGACAGGACGCCAGGCACTCGCCGCAGCCGATGCAGGCTTCGGGATCGATGTGGGCATGCTCGCCGTGCATGGTGATGGCGCCGGTGGGGCACCAGGCGATGCAGGTGCGGCAGCCGATGCAGATGTCGGCATCCACCCGGGGCTTGACCACGCTGTGCTGGTACAGCTTGCCCTTGCGGCTGGACAGGCCCATGCCCAGGTTCTTGATGGCGCCGCCGAAGCCGGCCACCAGGTGGCCCGTGGCGTGGCTGATCACCACCAGCGCCGCGGCCTCGGCCACCGCGGGAGCGATTCCCACCTCCTGGCTGTGCTTGCCGGGCACCGGCACACGCACCTCGCCACGGCCCGTGAGCCCATCGGCGATGACCACGGGGACGCCGGTGGCCGCCACGGTGAAGCCGTGGGACTCGGCCAGCTTGATGTGGTCCACCGCGTTGGAACGCTGGCCCAGGTACAGGGTGTTGGTGTCGGTCCAGAAGGGCTTGCCGCCGGCCTGCTCGATGCGGTCCACCAAGGACGCGAGCAGCCGCGGCTTGACGAAGTTGTGGTTGTCCAGTTCGCCAAAGTGAACCTTGATGGCCACCAGCCCGCGGGGCCGCAGCAGCTGCGCCATGCCCGCAGCGTCGAACAAGGTGCCGACCTTGGCGCGGATGTCATCGTCGTCGTGCTGATCGGTGAGGGGAGAGAACCAGACGTCGGAGGGCATGGGCGGACTCCAGGATGTGGGCCCACGTTTCGTAACCAGGGCGCCGCGCCGGCGACCGGGTGGGACGCCACCAGTAGCGACGGGCGCTCCCGATCCGCCCTGACACGGCCCTGGACACCAGGGATCACGGTCTCGCCAAGAGGGCGTCAAGGACCGCGGACACCCGGCCCACAGGCGGCTACCCTGCCCTCCTCATGGAGGGTGCCCATGCCTCGTGACCTGCCCGTGCTCGTTCCCCTGATGCTCCTGACCGCCTGTCAGCAGCAAGCCCCAAGGCAGAACGCTCAGCTGCCCAGCACCGGCCTCGTCCCGCTAACCGACACCGACCTCCTCGTGGACACGGGCTGGCCCCTGGCGACCACGGCGGAGCGGGGCCTGCCCTCTCCGGTGGGCCTCCACATCGCCCCGGCGGCCCCCGACTTCCAAGCCCACGGGCAGGACCGCTTCTCCGCCCACGTGGCGGGCACCGAGCTCGAGCTGAGCGCGGCGGGCCTGCGGGCGACGCACACCGGGGGTGGCGGCGAGATCCGCCTGCGCACCTCCGCCTGGGGGCGGGAAGGCACCCTGCTTCCGCTGGAGCCGACGCCCCCTCTCCGGGCGACCTGCCAGGCGCAGCGAGCGCCCCGCAGGGACGGCAGCTGTGCGGGGCTGCTGGAGTTGGAGCACCCGGGCCTGACCGAGCGCTGGTCCACCACCACAGCAGGCGTCGAGCAAGCCTGGGAGCTCCGCGAGCGCCCTGCGGGCCAGGGCCTGGTGGAGCTCGAGGTGGAGATCGACGGTGCCACCCAGATCACCCTGGACGACGACGGCCTGGGCCTGCGGCTCATGGACGACACAGGGGGCGCCTGGCGCTACGCCGGGCTGCGGGCCTGGGACGCCCAGGGCCAGCCGCTCCCGGCGCTGCTGGAGGCCGCCGACACCATCCTGCGCGTGGTGCTGGACGACGCGGGAGCCCGCTACCCCATCACGGTGGACCCCACCCTCACCGAAGACAGCAAGATCACCGCCTCGGACGGGGGCTACCAGGACTCCCTGGGCTTCTCGGTCTCGAGCGCCGGTGACGTGGACGGCGACGGCTACGACGACGTGATCATCGGGGCCTACCAGGACGACGCCGGGGCCTACCGCGCTGGCTCCGCGTACCTGTTCCACGGCCACAGCGGCGGCATCGACACCAGCCGCGAGACCAAGCTCATCGCCTCCGACGGGGCGGACTCGGACGCCTACGGCTTCGCGGTCGCGGGCGCCGGGGACGTGAACGGCGACGGCTACGACGACGTGATCATCGGGGCCTACGCGGCCGACGACAGAGGCTCGTCCTCAGGTTCGGCCTACGTCTACCTCGGCAGCAGTGTCGGCATCGACGCCAGCACCGAGCTCGAGCTGGTGGCCTCCGACGGGACCGCCGACAGCTACTTCTCATACAGCCTCTCCAGGGCGGGCGACGTGGACGGCGACGGCTACGACGACGTCATCCTGGGCTCGAACGGCCACGACAGCGCCGGGAGCAACGCTGGCGCCGCCTACCTGTTCCTCGGCGGCAGCGGCGGCATCGACGCGGCCAGCGAAGCCCTGATCCAAGCCTCGGACGCCGACGTGTCGGACGGGTTCGGCAGGGCCGTCTCGGGGGCGGCCGACCTCAACGGCGACGGCTACGGCGATCTGGTGGTGGGCGCACCCTTCGAAGACTCGGGGGGCAGCAACGCGGGCGCCATCTACGTCTACCTGGGCTTTAGCGGGGGCTTCGACGCCAGCAGTGAGATCAAGCTGACGGCCTCCGATGGCAACCTGTCCGATCAGCTCGGCTACGCCGTCGCCATGACGGGGGACACCGACGGCGACGGCTTCGACGATCTGATCGCGGGGGCCCCCTTCGACGACGACCGCGGCTCCGCCTCGGGCGCGGCCTACGTGTACTACGGGGCCGCCACAGGGATCGACCTCGCCAGAGAAGAGAAGCTGGTGCCCTCCGACGGGGCCGCGACGGACTACTTCGGCTTCTCGGTCGCAGGCGCGGGCGACATCGACGGAGACGGGCTGCACGACCTGCTGATCGGGGCCTACCTGGACGACGACGTCGCCGCGGGATCGGGCTCGGCGTACGTCTACATGGGGGACAGTGGAGGGATCGGCTCGGAGCTCAAGCTCGGCGCCTCGGACGCCGCCTCCAACGACTACCTCGGGCGCTCGGCCGCCGGGGCCGGGGACGTGAACGCAGACGGCATCGACGACATCATCGTCGGCGCCTCGGGGGAGGACGATCTGGGCAGCAACGCCGGCGCGGCCTACCTGTTCCTGGGCACCTGCACGGCGACGACCTGGTACGCCGACACCGACGGCGATGGCTACGGCGACACGAGCAGCGCCGTCAGCGCCTGCAGCGCCCCCTCCGGGTACGTGGCCGCCGACGGCGACTGCGACGAGGCCGACGCCGCCATCAACCCTGGCGCCACCGAGGTCTGCGACACCCTGGACAACGACTGTGACTATTTGTGGGACGAATCCGATGCTGCGGACGCCACCCTCTGGTACGCCGACACCGACGGCGACAGCTACGGGGACCCGGGCAGCGCCATCACTCGCTGCAACGAGCCCGTCGGCTACGTGGCCGACGACACCGACTGCGACGACTCGAGCTCCGCCAACAACCCCGGCGCCACCGAGATCTGCGACGGCGCCGACAACGACTGCGACGGCAGCATCGACGAGACCGGCGCCACCGGCACCGCCACCTGGCACGCCGACACCGACGGCGACGGCTATGGCGATCCCAGCGCGTCGGTCACGACCTGCGCCGCGCCCAGCGGCTACGTGGCGGACGACCGCGACTGCGACGACGGCGACGCGGCCATCCACCCCGCCGCCACCGAAGCCTGCGACGGTGTGGACAACGACTGCGACGGCAGCACCGACGAGGCCGGAGCGACCGGGGAAGCCACCTGGTACGCCGACACCGACGGCGACGGCTACGGCGACGCCTCCGCCACCGCCACCGCCTGTGCCGCCCCCTCGGGCCACGTGGCCGACTCCAGCGACTGCGACGACGCAGACGCCACCATCCACCCCGCCGCCAGCGAGACCTGCGACGGTGTGGACAACGACTGCGACGGCAGCGCCGACGAGGCCGGAGCGACCGGGGAAGCCACCTGGTACGCCGACACCGACGGCGACGGCTACGGCGACGCCTCCGCCACCGCCACGGCCTGCGCCGCCCCCGCGGGGCACGTGGCGGACGCCACCGACTGCGACGACGGCGACGCGGCCATCCACCCCGCCGCCACCGAAGCCTGCGAC
>CALDOK010000353.1 GCA_937912125.1 uncultured Pseudomonadota bacterium
CTCTGCCTGGGGGGGAGGGGCCTGGGGCGTGGGCTGAGAGGAGGCCGACTCGTGGTCGTGGTCGTGGTCGTGGTCTTGGTCGTGAACGGGCTCTGGGGGCCGGGGAGCTGGGGTTGCGATCGTGGGAGCTGCGGGCGTCGGGGTGGGGGCGGGACGGTCCTCGAGCTTGCGCACGGTGCCCAGGAGCGAGGTGAAGTTCTTGGCCTGCTTGATGCTCATGGCGAGGGCACCGGCGGCGAGGAGCAGGGCGGAGATGGACAGGGCCAGGGCGATGGGTACGAGCATGGGAGCCTCACTGGATCGTCTCGCCGCACACGAGGGCGTCGCCCGCGCGCAGGGTGTACTGACCGGGACCCTCGACCCTGACGACCACCGAGGACGCTGGAGGGAAGGTGAAGGTCACGTGGAGCTTGCGGTCCTTGTACAGCTCCAGGGAGCCGCGCGGGCTGTCGAAGGTGATGGTGGCCTCGCCGGGCAGGGCGGTGCCGCGCTCGAGGCCGGGCACGGTCTCGAAGCGGAAGGGACCCCAGGGGCGCTGCAGGTCGAAGGTCAGGACCTCGGCCAGGCGGTTGCGCACGGTGATCCATGCGGCGTCCTGGCGCGTGCCCCAGATGGCGGAGCCCATGGCCACGCACCGCTTGGGGTCGAAGCCCGTGCCGTCGTCGGGCTGAATGACGATGAGGGGCTCGGCCTGGACGCCGCGCTCAGCCTGAACGAAGCCCAGGAGCTCTTCGCGGATCGCCGGCACCCGGGTGCCCTGGCCGGTGAAGAGCATGGTGGTGACCGAAGTCCAGTCCCAGCCGGCGTTGGCCCGGACCCGCTCGACCAAGGGGGCTTGCTTGCGGGCCAGCTCGCGCACGGCGGCCTCGAAGCGGTCGCGGCGCATGGTGACCACGAAGTTGTCCATGGCCTTGGGGCGGCCCCGGCGCGGCCAGGCTTCACCGGAGAAGTTCAGCTCGTAGCTGCCGGCGTAGGACAGGGCGCACTTGGCCTCCTCGGCCTTGCGCAGCACCTCCATGGCCTTGTGGTAGATGGCCCGCGCCTGGTCCTGGAGGGCTTCTTCGTCGACGTCTGCGCGCCTGCGGTGGGCCTTGCGGGCCTTGAAGCCGTTGTAGTACTCGGCGAAGGAGCGGAACCCTACGGCCTGTTCGATCTCCGCGGCGGTGATGGGGGCCCCCTGCTCGGCGCTCTGCCGCGCGATCTCTTCGAGCACCCAGCCCGCGATCAGCTCGTCCAGGTCGTCGCCCCCGAACAGAGGGTCGCCGGCGGTGACCTCGAGGCTCACGGTGATGGTGTCGGCGCTGCCCGCCAGGAAGCTCGCCATGTCGCGGATCTCGACGGCGGCCACGTCGGTGGTGCCGCCGCCCACGTCGAAGCCGAGCACCCGCTCCAGGTCCATGGGAGGGCGGTCGGAGGCCACCTCGCCGGACATGCGCGCGTAGACGTAGGACAAGGCCGCGGCGGTGGCCTCGTCCACGCAGGCGCCCGCCAGGAAGTCGTCGGCGCTGCGCTGCTCGCGGTTGAGGCCGGCGGCGTGGGCGGCCTTCATCAGCGCCTGCTTCATGTCGGCGCTCACCTCGACCGGGTGGCTGAAGATGGCTTGCACGAAGCGCACCTTGCCCGAGTCCAGCTGCAGGGAGCGCAGCTGCCGCACGTTGAGGTTCGAGACTGCGCGCTCCGCTCGGCGTCGCAGCTCGGTGATGAAGAGGTTGAGCAGCTCCTGCGGCGCGTAGGTGCGGCGGCGGTAGCGCCCCGGCTCGAGCTCCTCGAGGAAGTGGTAGCGGGTGCTGGGGTGCTGGGCGATGACCGACTTGATGCTGCGCACCAGGTTGCTGGGCTCGATGCCCGCGCTGGCGTCGGCCTCGTGGCCGTACAGGAACGGGTCGCCGTCGTGTTCGTCGTCCTGCAGCCCACGGTAGTACATCAGCGAAGGTAGCTGCTCGCGGGACATGGCGTCGCTGTCCAGCTGCAGCGCCACCTGGACCTGGCCGTCGCCTCGCACCAGGCAGACCATGGAGCTGGAGGTGCCGAAGTCGATGCCCAGGTGGATGCCTGTGGCCACGCGCACACGACCCAGCTGCGCGCCCACCTCGAGCTCGAGCACCCGCTGCTCGGGCTCGCCCCAGCCGTCGTGGTGCAGGCGCACCCGGCGCACACACCACTCGCGGTCGAGCTCGTCGAAGGGTCGCTTGTCAGGCCGAAGCTCATAGCGCAGCGCAAGCTCCTGGCCGGGGTCGAGCACGGCGCCGACCTCGAGGCCCAGCAGCTCGAACCAGTCGGGCTGGCCTTCGGGGCGGGGCAGGCCGTCCGAGCGCAGCAGCTCGATGGCGGTGATGCGCAGGGGCAGGTCGCCGGGGTTGGCGATGCGGATGGGGAAGCTGGCGGCGTGGTCCAGGGCGGGGTGTTCGGCTCGGGGAGCGTCCAAGGCCACCAGGCGTGGCGCCCGGCCCACCACACCCTCGACGATGGCCTGGACCCGGCCCGGGGTGCTGTGGCGATAGCGGCAGCGCACCAGCAGCGAGAACCAGCCCACCTTGCCAGGCGCGATGGCGCCGGGCTGCAGGGAGAGCTGCAGGGCGAGATCGCAGGCCTGGCCGGGGGGAAGGACGCGGGGGGCACCCTCGGCCCGCAGGCGGGCGAAGCCGGGGGCCTCGAGGCGCTGGGGCTCGCCTGCGATGGAGGCAGGGGGCGCCAGCACGTCGGGGGCATCGACCACGTGGAGGTCCAGGATCTCGATGGGCTCGGCGTGTTCGTTGTGCAGGCGCAGGCTGTGGACGAAGGGCTCGCCCTCGAGCAGCTCGGTGGGCAGGAAGCGGTAGCAGGAGCCCCCCGGGCGTAGCCAGGGGTCCCGCGCCACCTGCAGGTCGATGTTCAGGCAGCGGGCCGTCCAGCCGGCATCGGTGCGGCGGCACAGGGTGGTCAGCAGGCCCAGGCGGGCCTCGGTGGCCACGGGCTGGCCGCTGGGGAGGTCGGACTTGGCGCGGAACAGGGCCTCGAGCTGCCGGGCCACGTAGGGCACCTCGAGCTGGGCCTGGCTGCCAGGCTCGATGACGATGGCCAGCTCCTGGAGCTGCTCCCGGAGCACCCAGGGGGGCAGCTGCTGCAGGCTGTCGGCGAGCAGCACCAGGCCGGCGGGCACCGGGCCCTGGTTCTGGATCGTGATGGTGGTGGAGGAGGCGCCTCGGCGGATGGCCAGGCGTCCGCCTTGCTCTTGCCAGTCGCCGTCGTCGGCCCGCCAGCGCAGCTCGACCAGGGGTGTGCCGCACGCGGCGCAGTAGCGGTCGTGCAGGCTGCAGGCGGTGCGGCAGCGTTGACAGCGGGCGGCGCTCATGAGTCTCCCCAGCTGGGCTCGAAGTCGACGCGGACCAGCGCCCCGTGCCGCAGGGGACAGTCCTCGATCAGGTACCAGCTGCGACCGTCCGGGCCGAGCCCTGTGGGCACCAGGCTGGCGCTCGGGACGGGCTGGCCGTCGACCACCAGGCGCAGGGAGTCGGCGCGGTGCGTGGGTCGCACCACGATCTGCTGGGGCTCGAAGTCGGCCAAGCCGCCCAGGACCGGTCGGGGATCGGAGAGCTGGGCTTGGGATGGCTGGTCCGCTGGAGGCGCGAGCGGTCGAGCACGGGGCTCGGCGGGTGGCTCGAGGAAGGCGGGCGGGTCCGCCTGCGGAGGCTCGATGGCCGGCGGGGGCTCGAGGCTGGGGGGCGGAGGAAGGCTGGGTGCCCGGGGCTGTTCCCACTGGGCCGCGAAGGCGGGGGAGCTGGACGGCGCGTCGGGCGGGGGCTCGAACGGTGGCGGGGGCTCCATGGGTGGGGGCGGGGGCTCCGTGGGAGCAGGTGGAGCCTCGACCGGCGGCGGAGGCTCCATGGGTGGGGGCGGAGGCTCGATGGGCGCAGGCGAGGGCTCGACCGGCGGCGGAGGCTCCATGGGTGGGGGCGGAGGCTCGGGCGTCGTCTGCGGCGCCAGCTCGGTCTCCGGGGTGGGAGCCTGGCTGGGCGCCGCGGGCTGGGCTGTGGCTGGGGTCCAGGTCGGGAACCAGGCCTCGAGGGGCTCCGCGTCCTGAGCGTGGTCGTGCAGCCCGTGGGCTCGCAAGGTGCTGCGCTGGGCCCCCATCTGTTCGAGGTGGGAGGGCAGGTCCCAGGGGCTGTTGGGACCCTCGATCTCGATGGTGGGCACGGTCTTCCAGTCGAGCCCGAAGATGAGCACCCGGCCACTGGGAGAGCGCAGGAAGCCCGCCTCCGCCACGCGCTCCCACCAGTTCATGTCCGGCAGCCGCGGCAGGAACACCCGGAAGCGGTGGTCGTGCAGGGCCAGCAGGGCTTCGGGGGCGCCGGGAGCCGGGGCGAAGAACAGGGGGGAGTCGGCTCCGCCCATGGAGATGGCGTGGGCGCCCAGGCGCAGGGCCTGGAGGATCCGCCGGGCCAGCAGGGCGCGCACCAGCGGCTCCTGGCGCTGCTGCTCGAGCTCGCGCCAATACGACGCCACCGTGGGACCCGCCTGCTGGAGGATGCGAGGCAGCACCGCGCTGGCCAGTGCCAGTGCGCCGGCGGACTCGATGCTGCTGGGCATGACCAGCTGGGCGACGGGGCCGTGGAGGCGCAGGTAGGCGCCGTCGCTGGTGATCACGCGGCGGCCGCCCCCGGCGGCTCGCTGCACCAGCTGTTCCAGGGCCAGGAAGCGCCAGCCCCGCTGCGCCCAGGGGGCCATGAGGCGCTGAGCCAGCGGGACCTCACGCCAGGCGAAGGGGACGGCCAGCACGCCCGGCTCACCCAGCTGCTCGCCGCACCAGTCGGCCATGCCGTCGGAGAGCTGGTCGAGGGAGGGCAGGGGAGGGGGAGGGGTGGCGTGGGAGCTGCCTTCGGCCACCAGCTCGACCTTGGAAGCGTCCAGCCAGCCTGGGTTCGGTAGCCAGTGCTGCTCGGAATGGATCAGGCTGGACAGGCAGATTGGGCTTTCGCCAGGCATCATACGGCTGACGTCGAGCCCGTAGCGCGGGCCGCTGGCGCTCAGGCCGATCCAGCTCCCCAGGGAGCCCACCTGGTGGCGTTGCTGCTGTCCGGGCTGGAGGCGCGCCCAAGGCAGCCCGCCGCAGCCCCAACAGAGCACCACCTGGAGGCGGCTCAACGCGGCCTCCAGGGGGTCATCTCGGGGTTGAGAGGCGAGCGTGTCATCCATCACCTAGGGCGGGAACGGTAACGCGGGCCGGAGCGTGCCGCAGCCCAGGGTGCGCTGCCCAGGGGCCCGCTGGGCAGTTAGGCTTGCGACAGTGCTTCCGCCGCGTCCTCTGCGCGGTGGCGACCCGTCCCGAGGCCTATGAGCGAGCGCTTCCAGCCCTGCCCCGACTGCGGCTATGCCGTGGAGGTCGACGCGCCCTACTGCCCCGACTGCGGCCGGTTTCGGGACCAGGCTCGCTCGCTCTTCGGCCGCCTGTGGGCGCGCAAGCGGCCCACGCACCACCCCGACAACCTGCGGGCGGTCGAGCTGCGCATCGCGGCCGAGATCGAGCGGCTCGAGGCTCAGCATGAGCACCTGCACGCCACCAAGGCCAGCCTGTCCAGCCGCGCCGACGCCGCCCGGCGCGAGGGCCGCGACCCCGCCCCACTGCTCGAGGCCCTCGCGGGGCTCGAGGACGCCATCGTCGAGGCCCTCGGCCTGATCCAGCGCCAGCGGGCGGTGCTGGCAGGCATCGCGGTTCAGCGGGACCACAACGACATCCGGGCTTTCATGGACGGCGTGGAGCACAGCTCAGAGCGTCAGGGGCCCGTGCGGCTGCTCGAGGACCGACCTCCGGTGCGGGCGCTGCCTGTCGTGGCCGAGCCCGCCACCGTGGCACAGCTCTGCTGGTCCCCCTGCGGGCGCTGGCTGGCGGGCCTCACCGCTGTGGATCTCGTCGCTGGCGACACCTCCCAGCGGCTGCTGTTCTGGGATCTCCAGGTCCAGCCCGAGCTCATGCGCAGCCTCGATGTCCCGGCCAACGGCGCCTGTTGCATGGGCTTCTCTTCGGACGGGGAGCTGCTGGCGGTGGGCTGTGTGGGCCAGGCGCCGGTGTTGGACTGCGCGCGAGCCGCCTGGGCGGGCAGCGGCGTCCTGCGCGGCGGGCCGGGCCCGGCGGCTCAGGTCTCGGCCCTGGTCTTCGGCCCCGGTGGCGATCAGCTGGTGGTGGGCACCGAGCGCGGCGAGCTCGTCCGCTTCGCCTGCGCGCGGGTGGCGGGCGAGCTTCAGCTCACACCAGGGCGGCCGGCGGAGGCTGTGCGCGGCTTCCCGGTGCGCGCCATGGCCATGGTCCCCGACGGTGCCAAGCTGTTCTCCAGTGGCGGGGGAGCCCTGCGCCTGTGGTGGGTTCGCGGCGGGCAACTCATGGGCTTCTCCAGCCGAGACCAGGCGGGCGCACACCTCATCGGGCTCGATCGGCGAGGTGAGCGCCTGGCCGTGGCCGAGCAGGGCTTCGTGGCGGTCTACGACGACACCCTCTCGCACCAGCTGGGGCGCTTCCGGCTCGATGGCCCGGTGCAGGGGCTGCGCTTCGCGGGCGACGGCGAGCGGGTGGCGGTCCACGTCGGTCAGCGCCTCCTGCTGGGCTCGCCCGACTCCCGGCGCGTGCTCGAGCTCCCCGTGGGGGACGAGCCCTTCGATGCCGTGGCCTTCTCACCGGATGCCCTGCGGGTGGCCTTGAGCGCTCCCTCCGAAGACGGGCGCCTCGGCCTGCGCGTCGTGGACTTCGGCGCGGGGGGCCTGGTGGGCTTCACGCGCAAGGCCATGGTGGGCCTGGAGTGGGCGGTGCTCGAGTCCCTGCGGCTGCGGGCCGAGTACCAGCTGGACAAGATCGGCAGCTTCGCCAGCGAGCGCAACCTGGCGCTCCACAGGCAGCTCAAGGACATGGTGCGCGACGCGGGCCTGGCGGCCATCTACGCCGTCACGCGACGGGCCCAGGCCGCCGAGGACATCACCAGGGCTCGCGGCGACCTGCCCATGGTGGCACAGCACCTCGTGGGGCTCTTCGCCGAGCTCGAGGATCTGCACGCTCAGCTGGGTCGTGCGCTGCCCCTGGGGCCCGACCTCGAGCCCTACCTGGCCAAGCTCCGGGTGTTGCCCGTGGCGGTGTTGCGCGGCCAGGCCGACGCCTCGATGCAGGCCATCGAGGCCACCCTCCGGGGCACCCAGGGGGCCAGCGAGGAGGATCAGCGCGCGGCCCTGGGTGAGCTCGAGGGCCTGCAGGCCCACGCCAAGGCGCTGGGAAGGCTGGCCAACGACCTCAGCGGTCCCTTCTGGGGAAACCCCGAGCGTCCCCTGCTGGTCGATGCGCTGCGCAAGCTCGATCGGGACTTTCCGAGCTGGGTCGACGCGCTGCTGGCCCGCATCGCCAGCTCGGCCATCGGTCGCATCGACGCGGTCGAAGAACACTTTGGGCTCGACAAGCTGCGCGACCAGCGCGCGCGCATCGCGGGGCAGGCCCACGGCTCGGGCGATGTGGCTGCCGAGGCCGACCTGCTCCTCGAGGGCGCCCTGGGGCACGGCCCCCTGGGCAAGGACGCCACCGAGCAGGAGCGTCGGGACAACCAGGCGGCCCTGGACGAGGAGGCCCGGCGGGTGGACGCCGAGACCCGCGCCTTCCTCGAGACCCAGCGCATCACGCGCACGCTGTAGAGCGCGATCACGGGGCGGGCAGCAGGCTGCAGTCCAGCAGGTCTTCCAGAAAGGCGGTCTCGGGCATAGGGTCGCCCACGTCGTCGTCTCGCCAGCGGCGGGCGCCGCTGCGGGCGCAGATCAGGGGCTGCAGCTGGTGCAGCTCGTCGCAGCTGTCCAGGGCGATGAGCACGAGCCCCTCGGGCTGCTCGAGCAGCCGCCGCCCGGTCTCCACCCGCGCCGCCAGGGTGGGCGTGGTGACCAGGTAGCAGGCCGGGGGCAGATCGTCGGGGGCCCACGCCAGGCGCGCCTGGGCGTTGATCAGGGCCGCCATCAGCCAGGGCTCGGCGGAGTCTCCCCAGGGGCCCCACAGCACCACGCCGGGCTGGTGCTGGCGTGCCTTGGCGTCGGTCCTGACCAGGTGGGAGACGAGGTTGGCGGTCCGGGCCGAGCGCACCACGGGGGTCCTGGGGGCCAGCTGGACCGGAGGGCGCGGCAGGGGGTGGAGCGGTGCATCGCGGGCCAGGACCAGCCAGGCGCCGATGGCGACGGTGGGGACCAGGGCGGGCAGCCAGCGTGGTCGGCTGGGGAGCACGGCCACGCCCAGTCCGGCCAGGGCCGTCAGCGCCAGCGGGGGCAGGGAGACGAAGTGGTGGTACTGCAGGTAGTCGAACTGCCAGCCGTTCTTCAGGTAGACGAAGCTGCCGCAGAGCAGCAGCAGCCAGGCCTGTAGGCCCACAGCGCCGGCCTGCAGCTGGCCCCGGGCGGCGTGGGAGCCGGGTGCGCCACCGCGCCGCGCTCGCCAGGCCACCAGGCCCCTGATGGACAGGACGACGATCCCGAGCCAGCTCACACAGGCGGCGACCCGGAGGGTGATGGGGGTGGAGGCCATGCCCTGCAGGTACATGTCGTCCAGGCCTGGGATGAGACCCGGCCATCCCGCCAGGGCCAGCTGCTGCGCCTCCAGCAACCCCAGCAGCCAGCGGGCCCGGTCCAGCAGCCCCGGGGGAGCCGCGGACGGGTAGGACGACTGGTAGAAGGCCAGGTCGCCCAGCAGGTGGTCCAGGTCCAGCGCCAGCACCCAGCCCAGCACCACGCCTCCCAGCAGCAGGCAGGCCAGCCCCGAGATCAGGGCCTGAGTCCGCGGCAGGCGCGCCAGGTGGACGGCGGCCAGCGCGCAGACCGGGACCACCAGCGGGAACAGACCCACGTGGAAGGCCACGGCCATGGCGACGCCGAAGACCAGCAGGGGCGGCCCCCAGGGGCGGCGCTGGGTGGCGCCCACCAGCCCCAGCGCGGCGAGGGCGGTGAGGGTGGAGATCACGTAGGGGGACTTGATGCCCTCGACCACCGACGCGTCGCCGGAGGACAGCGCCAGGATCAGCCCGGCGCCCAGCCCCGCGGCGGGTCCGGCCAGGCGACGGACGGCGAGGTAGCCGATGGGCGCGGTGCAGGCACCCAGGGCGGCCCAGGCCCACAGCAGCCGATCCGGGTGCGGCACCAGGCGGATCAGGCCCGCGAAGACCGCGCAGGGTACCGAGCTGTAGAGCAGCTGCAGAAACGGGGCGCGTTCCCCCAGGGCGATGCTGTTGGCGCTGTGGACGAACCAGGGCCAGTCCGCCACGATGGTCGCGTCCTGCCAGGCGGTGCGCACCTGCACCGCGATCACCAGCACAGCCACCATCAGCGCCAGATCCAGGGCGCGCAGCCTTCGCTCGCGCCAGCGCTTGGTGCTGGCCTCCTGGGCGAAGCGGGGGGGCGTGGGTTGGCTCATGACAGCCCCGCTAGCGCGTGCGCACGCAGGGGAGTACCTGATCGAGGAAGGCGGTGGCGTCGGCCTTGCCGGTCCACTGCTGGCCGCGCCACAGGCTGCTGCGGTCCAGGCCGCCGCAGAGGATGCCCTCGAGGGGGGCCAGCTGGCTGCAGTCGTCGAAGGCGCGGAGGCTCAGGCCCGTGACGTGGGAGAGGGGGATGGCCCGGCCGGCGCCGAGGCGGGCGTCCAGGCCGCGCTGGTGAACGACGTAGCAAGCGGGGGGAAGATCATCGCCCCGCCAGTCCAGGCGCGCGAGCTCGTTGGCCAGGTCGGGCAGCAGCCAGGGGGTGACCTGGTCGGGCCGGCGGGTCCAGAGCAGCAGGCCGGGCTGGCGGCCCATGGCCCGGGCGTCGTCGCGGATGGCCACCGCCACCTCGGCGGCATTGCGGAAGGAGTGGACCTCGAACTGGGCGGGCGAGATGGCGGGAGCGGGCAGGGGCATCAGGTGAGGCATGATCTGCCACAGCCAGCCCGCCAGGGCGATGGAGGGGATCAGGGCGCCCCAGGCCCCCAAGCGCGCAGACGCCAGGCCGCGGGCCAGGCCCCCCATGGCCAGCGCGAGGATGGGCACCAGGGCCACGACGTGGTGGTTCTCGAAGTAGTCGTTGCCGACCATGTTGGCCAGGTACAGGCAGGCGCCCAGCCCCAGCAGCAGCAGGGCCTGCAGACCGACCGCCGAGGCCTCGAGCACGGGCCGCTGGGCCGGCAGCGGCTCGGCACCGGCCCGCCTCCTGCGCCACAGCCAGGCCAGCCTGCCGGCTGTGACGACGATGCCTGCCGCGGCGACCCCACCCAGCAGGCGCAGGCTGGTGGTGGTGCTGGCCAGGCCCGACAGCAGCCGCTCGCCGTGCAGGGCGGGGACACGCCCGAGCAGCAACCCCATGAAGGTCGCGGCGCCGCTGGCCATGGAACCCTGAGGGGAGCCGAACCGAGCGCGGTAGTCCGGGATCTCCTCCAGGAGTCTGGTCAGGTCGAAGGCCAGGACGATGCCCAGCACCGCAGCCCCCAGGGCCAGGCTCAGGCCCGCGGACAGCCAGCGCTGCCTGCCGCGCAGGCGCGCGATGTGGAGGCATGCCAGCACCACCACCGCCGGAGTCAGCAACCACAGGCCCAGGTGGTGGCCGATGGCCAGCGCGGCCCCCAGCACGAACAGGGGAGGCCCCCAGGGACGTCGCTGGGTGGACGCCGCCAGCCCCAGGGCGGCCAGGGCGGTCCAGGTGGCGATGGCGTACGGGGACTTGATCCCGGTGACGGTGACCACGTTGTCGTAGTGCACCGCCAGGATCCAACCGGCGGCCATGCCCCCCACCGGCCCCGCGACCCGCCGCACCGCCAGGTAGGTCAAGGGCGCGCACAGGGCCCCCAGCAGCGCCCAGGCCTTCATCAGGCGCATCGGGTCGTGCAGGACCTCGATGAACCCGGCGAAGATCACGCAGGGTACGGAGGTGTAGAGGTACTGGACATACTGGTGGGCGCGCCCTTGGGCCAGCGAGTTGCTGGACTCGACGAACCAGGTCCAGTCCACGCTGATTCCCAGATCCACCCAGGCCAGCCTGGCCTGACCGGCCACCACCGCGAGCACCGCCACCAGCGCCAGGTCCAGGATCCCGCGCCAGTGTCGCCTGGCGGAGGCCAAGGCTCCATGGGGCGGTGGTGGAGTTGTGGACGGAGTCATGCAAGTCTCGCTGTGAACCGTGCCTTACCAGCGCGGGGCTTCGCCTGTCCACCGCGCCGGCCGCCGTGTTGAAATGCGCGGCGGTGCTGGGTAAGGGTCCTGGTCCGGGTTGCGGCCTGAGGTCAGCCCCACGGTTCGCCCACCGCCCCCCGAACCCACCGCTTCACCCACCAAAACCACGTGCCGCTGATGGCACATCCCCTGGAGAGAACCATGGAACTCGCACAAAAGGGCGCATCCGCAAGCGTCGGTACCTTCAAGCAGCTGCTGGTCACCATGAAGTGGACCACCGCCGCCGACTTCGACCTCTGCGCGGTCTACGAGACCAAGGACGGACGCAAGGGTCTGGTCTACTTCGGTGACATGGGCGACCTGAACGGCTTCCCCTACATGCAGCTCTCCGGCGACGAGGGCGTGGGCGACGCTGGCGGCGACAACGAAGAGCAGATGCGCATCGCGTCCCTGGACGAGATGAAGTACGTCTGGATCCTGTGCTGGGACTACGGCCAGGTGCAGAGCGGCGCTCCCGCCCGCTTCGCCGGCTCCGACGTCAGCCTCAACGTGATGGACGACCGCGGCACCTCCCACAACGTCACCCTCGAGGCCGGCACCATGGGCAACGTGGCCCTGCTGGCCACCATCGACAACTCCAGCCCCGTCGGCGGCCAGCTCATCAACACCTCCAAGGCCGGCACCCTCAAGGGCCTCACCAACCTCAACCAGCTCATCGCGATCATCGAGCAGTAGGTCACCATGTCCCACCACCTCACGGCCCCCCTCTCCCAGCTCATGGACGAGATCCTCGAAGACGGCATCATCGATGCCGACGAGGTCGGCTGGCTGCGTGAGCGCCTGTACGACGATGGCGTCATCGACCAGGAAGAAGCAGACTTCCTCTTCGCCCTCAACGATGCCGTCAGCGGCAAGGCCAACCACGCCAGCTGGGGCGAGCTCTTCGCCCAGGCCATCGCCGACTTCGTTCTGAAGGACGAGGTTTCCCCCGGAGTGGTGGACGAGGACGAGGCCGCCTACCTGCACGGCAAGCTGTGGGCCGATGGCCAGATCGACGCGGTGGAGCGTCAGCTCATCGCCAAGCTCCAGGCCGACGCCAAGGCTCCGTTCCCTGCCAAGCTCCAGGCGCTGTTCGCCCTGCTCTAGCCTATGCCTAGGCCCGGCCGAACGGTCGGGTGAGCGATGGCCCGAGGCGGTGGTTTCCACCGACCTCGGGCCTCTTTTTTGGGTGTGACGGGCCGGGCCTGGCGTTGCGCACGCGTTACGCTCGGCTACCGCTCTCACCACCCCGAGGTTGCCTCGATGCTCCTGAACCTGCTGCTGGCCCTGGCCATGGTCGCGCTGGCCTCCGTCATCATCATGTACGCCTGCAACTCCTTCGAGGATGCCAGCGGGCACCTGGGGCGCAACATGCCTCCGGGCGTCAGGGGCGCCACCATCAACGCCATCGGCAGCTCCTTGCCCGAGCTGCTCACCACCTTCATCCTGCTGATCTTCTTCCTGGACAAGGATGGCTACTCCGGCGGTATCGCCACCTGTGCGGGCTCTGCGGTCTTCAACGCCGCCATCATCCCGGGGCTCTGCATCGTCACGGTGGTGTTCATCGGCGTCAAGAACGCCAAGGGCGTGCGGGAGAAGGTCCCCTTCATCACCGTGGGCACCGGCACCATCCTGCGCGACGGCTTCTTCCTGATCCTGGCCGAGATCGTGCTCATCTATCTGCTGTCCAGCCCTGTCATGTCCTGGTGGATGGGCCTGGTGCTCATGGGCGTCTACGCCCTGTACTTCGGCTTCCTGATGATCCAGTTCAAGCTGCACGGCACCGAGGACGGCGACGACGACGATGACGATGACGACGACGACGACGGCGACGAAGAGGTGGGCAAGCTCAAGGCCCTGCTCACCTTCGACTTCAACCAGCTGTACTTCGGCGGCGCCGAGCTGAACAACGGGCGGGCCTGGGCCGTGCTGGCCTCGGCCACCGGCGTCATCGCCGTGGCCTGCTACATCCTCTCCTGGGCCGTGGTCCACGCGGCCGACACCCTCGAGATCCCCCTGTACTTCACCACCGTCATCCTGGCGGCCGCGGCCACCTCGGTGCCCGACACCGTCCTGTCCATGAAGGACGCCATGGCCGGCGACTACGACGACGCCGTGTCCAACGCCCTGGGCTCCAACATCTTCGACATCACCGTGGCCCTGGGCCTGCCCCTGTTCGTCTACGGGCTCATCCACCACGGTGACATCACCCTGGCCTCCGCCGCGTCCAACGGCGCCGTCGCCGACGTCCAGATCCTGCGGGTCGTGCTGCTGGGCTTCACCGCCATCGTCTTCATGACCTTCCTGATCGGGCGCAAGATGACCGGCGCCAAGGGCATCTTCCTGCTCAGCATCTACGCCTTCTGGACCGCCTTCATCGTCATGCGCGCCATGGACGTGCCCTGGGTGAACGACTCGGTCAACGCCATCAACGGACTCATCACCACCATCATGTAGCCGGCTGCCGCCGGAGGAGGAACCGACATGGAACTCAAGCAGAAGGGTGCAAGCGCCAACCTCGGCGCCTTCAAGCAGATCAAGGTCAGCCTGGTGTGGACCTCGGCTGTCGACCTCGACCTCATGGCCTTCTACAAGACCAAGGACGGCCGCTCTGGCGGCGTGTACTCCGACAACTACGCGGGCGGCAGCATGGGCGATCTCAACGCCTTCCCGTTCATGCAGCTGTCGGGCGACGCGGGTGTGGGCGCCACGGGCGGCGACAACCAGGAAGACATGCTGGTGGCCAAGCTCGACGACTTCGATGAGCTGTTCATCTGCGCGGTCAACTTCACCGACGCCTCGGCAGGCACCAACAAGGTCTTCGCCGACTACGACGCCCGGGTGGAAGTGGTCACGGACCGCGGCGAGAAGCACACCATCAACCTCGACTCCCGCAGTCAGGGCTCCGTGGCCGTGCTGGCCAAGTTCAGCGCCGGCTTCCTGGGCTCCCAGCTGCTCAACGACTCCCAGGTCATGAGCTTCGAGGAGTTCAAGTCCACCGTGCCCGGCGCCTCGGCCCTGGTGCTGTCCTCCAAGGTCACCTTGGCCCAGAAGGGCGACAGCATCGCCATCAAGCCCAAGGTCAGCTCCGCCTCCGGTGGCAACGAGGTGCTCATCAACCTCAACTGGAACACCGGCGCCCCCAAGAAGAAGGGCTTCCTGGCCGGTCTGCTCGGCGGTGGCGAAGAGATCGACCTCGACCTCGGCTGCTTCTTCGAGATGTACGAGGGGCCCAAGTCGGCCATCCAGCCCCTGGGCCGCCAGAACCCCGACGGCACCTTCGGCAGCTTCAACTACCCCCCCTGGATCCTCCACCTGGGCGATGATCGCTCCGGCGCCTCGTCCACCGGCGAGAACATCAAGATCAACCTGTCCCAGTGGTCGAACATCAAGCGGGTCCTGATCTACACCTACATCTACGAGGGTGTGCCCAAGTGGGCCATGACCGACGCCGTGGTCACCATCAAGGCCCCCGGCAGCCCCGAGATCGAGGTGCGCATGGGTGAGCATCGCGATCCGCGCCGGCTCTGCGCCATCGCGCTGCTCGAGAACAACAACGGGCAGATCAAGGTCACCAAGGAGGTGAACTTCTTCGGTGACCAGGAAGAAGCGGACCACCACTACAAGTGGGGCATGCGCTGGGTGGCTGGGTCCAAGGACTAGCCGGAATCCGGCGGTACACGGGCGCCCTTCGGGGCGCTCGTGGTGCTTCAGCGGCGACGTCGGTACGATCGCCGCGGGCGAAGGCCGTCGTGGGTCGCAGGCGCGGCGATGTGCCGCGGTGTGGAGCGCCGTCGGTACGATCGCCGCGGAGTGGAGCGTCGTCGGTACGATCGCCGCGGGCGAAGGCCGTCGTGGGT
>CALDOK010000354.1 GCA_937912125.1 uncultured Pseudomonadota bacterium
CTTGTGGAGCCATTCTGGACTCGAACCCCGCCACTGTGGCTGACACCTTGATGCGGCGAACGGGGTGAGCGACGACGTCACCGACTGGACAGCCATCAGGGGGGGTAAGCCGCTCAGTCCGCCGGGGATGGTTCATTCACCACGTCTCGGGAGGCCTGTGGCTCGCAAGATGTTTGACACCGCGCCAGTGCGGCGGTGGCTGCCGAGAGACGAGTCAAGCCGGTGCGTGGCAGCGAATCGGCCACGCACCGGCCCGGAAGGCGGTTGCTAGAAGTCGTCGTCGTCCTGGGAGAGGTGCACCTACGCAGGCTGCTCCGGCGGTACGTCGACTACCATCACCACGACCGTTGCCACCTGTCCCTGGAGAAGGACGCTCCCGAGGGGCGGTCTCCCTCGACCAGGCCGTCAGGCGACTACGCCGTCGTGGCCCTGCCACGGGTGGGCGGTCTCCATCATCGGTACGAGTGGCGCAACGCTGCCTGACTGCCGGCTCGTCGTCCGCCTGCCTGCCCTTCCGGATCGTCGAGTCCTCGTCGTCGCCGAGGTGTACCTGGCGAAGGCAGCTTGGCGGTCGAGGGCATCCAGGTGAACGCGGGTGACCCATGCAGCGACGGTCGCATCGGGCTGGCGGCGAGCGGAGCCACCGTGGCTGGCTCGAGAATCGCCGGGCTGATGGCGTTGGTGGCGCGGATGAAGTTCTTGCGAAGGCCCCCCCCTCCCGCCCCGAACCCTGACCCCTCGCATCCACCAGACCTTGGGCGCACGGATTATCTTCCAGGCCCCCTCCGCGCGGACCCGCACCACAGGAGCAGCCATGACCGTCAAGAAGGCCGATCTCGACTTCGCGAACCTCCCCTTCGCCTACATGAAGACCGACTTCAACGTGCGCTACACCTGGCGTGACGGGGCCTGGGACGCAGGCGAGCTGAGCGACTCGGAGTTCATTCCCCTGCACATGGCGGCTACGGCGCTGCACTACGGCCAGGAGTGCTTCGAGGGGCTCAAGGCCTTCGAGACCAAGGACGGCGAGGTGGTGGTCTTCCGCATCGAAGAGAACGCCAAGCGCATGGCCGACAGCTGCCGCAAGATCCTGATGGCGGCCCCGCCCGAAGAGCTCTTCATCGAGGCGGTCTACCGAGCCATCAACGCCAACCGCCGCTTCGTGCCCCCCTACGGCTCCGGCGCCAGCCTCTACATCCGGCCCCTGGTCATCGGCACCGGCCCCAAGGTCGGCGTCGCCCCCACCGACCAGTACATGTTCCTGGTCTTCGTCACCCCGGCCGGCCCCTACTTCAAGACAGGCTTCGCGCCGGTACACCTGATCGTCGAAGAAGAGGTGGACCGCGCCGCCAGCCTGGGCGTGGGCGATGTGAAGGTGGGCGGCAACTACGCCGCGGGCATGCGCGCCAGCATGGCCGCCAAGAAGGCCGGCTACACCGAGGTGTTGTTCCTGGACGCCAAGGAGAAAGCGTACATCGACGAGTCGGGCCCGGCCAACTTCTTCGGCATCACCGCCGAGGGCCAGTACGTCACCCCCCTGTCCCCCAGCATCCTGCCCAGCATCACCAACAAGTCCCTGATCACCATCGCCCAGGACATGGGCCTGAATCCCCTGCGGCGGCCCATCCATGTGGAGGAGATCTTCGAGCTGGCCGAGGCCGGCTGCTGCGGCACCGCCGCGGTGATCACCCCGGTGGGCTCCATCACCTGGGGCGATCGCAAGGTGGTCTACGGTGACGGCCGGACCCCCCAGCCCAAGGTCACCGAGCTGTATCAGCGGCTCACGTCCATCCAGTGCGGCGACGCCCCCGACCCCCACGGATGGGTGCGGGTGGTGCCCGAAGAGTAACGTAGGGAGCGGTTTTTCCTCTCCAACACGCCGCAGGAACCCCGGGGGAGCACACAGCGTGCTCCCCTACGTTATCTGTGGTCCCCCCAGACATCTCCGCACGAAGACCAGGAGTCCCCCATGCCCAGCGGCCAGTTCATCGACACCATCCTCCTCATCGCCCTCCCCGCCTCTGGCAAGTCCGAGGTCCGCAAGTTCCTGCGAAACCTCCCCACGGCCGACCGCATCCGCGACTTCCACGTCGCCGACACCGCTCAGCTGGATGACTTCCCCTACGTGGCCTTCCTGGCCAAGGTGGACGAAGAGCGCGAAGCCCGCGGCCTGCCCCGCGCCTTCTACGAGTACAAAAATGGCCGCTTCATCTTCCAGCCCGACTGGGGCCTGCTGCTGCGGCTGGTCAGCGACGACTACCACATCCTCAAGAACGACCTGCCCACCCCCACCGCCGACTGCCTGGCCCTGTTCGAGCGCATCGACGGCCACCGCCGCGACCTGAACGGCCCCGAGGTCTTCTCGGCGATGGCGCCCGAAGCTCGCCGCGAGCTGGCGGATGCCATGCAGCCTGCCATGGACTTCCTCATCGAGGAGCAGTGGGGCCGCCGCGAAGGCGTCGTCGCCAACAAGACCATCGTGATGGAGTGTGCCCGCGGCGGTGCCGACGGCTCCGCCATGCCCCTCGAGCCCCCCGCTGGCTACGCCTTCTCCCTGGCCAACCACCGCCCCGAGGTGCTCGAGAACGCCGCGGTGCTCTACATCAAGGTCACGCCCGAGGAGAGCCGGCGCAAGAACAAGGCCCGCTACGTGCCAGGCATGGACGACAGCGACCTGCACCACAGCGCCCCTGACGTGGTCATGTACAACGACTACGGCTGTGACGACATCCAGTGGCTCATCGACAACGCCTTCGAGCCCAACACCATCCGCATCCACGCCCACGGCCGTGACTGGGACCTGCCCATCGCGGTGTTCGACAACACCGACGACAAGACCACCTTCCTGCACGCCGACGTGGCCGCCTGGAAGCCCGAGCACGTCAAGCTCGTGCGCGACGGCCTGTACGGGCCGATGCAGGGGCTGTGGAAGGCCTACCAGGCCCGCTAAGGCGCCCCGCGCCCAAAAGTCTCACCACAACGACTACACTGATCTCGAACAGGAGGTCTGTGTGTCGAGGGTTCGCTCGACAGTGCTGGTCTGCATGGCGCTGGCGCTCGCCGCGCCATCTGGGGCCGTCCAGGCCCAGCAGAGCATGGATCTGCCCCCGCAGGAGGACCGCGATCTGTGGACCCGAGCCTGGCTAGAGGTCATCGGGGACAAACACAGCCCCGAGTTCATCCCGCGCCTGCTCGTGAAAGACGACGGCGCGGGCTGGTCGCTGACGGTCTGGAACGCCGAGGGCAGGGCGCGCACGGTGGTCATCCAGCAGCCCCACGACCACGCCGACCGCGTGGACCTGCTCTACCTGGCCGTCTCCCTGGCCAGGCCCAGGGACGACTGGGGCTGGTCGGCGGTGCAGGGAGCGACCACCACCCCAGAGCCACCCGACGATCCACCACCACCGGAGCAGCTCCCTCCCACCCAACCCACCAGCCCACCGGCCCACCCCCTCCCTCCAATACGAAGCTTCGTCTCAGCCAGCACCAGCCCTGCGCCCGCCCCCAACCCCGCACCCACCCCCAACCCCGAACCCGAACCCGAACCCACCCCCAACCCCGAACCCGAACCCGAACCCGAACCCGAACCCGAACCCGAACCCCAGCC
>CALDOK010000355.1 GCA_937912125.1 uncultured Pseudomonadota bacterium
GGTCGGGTAGCTCGTCCACGTTGGAGCGCAGGAAGGTGAGTTGCAGGGTCAGGCGGCACCGGTGCCCGTGCTGGGTCTGGTGCTGGTTGCGGACCGCCACCAGGGTGCGAAGGTTGTCCATGCCTCGCCCGAAGCTCGAGCCCACCATGATGGACTCCTGGGTCAGCTGCGTGGCCCCATTCCAGGAGACCTTGATGTCCGAGGTCACAGGGACCACCAGCTCAGCCCAGCGGTGGGCGCCCAAGCGGGGGAAGGAACCGTTGGTGGTGAGGTTGAGCAGGACTCCTTGGGCCCGGCAGAGGTCCAAGATGCGCTCGAAGTCGCGGTAGAGCAGTGGCTCGCCCATGGTGGAGGGGATGATCTCCCGCAGCCCATGGGGCCGACACGCCCCGACGACATCCTCGATGAGTTCGAAGGGCATGCGGCGGGGTGGAAGATCGCGCTTGTGGCGCTCCCGCTGGTGGGCGCTGTGCTCCGAGAACTGCTCGCACATGGTGCAGTGGCGGTTGCACTCGTCGGGGTTGGTGTCGAAGGTGACGCGCCAGGGGCCGGTCATGCGCTCACCTCCCCGATGGACTCTGTGGTGAAGTGTCTGGGGACACCCCGCTCACCATGGAGCTGGCGGTACAACCTCTCCATGAAGCGCGCGTCGTCCTCGCTGGTCGGCACGCTGCCGTCGGTCCTGCGGATGTAGCCCCGTTCGCCAAGCCGCTCGGCCAGGCCAGGCATATCCACCAGGTGCTGCATCTGGCTTGCCAGGTCCGCTTCGTCGCGGTGCTGGAACAGCAGGCCGTTGGTCTCATGCTCTACCAGCTCGGCCATGCCCCCTGCGTTGGCGGTGACGACGCACAGGCGGGCCTGTTGTGCTTCGTGGATCACCAGGGGGGAGTTCTCCAGCCAGATGGAGGGCACCACGATGGCGTCCACCTGGGAAAGCACCCGATCCCCAACCTCACCGTTCTCGTACTCACCCTCGAAGCTGATGCGGTCGCCGGCCGGTCGGGCAAGCGCCTGGAGGTTCGGTGTGGACTGGGCGCGCGGACGACCCCAGATGCTCAGCCGGGGATCGCCCTTCACGCGCAGGAAGGCGCGGATGAGCTGATCGAGGCCCTTCTGGGCAATGTGGGTGCCGATATAGCCGAAGGTGAAGGGCTCTTCGGGGGCTCGCTCGCGGCGCCGAGTCGTCAGTTGCGGGAAGCCGTAGTCGCGGAAGATCGTTCGGTCAGCGATGCCGGGGAAGCGGCCCACCAGGGCGTCCATCACCGTGCGGCTGGGGCAGACGAACGCGTTGATGCTGGGCAGCACCGCTTCGACAGCGGCCATGCGGGCGTGGACCCAGGCGCGCCAATAGCGCAGATCCTGCTGGGCGAAGTCTGCCAGGCCGCTGTGGCAGCGGGCGTAGCAGTTCTCGGCACAGCGGTGGTCGTCTTGGCCCGGGCAGAGCTCCCATGGCTGCTGTCCGAGGCCCCACTGCAGCAGTTGCCCCCGTGGGCAGGCGAGCCAGAAGTCGTGGACGGTGTACACCACCTTGGCGCCTGTGCGTGCCGCTACCCGGGGCAGGCCCAGGGAGAGGTGATTCAGGTGGTGGAAGTGCACCACATCGGGCCGGATCGTGCGCACCAGATCCGCGAAGCGCTGGTCAAGCGGATCGGCTTGGAAGCGGTGCTGGCTCCTCGCCATGTTGGCCAGATACACCGGCACTCGACCGTCGCGCTCTTCGATGAGCGTGTACTCGGGCTGGTGGGGGTCTTCAAAGCGGGCGAAGACAGATGGCTCGTGGCCCCTCTCCGCCAGACCGTGGGTCAGCGTTCGAGTGTAGACCTCGGAGCCCGCGTTGTAGCGCATCGGGTAGCCGTGGTTGACCTGCAGGATTCTCATGGGGTCCTCCTCGTCGAAGGGGGGACGCCCGACTGGAGTGCAAGCGGACACTCCAGCCGGGCGAGGTGTCTACTTGCGGCGATCCTTCGGATCAGCGGGCATAGGGGTGCCCCGAGACTTCCAGTAGGCCTCGTGGTCCGTGTTCATCTGGTTGCCGCGGTTGACGTCAGCGGGGGAGGGCCGGGCCGGGGGGCGCGGCTGCGGGCTCTTCTGGGTCTGGCTCTGTTCGGCCATGGTTGCGTCCTTTCGAGACCAGCGAGAAGACGACGGGCCACCCTCCGATGTGGAGGGCCCTCGGACGCGAGGACGCAGGGAACTGCGTTGCCACGGTCTTCATCGTTGGTTGCCTCGTGCAGGACCAGCAGAGGACGTCAGCCAGTTCCTTTCGGAATCCCTTGAGGCGTTGGGCGAGGCGGGGGAGCCCCGGGCTGGGTCATGCTAGTGGGTGGTGAGTACATCTCCTCACTACTCCTACGGTCCCGCGCTTCGGCCAGCTTCACCCAAGGCTGTTGAGGATACGTAGAGGGTAGCGAGGTTTGAATACACCTGGGTTTCGGGGGCGTCAAGCGAGGTTTTTCGAGGTTCGGGG
>CALDOK010000356.1 GCA_937912125.1 uncultured Pseudomonadota bacterium
CCCCCCAGGAGGCCCCATGCAAGCCGTCCTCGACGAGAAGCGCCAGCGACTCTGGCAGTACCGCACCTACACCCTGCTGTGGACCGGCTACGCCAGCTACTACCTGTGTCGGCTGAACTTCGCGGTGGCCCAGCCCGCCATCCTGGCGGCCTACCCGACCTGGTCAGCGGCCAAGGTGGGCGGCATCCCGTCGGTCTACGCGGCCTTCTACGCCATCGGCCAGTTCGTCAACGGGCAGCTGGCCGACCGCTTCGGCCCTCGGCGCATGATGACCGTGGCTCTGTCCATCGCGGTGCTGTGCAACCTGGGCATGTCCATGGCCGACAGCTACACGGCCATGCTCGTGCTGTGGGCCATCAACGGCTACGCTCAGAGCGCTGGCTGGACCCTGGTGGTGCAGACCGCGGCCAACTGGACCAAGGTCGAGCGCCGCGGCGCCGTGTTGGGTGTGATCTCCACCTGCTACGCCGTGGGCAACGTGCTCGCCTGGTTGCTGGCCGGCTTCCTGGTGGACAGCATCGGCTGGCGCGCCGCCTTCGCCGTGCCCGCCTTCATCGCCCTGCCCGTGGCCATCGCCATCGGCGTGTTCCTGCGGAACGATCCTCGCGACGCCGGCTTCGAGCGCATCCGCGACGACGTCGATGACGAGGATGAGGTGGACGAGACCGGCGCCAAGCGCGCCCCCATCGGGACCCTGGGCATGCTCAAGATGACCCTGTCCAACCCCATCCTGTGGGTGTTGGCCCTGGCCTTCTTCTGCAACAACTCCGTGCGCTACGCCTTCATGAACTGGGCCGTGCAGTACATGGCCGACTTCCATGGCCGCTCCATCTCGGGCTCGGCGGTGACGGCCGTGGCGCTGCCCCTCATCGGCGCCTTGGGGGCCATCTCCGCCGGCTGGATCTCCGACACGGTCTTCGGCAAGCGCAGGGCGCCGGTCTGCGCCATCGCCCTGGGCCTGTTGGCGCTGCTGTGCGTGGCCTTCGTCCAGATCCCCCAGGGCTCGTGGATGATCGCCACTGGGATGCTGGGCCTGGCGGGCTTCCTGATCTACGGCCCCGACATGCTCATGTCCGGTGCGGCCACCATCGACTTCTCCCACCCCCGGGCCGCTGCCGCTGCCACCGGCTTCACCATGGCCATGGGCGCCGCCGGATCGATCTTCTCGGGCGCCGGTGTGGGCTGGCTCAAGGACACCACCGGCGGTGAGTGGGACCTTGTGTTCTACGTGCTGGCGGGGCTGAGCCTGGTGCCCGCGCTGCTGATGTTGACCATCTGGAACGCGAAGCCGAAGGGGTCGTAGCTAGAACCTGTGCACCGGCCAGCCGCGCTGGCGCGCTTGGCGGATCAGCTCGTTGTCGGGCTGGTCGTTGCGGCCCACCACCAGGGCCTGCTCGACGTAGCCGAGCATCTCGAAGTCGCCCATGGAGTCGCCGAAGGCGAAGGTGGGCACCACGCCGATGTGGGCCTGGATGGCCTCGACCTTGCCCTGGTTGCAGGGGCGGGGCAGCACGGGATCGGTGGTGATCAGGCCGTCCACGACCTTGGTCTGGATGCCGATGACCTTGTCTTGGGGGATGCCCATGGCCGGGGCTCCTGCGTGCACGATCCAGCGGTTCGAGGCCGACACGATCCAGGTCTCGAAGCCCTCGCTCTGGAGACCGGAGATGAGGGCCCGCATCTGGGGCCGGTAGTTGGACCACGCAGCGGCCAGCTGACGGCACCACAGCTGTACGTCGGCCTCAGGAAGGCCCGCCATGGCCTGGATGACCCAGGTGTAGCCATCGACCCGGGACGCATCGACACGGCGCTCGTATTCCTCCCAGAACGACGCCACGTCGCTGTGGCCCTGGATGTGTCCACCCGCCACCAGCCAGCGGGCGAAGGCCTCGCCGATGTCCTCGTACCAGAGGGTGCCGTCGGCGTCGAAGGCCGCCACGCGGCGTTCGCGGCTGGGGGTGATGTGCCGGGCGATGGCCTCGGCGAAGGGCTGGTCGAAGTCGGCGAGCCAGTCGGGGATGTGCATGGTGGGGTCCTCGGCGATTGGGACAGGCATGCGTATCGTGGTTACTCCCAGTGACGCCCGATCTCTGTGGGAGGACACCTTGTTCCAGCGCGCCATCTTTGCGATCTCCCTGGCGCTGGTGCTGATGGGCTGCGAGGTACTCAACGGCAAGCTGCCCAGCCACTTCACCTACCACGCCGACTGCGATCAGCTCAGCGGCTGTCTCCTCGAGGCGTGCGAGGACTGTGAGGAGGCCTGCCTGGGCCGCTGCTGGCGGAACGTCGATGACACCGCGGTGAACTTCGGCTGCGCGGACGGTGAGATCATCCACGGCCTGGCGTACTGCCACGACTAGCGTGGTGGAGCGGCAACCTCCCGCAGGATCGCCGCGATGCTGGCGGCCGAGCCCTCGGCCGAGCTGGGGCCGTAGCCGCCGGCCAGCAGGTGCAGGTACGGGATGGATCGATCTCGGGCGGCGTGCATGACCATCAGGTCGCGCTTGACCAGGCCGTCGATGGTCAGGCCCAGGCTGGCCAGGGGGTCGTTCCAGAGCGGGTCCGAGCCGGCCACGTGGATCACCAGGCCTATGTCGTCGGCCTCGAAGGCCGCGTCCAGCTCGCGCTCGAGTCGGGCGAGGTAGGCGCTGTCGTCCGTGCCTGAACGCAGCTCCACGTCCCGGTCGCCGGGCACCCGGGGCTGGGGGAAGATCTTCTCCTGCTGAAAGGACAGGGTGTAGACGCTGGGGTCGTCGGCGAAGGCGGCGTGGTTGCCGTCGCCCTGGTGGGCGTCGGTGTCGATGATGAGCACGCGCCCCTCGAAGCCCTGGTCCCGGAGGGTGAGCACGGCGGCGGCCACGTCGTTGTAGACGCAGAAGCCGTGGCCGCCATCGGGTCGGGCGTGGTGGTAGCCGCCGCCCAGGTTGATGCCCACGCCGTGCTCGAGGGCGTGGCGGGCCATGGCGATGGTGCCCCCGGTGGCCCGGCGGAAGGGGGCCAGGATCCGGGCCTCGATGGACTTGGCCCCGAAGATGCCCGGCACGGGCACCTCGATGACCTGGCTCAAGCGCTCGTTGTCGGTCAGGCTGGCGAGGTAGGCGGGGTCGTGCACCCGGGCCAGCAGGGCTGCTGGCGCTTCGTCGGGGATCAGGAACGCGTCCCCGGGCACCAGCCCCTTCTTCTGCAGCTCAGCGGCGATCTTGTCGTACTTGTAGCTGTCGAAGGGGTGCAGGCGCTCCACGCCGAAGAAGCTCACCCGATAGCCCGGCGACCAGGCCACCATGGCGCCGCCCGGCAGCAGCTGTCCGGGGCTGGGGGCTGGGTTCAGCGGCTTGCGGGCCATGCCCAGGCCCGCCATGCCCAGGGCCACCACGGTGATCCCTACACCCAATAGCTTGCGCCGCAACGTCCACCTCCGGGGCTGGTCCATGTGTACCTCGCCGGCTTGGGACAGTGGCCTATCTCGCAGGTTCCCCGCGGGTCAGAATTCCATGGGGGAGGGTTCGAGGCCCGGGGTGTGTTCCTCGACATGGATGGAGGGCACGCCCGCGTCGGGCACGAAGGCCCGGTCGAGGCCGGGGACGGTGTTGCCCAGGGGCAGGAAGCCTTGCTCCCGCAGCTCCCCCTCGCTCAGGGTGTAGCGGGTCAGATCGAAGCCCTGGACCACCAGCAGGCGGCCGCCTTGGGCGAGCTGTTCGGCCAAGGCGGTCAGCTCCGCGTGGGGGGCGTCTTCGAGGAGGATGAGATCGTAGGGCGCGCCTTGGGCCCAGCCGGCGGCCAGGGGACCTCGCTGGACCTCGAGGCTCAGGCCGAGCTCGCCGACGCGATCGGCGATTGCGAAGCCCACGGCGGGCTCCTCCTCCACCCGCACCACCCGGGCACCCAGGGCGGCCAGCACCGCCCCCCGGTAGCCGCTCTCGCGGGACAGCTCGAGCACCCGCTCGCCCGGGCCGACCCCCGCCGCCTTCAGCTGCCAGGCCAGCCTGGACGGGGGTGTGACGGGGCGACCGTCGGGGTCTTTCAAGGGCTTGTCGTCGTAGGCTTCTGCCCAGTCTTCCCGGTCCAGGAAGGCTTCGCGGGGCACCTGCTTCAGGGCGTCCTGCAGCTCCATGCCCGCCAGGCCGGTCAGGCCCAGGCGGAAGTCCACCATGTGGCCTCTGGACGCGATGCGCTCGTCCAGGGTGGGGATGTCGCTGGGCTGGGCGTAGTGGGTCCCGTCCCAGCCCAGGGCGGCCAGGGCCTCGTCCAGGTTGGCGCCCCTGGGCAGTTGGTCCAGGTCGCCGGCGCCCTCGGCGGCCACCGCGGCCTGCCACAGGCTGACCAGGGGCCAGGTGCGCTCCACCAGCTTGGTCTTGGCCCCCAGCACCTTGCGGGGGTTGACGAAGTTCAGCCTCGCCCAGCGCGACAGGGTCTTGCCCAGGGGGGTGTCGGCCTTGAAGGGGCCCTCGCGCAGCTCCATCCAGCCCGTGTCGTGCAGGATCACGGTGGGCATGTCGCGCCGCGTGCTGGGCATCACCACCCGGTCGCCCCGGCGGCTGCGTCGGGCCCGGTAGCCCAGGTCCCACAGCTCGGCCTCGAGCTCCTTGCGGGCCTCCACTGCGCCCCAGACCACGATCACCTCGTCGGGGCCGGCGTTGTCGTCGGCTTCTTCGGCCTGGGCAACGGCCAGGATCAGGGTCATGAGCAGGGCGGCGAGCATCATGCCTCACGGGCGTGTGCCTCCGACACCGGGCCTGGCCCAGGGCTTCCCAGCCAGGCCCATGCCTGCGCCCGAACCGGTGGCTATGGAGCCCCTCCCGAGGTCGCGCTCATGCCCTTCGCCTCCCATGTGCTCTTCCTCAGCGGCCGTGGCGGATCGGTGGCTTCCAGCCCCGGGGATCTCGTGGCCGCGCATCCCTGGCCTGTGCCCCTGCTGGCCCCTGAGCTGGACGAGGCCTGGTGCGTGCAGCCCTTCGCTCAGCAGTTGAGCCAGGTGCAGGGGTGGCTGGAGGGGGCAGCGCTGGCTGTGGGCTATTCCTACGGCGCCTGGCTGCTGCTGGCCGCCGCCGAGGAGCGGGCGCGGGGGGTGGCGGAACCGCTGCCGACGGAGCCAGGGTTGCTGTTGCTCTCGCCCATCCTGGGGGAGCTGGGGCAGCTGCGCGGGTTGCTGCAGCGCGCGCCCCGGGCCGTGCGCCTGCGCACCAGCCTGGGCCTGGGTGAGGCCGAACCCGAGGGTTGGCTGGGTGGGGTGCGCTTTCTGTTCGGCGACGACGACCCCCTGGTGAGGCCGGCCGAGGTCGCGCGCCTGGCAGGGCGAGGTCTGGAGGTCGAGTGTGTGGCCGCTGGGCACGACCTGGCGGAGCCCGCCGGGCGCCGTGCCGTGGTGCGCTGCCTGGAGCGTGCGGGCCGGGAGATCAGAACGGCGCGATGAAGGGCAGCAGCTGCTGCTGGCTCGCGCAGGGCGGGGGAAGCCTTGGACGGGGCATGGGCGGCGGACCGGCGGCGGGCCTGCGCACGCGCACCACCCGCAGGGTGCGGCCCAGCTTGCGCTGGCGGTCGAGGGGATCACCCCTGCGGCGTGGGGCCAGGTGGGGATAGTTGTGTTGGTGGATCCAGATGTTGACCGCGGCCACCAGGGCTTCGCTGGGGGGATGGTTGCTGGGGCCGTGGATCTGCTCGAGCGCCACCCGGCCGCCACCATCGGGCACCACCCATGCCGTGGCCCGCTCGCGCCGAGAGGCCGGCCCCGTGGGGGAACCCAGCACCGCGTAGCCGAAGCCGGCCCCGCCCACCGAGTCGCTGACGTAGTGGCGGGAGCCGATGCAGTGGCCCATGTGGGCGGCCTCGGCCAGCAGCTGATCCACGGTGCCCAGGGGCCGCAGCTCGAGCCCCAGGACGTTGTCGGGCTGGATGGGAGGCGTGGCGAAGGGGCCCAGGGGGAGCGCCCAGCGGCGGATACGTTCCGGACTGTGGAGCTCGACGTTGGCCTGCTGCCGCAGCCTGGACAGCTGGGCCAGGGTGATCAGGCGCGGCAGGGGGCGCTGGGGCCAGGCCTCGGCCCAGGTGTGTACCAGCGCCGCGATGCTGCTGCGAGCTTCGGTAGCGCCGCGGGAAGGCAGGGCCGCCAGGCGCTGGAGCATGGGGCCGGCGCTGCGGACGGGACCCGTGGGGTGGAGCAGGTGGTGCAGCAGCGAGAGGACGGCGACGTTGAAGCGAGGGAGGTGGCAGAGGGCGCGGCGCAGGGAGGGCTGGGCCAGGGCGCGTCGGAGCAGCTGCAGGTTGCCCGGGCCGCACAAGGCGGCGGGCAGGCGGCGGAGTACGCGCACCGTGGCGCGCCCTGGGGGAAAGCCCAGCCAGTCGGCGACCGCCCGAGCGATGCGGGCGGGGGGCTTGGCCAGCAGGGCCCGAGCCGATCGGAAGGGCTGGGCCACGGCGGGACGCAGGCTGGCGTGGAAGGCCAGGCCGGCGGCCAGGGCTGGGCAGACCCGGGCCAGCTGCTGGGAGCCCGGGACCCGGGAGAACAGGCAGTGCAGGGGCCAGGCGCGCTGGCCGAAGCTGGCGGCCAGGCGGCGCTGCTGAGGGGGGATGACGGTGAAGGCCTGGGCTTGGTTGGCATGCCTGCGCTGGCCGTTGGCGCTGGTGGCGCGGACGGTGCGGTCGGGTGTGGCCAGGTCGAGGCCGATGGGGCGCGCACCCTTCCACGGACCAGAGCGGCCCAGGCGCCAGGCGCGGGGGTCGGGCCAGGCTCGCACCACCAGCACGCTGTGGTGGTCGAACAAATACAGCAGGCCGCGCTCGGCGTTGTAGGCGGAGCCTGGGGAGAAGAAGCGGGGAGCGTTGGGGGAGGCTGCGGGCAAGGCGGATCTCGAGACGCAGGGGTGGCATGGCGCCGGCGCGGGCAGGGTGCGGGTGGGTCCCCCTGGGGAGGCCAGGAGTTCCTCTTAGTGCCTCACGATCCAGCTGCCAGGGGTGGACTGGCCCTTTTCCGTGACGCGGACAGGAACTGTCTGGCGGACAGTTTCTGGTCGTTCCTTTGCGTTTTTCTCAGCGGTCGCGGCGCATGCGACGCCCGCCCTTGGATGCTGGGAACCGCACACCCTTGGCGCAAGGGTCCCGGCTTGCCGGCGCCCGGCGACCCGCCCGGTGCGGTCAGCGCTCGGGATCAGGCAGGCTCGGCCCAGTGGGCCAGGGTGGCCACGATCACGCGCACCACCTGGGTGGTGAAGGGCAGGTGCAGCGTGTCGATGGTGTCGGTGGTCTTGTGGTAGTGGGGCAGGGTCTCGCCCGAGCCGGACACGTTGTGGGCCTCGACGCAGTCCATGGGAGAGATGGCCGGGAAGCCCGCCTCTTGGAAGTTCGTGTGGTCGTCGCCGTAGCAGTAGCGGTGCTCGCTCCAGGTCTTGTGGGCCACGCCCAAGTGGTCGGCCACCTCGGCCATGCTCGCCACCAGGTGCTCGCTGCCGTCGTCCCCCAGGATGTCGAAGGCGTCGGCGTCGCCGGCGGGCCAGTAGCCGATCATGTCCGGGGCGATCACGCCCTGGACCTGGATCTCGTCGTCCAGCAGCCACTCGGCCATGTGCTCCGAGCCCCTGCTGCCCTGCTCTTCGGCGGCGGTGAGTACGAACCACACGCTGTCCCGGAGCTCCATGGGGGCCAGGATGCGGGCGGCCTCGAGCACGGCGGCCACCCCGCTGGCGTTGTCGTCGGCGCCGGGGGCGTAGGTCTGGGGGGTCTGGGAGGTGGAGTCGTAGTGGGCCGAGAAGATCCACACTCGCTCTGGGCGCTCCGCGCCGTCCTTGCGGGCCACCAGGTTGACGGGCTGCTCGCCGCCCAGGGAGAAGCTGTCCTGCTCGGGGGTCAGGCCGAAGCCTTCCAGTTGGTCGCTCAGCAGGGCCAGGGCCAGGGCTTCGCCCTCGGTGCCCGTGTAGCGGGTACCCAGGGCCTCGAGGGCGCGGATGAAGGCCTCGACGTTGGCCTGAGAGACCTCATCCGCGGCGGCCAGGGCCGCGGCCGAGATCACGGTGGCGGGCACGCCCGTGTCGGTGTCACCGGGGCCGGTGTCGTCCATCGGCGCCTGGGTGTCGGGCGGCTCTGTTCCAGGGCAAGCGGTCAGCAGGAGCAGGGCGAGGAAATGAGACGTGATGTTGCAGCGCATGGTCCAAGGGTATCCGCTGGGCCGCGCACCGGACACAGAAGAGCGCTCAGCGCTGCGTTAGACCTGAGCTTGCATGCCGCCCACCCCTCTCGGAGCCTCCCATGCCGCAGCCCACCTACGACCTGCTCCTCCCTCTCATCGGCCAGGAAGTGCTGCGGGACAACACGGTCTATGTCACCTTCGCCTGTCCGGTCACGGGTGCCTACGCGGAGAGCTCCGCGGCGGTGGCCAAGGGAGGCCGGACCTCTCAGTGGGTGCACTCGCTCAAGGGCCGGGCGGCGTCGCAGCTGCGCTGGTCCCTGGCCAACATGGTGCGCTCGGCCTTGGGGGGCGGCTACCTGGGGCGCACAGGCTCCAGCATGGTGCACGAGGCCTCCACCGGCAAGGTCGGCAAGGTCGCCCCCACCCAGGCCCAGCGGCGGGCCGCCGTGGTGCAGGCGTTCCGGCAGGTGCAGAGCCAGTTCGCCTGGTCCGCCAGTCGCAACGGCTTCGTGCACATCAGCGCCCAGCCCGAGCAGCAGACCGGGTTCTCCCAGACCCTCACCGGCCTGGCCATCACCCAGCCCCACGACCGCCAGGTCATGGCGCGCATGCTGGCTGAGATCGCAGTGGCCGACGGCCACGTCGACGACGAGGAGCGCCTGCTGGTGGACGCCTTCACCGGCGGCGACCTGGGCACCGTAGAGCAGCTGCTGCAGTACCCGCCCTTGACCCCGGCCGAGCTGGCCCATGTCAGCCCAGCGCTGCGGGAGTCCATGCTGATGCTGGCCTTCGCCGTGGCCTATGCCGACCTGGTGCTCGAGCAGTCCGAGTGGGACCGCCTGCAGCAGCTGGCCGCGGGCTTGGGCCTGGGCATCGAGCAGGCCGATCACGCTGCCGCCTTGGCCCGCGACTATGTCATCGACCAGCTGCTGGACGCCGCCTGGTCCGACGGTCACGCCGACGAGGGTGAGCGAGCCCGCATCTACTCGGTGGGGCACAGCCTGGGCATGGACCAGGCCAGCATCCACGCCTTGGAGACCCGAGCGGTGCAGCGCAGGGCCTAAGACGATGCCGTCGTCGTCTGGCGCGTCGAGCACCTGAGCGTCGTGGAGGAGGCCCTCGATCGCCTCGACGCCG
>CALDOK010000357.1 GCA_937912125.1 uncultured Pseudomonadota bacterium
GAGGGGGACGGAGCCGCGAGATCGGTGTGCAGCAGGGCCGACGCCAGCCGCCCGAGGGCCTCGGACGCCTCGCTCTCACGGACCCGCTGGATCTCGGCGAGCAGCTCGGCCTCGCGGGCCTCGAGCTCGACCCGGGACTGCTCGAGGGCCTGCTTGCGGGCTGCCTCGGCCGCGCGCCTGGCGTACTCGTTGTTGATGCCCGCCATCTCCTGCAGGGTGTGCCAGAAGCCCAGCCGGTCGCGGCAGGCCAGGGCGAGGGCTCTGGAGACCGCCAGTCGGTGCAGGCGCTGGTCCGCATCCACGGCCCAGATGGTGGGCACCTTGCGGATCAGCTCGTCGCCGGAGAGCTTGGTCCAGACATCGACAGTGACCAGATCGCCCTCGGGGCAGTCCGGGCCAACAGGCTGGAAGTGCCCCTGGAAGGTGGGCTCGAGCAGCGCGTAGTCGGCGAAGGTGAAGGCGGTGGTGAGGGAGCTGGGGACCCCCAGGTGGTCGAGGCAGGGCAGCTCGTAGACAGGCCAGTCCTGGGTGGGCTGGCTGTTGCCCTCGAAGTTCAACCGCAGGGCCCAGCTCTCGCCCTTCTCGGGGTCATAGCGGAAGAACGGATGGGCGCGACTCTCGATGGCGGCGCCGCCGTGGAGCCAGGCCCCCAGGCGGGGCATGCGGCCCTCGGAGGTCAAGCCCGAGGCCACGACATGCAGCGAGGGCCGGCAGGCGTCCAGGCCGCGGCGGATGCTCTCCATCAAGTGGCCGGGCCGGGCAGCGGAGCTCTGCTCCACCATGGCCTCGCGGTGCGAGACCCCCAGGTAGCCCAGCTCGAGGCGGGAGCCGCCGAAGCCCTTCACGGCAGTGGCGCCGCCGGCCTGCACGGTGGCCACCACCTGCACGGGGCGCCCCGAGAGCAGCAGCTTGGACAGGGAGGCCATGCCCCGCTCCTGCAGGGTGCCCGCCGAGGCCAGGGCGACGATGGGGGGAAGCAGCCGGAGCTCTTCGGGGCCAAAGTCCTGCCAGGTGAGGTGGGACAGGATGGGGCTGTGGCAGTACGGCTCGTACTCGTCGTTGACCTCGAGCTCGGCGACCCGGGCGGCCCAGAACAGCTCGCCCATCTTCTCGACCTGCTCGTCGAAGACGTCCGACGCGATGAGCACCGGATCGCCGTGGCGGATGACCCGCACGCCCTGGATCTCGCTCAGCCAGCTGGCGGCCATGCGCTTGGGGTGGATCACGGTGACCACGGGGGTGGCGTCGGTGGCCAGGTAGGCCTCGAGGACCCCGATGACCTTCTCGATGCGCGCGCGACGGCGCGGACGCATCAGCTCGGAGCCCCGCGGAGCCCCCATGATGCCACCGAGCGCGGAGGGATCGAGGAAGGCACCGGCCACACTGCCCATGGCGTCCTGCAGGGCTCCCGCGCTGCGGGACTCGGCGGACTTCTGGAACTCGAGCCGCAGCAGATCCTGGAGCTTGGTCAGCAGCGCGCGGATGCGCTTGCGGAACGCGAGGTGCCGCGGGGGAAGACGGTTGCGCACGGCCTGCAAGAACAAGGACATGGGCACGGCGTCGCTCAAGCCCAGCAACCGGGCCTCGGGCTGCACCGCCGCGACCAGCCGGGCCAGATCGGCCTGCAGC
Source organism: uncultured Pseudomonadota bacterium (assembly GCA_937912125.1). GTDB lineage: Bacteria > Myxococcota_A > UBA796 > UBA796 > JAFGLY01 > CALDOK01. The sequence continues at coordinate 1,630 of CALDOK010000357.1, forward strand.
TCTTCGGCAGCGCGGCCCTCGAGGGCCAGCTCCTCCATCACGGCCCGGCAGGCGGCCTCGAAGATGGGGGCAGCTGGCACCGGCTCGAGCTCGCTCCCCAGCATCGCCCGCACCTGGCGCTCGAGCCGGGCGAGGTTGTCCTTGAGGATCCGCGCCTGCTCGGCTCCAGGAGCGACGTCCTCGAGCACCCCGGCGAGCCACACGTCCAGCCCGTCGAAGAGATTATCGGGCGCGGCGGCGGCGGGCGGGTACAGGTAGAGCGGGTACTTGGTGCGGACCCGCGAGGGGTCGCGGAACAGGAACATCAGGGCTGGGAGGAAGTCCCAGGCCACTGCGCCTTCCCGCGCCTCGGGGCCCACCACGTGGAAGCGACGCAGCGCGCGGATGGCGGCGCCCGCGGTGCGCACGTCCGCCTCACTGTTTGGCGCGGGCAGCCTGGGCAGGCTCCGGGATGGACCCACGGGCAACGGCTCGGGCCCGGCGCCCGAGATCTGGGCGCCACCGCCGGGATCGTCGTGGGCAAGCTCGGACAGGTCACCCTGAGGGTCGGGCTTCGCCGGCTGCAGCACCGGCGTTTCCTGGTTGGGGCTCATGGTTCTTCCCCGAAAGAGAGGGAGGGCGCGCAGGGAGGCGCGGGAGCGATGGGGGTGCGATCAGACCGCGAAGCGGTCCATCTCCTCGTTCAATGCGCGGATCTTGTCTTCGGGGGTCATGTCCATGCCCAGCTGCGTGAAGTCGTCGTAGCAGGGGCGGGACGGGTCCCAGAAGAACAGGCCGATGGGCAGCACGTCCTCGCGGTGCGCGATGGCCGTGGCCTGGACGATGTCGGCCGGGTCGTGGGTCATGCGGGTCTTGTAGAACCTGTCCAGGGACGGGTCCAGCTTGATGCCGTTCTGGTGCTCGAGCACCAACACCTTGTCCGGGTTGTTCACGTACTCCTCGAAGACCTTCGAGGTGTACTGGGGGCAGCGCTGGGCGATGCGTACGAAGGACAGGCCGCGGTGGCGGTAGGCGGCCTGGAGCACGGCGTGGAGGTGGGCCGGCATCCAGTCCACGGTCTGAGCCATGAACGAGACGTTGGTGAAGCCCAGGGTGGCCGCGGTGGGGTTGAGGGCCGGCAGCCAAGAGCCACGCGGGTGGGTGTTGGTGGCCAGACCAGGCTTCGAGGTGGGCGAGGTCTGCTTCTTGGTGAGGCCGTAGATGTTGTTGTCGAACATCATCACGACCATGTCCATGTTGTACCGGATGGCATGCAACCAGTGCCCAGCTCCGATGGAGCAGCAGTCGCCGTCGCCGGTGGCCACGAAGACCTTGAGGTCGGGCCGGCGGGACTTGACGCCGCAGGCCACCGGCAGGGCCCGGCCGTGCAGGCTGTGGAAGCCATAGGTGGCCATGTAGTGGGGGAAGCGGCTCGAACAGCCGATGCCGCTGACCACCACGGTCTGCTCGGGCGGGAGCTGCTCGTCGCGGCAGATGCGCTGCACCGCCGTGAGCACCGCGTGGTCGCCACACCCGGGGCACCAGCGGGCTTCGTTGCCCAGGTAGTCGTCGAGGATGAAGTAGCGCGAGGGGATGTCGAGGGACCAGTCGGTCTTGAGTCCGAACATTGGCGGCTCCCTATGCTTCCTGGGGGGAGAGGCGGCGCAGGATCTCGTCGTAGACCTGGCCGGGGCGGAGGGGCTGTCCGTAGACGTTGCTGAAGCAGTCCACGTCCATCAGGGTGTGGGCCCTGAGGACTGTGGCCAGCTGGGCATAGCGGCGAGGTTCACCCGGCAACAGGGGCGCGTTGATGGAGTCGGAGTAGTTGATCTCCACCGTCACCACCTGCTCATAGCGCTCGAAGATGGCCTTGATCCCCGGCTCGAGGGGAGACAGGAAGCGGATGTGCAGGGCGCTGACCTTCTTGCCCAGGGCGCGGGCCCTGTCGACGGCCTCGTTGATGGAGCCCAGCGTGGAGCCCCAGCCCACCAGCAGCAGCTCGCCAGACTCGTCACCGTAGACCGTGGGGGGGCGGAGGGTGCGCTGCAAGGCGGCGAGCTTGCGGGAGCGCATCTCGCAGGCGTACTGGTTGGAGGCAGGGTCGTAGGCCACGAACGAGCGGTTGGTGTGGGCCAGGCCCGTGAGGATGTACTCGCCGCCCGCCTGTCCGGGGATGGGCCGCGGTGACAGGCCCGTCTCCGGGTCCCAGTCGTAGGGCATCACGCCATCCTTCCACGGAGACTGGTCCACCGGCGGAGCCAGCCACTCGACCTGCACATTGGGCCGAGGGAAGGGCTGCACGCCCGTGGCGAGGTTGGTGTCGGTGAGCACGAAGACCGGGCCGCGGAAGGCCTCGGCCAGCTTGCGGGCCGTGACCATGAAGTGGCAGGTCTCTTCGATGGTGGCCGGCGCGATGACGATCTTGGGGGCATCGCCCGGGGCGCCGTACAGGGTGGCCAGCAGATCGCCCTGCTCGACCTTGGTGGGCAAGCCGGTGGAGGGCCCACCGCGCTGCACCAGGCCGATGACCAGCGGAATCTCGGCCATGACCGCCAGGCCGATGAACTCGGTCTTGAGGGCCAGGCCGGGGCCGGAGGTGATGGTGCAGGCGGTCTTGCCGGCGTAGCTGCTGCCGATGGCGAAGCCGATGGCCGCGATCTCGTCTTCCGCCTGGTGGACGCAGCCGCCGACCTGATGGAAGACCTCGGCCAGGTAGTGGGAGGCCGAGGTGGCCGGGGTGATGGGGTACATGGAGATCATCTCCATGCCCGCGCACATCACGCCCAGGCCCATGGCCTCGTTGCCGTTCATGACCAACAGAGGCTTGTCGTTGCCCCAGCGGGGCACCACGTAGCGCTCGGTCAGGTGCTGCTGGGCGAAGCTCTGGCCCGCGTCGAGCAGCCTGAGGTTCATCTCCACCACCTTGACCGCCTTCTTGCGGAAGGTGAAGCGGATCTGCTCACGCGCCAGCTCGATATCGCGCTGGTAGATCTCACAGAGCATCCCCAGCACGAACATGTTGAGCCCGAGCTGCGGGTTGGGGGTGATCCCCAGGCAGGCAGCTTCCATGGCCAGCTCGCGCACGTCCATGCCCATGTCGCGGAACTGCGCCACGGCGTCGGCGTAGGCCTTGCGGACGATGGGATCGGGGTCGGTGGCCCACTTGCTCTCGAGCAGCAGGATGGTGCCCTTGCGGTAGGCCCCCTGCTCGAGGCGGCCGTAGAGCACCTGTTCGTTCAGCGCCACCACCAGATCGGCTTCGTCGCCCATGTTGGTGATGTCGCGATCGCCGATACGGATGCGGATGCCCGAGGCCCCTGCACGGGATCGCGCGGGGGGCTTGATCTCAGCGGGGATGATCTCGACCGTCCAGACGCCATTGCCCATCTTGGCACTGATGGCGCTGAACGACTGGCCACACTTCTGTGCACCCTGGCCGGAGTCGCTGACGATCTCTACGATATGCTCGGAGACAGTGCGTGCGGTGGCAGGGCTGGCCTGGGAACCACCTGGGTCGGTGTGCTGGCTCATCTCGTACCTTCGTGAGAGGGTGGGAGCGGTGAGGGACGAACGCGGATGGCGAGGGCACCACCGCAACGGGCAACTTGCCTGGAGGGCACTATCTGCAGCGAGGACTCATGGCCTCGATGGGGCGAGATTCGCGACATGGTTCGCGAGGGCGCGTGAGCGACCCTTGGCCTCCTGGGCAGTGCGCCATCTACCCTATGAGGCCAGAAACAGGAAAGCCTAGCCCGGATGATCTGACCTGGATCACCGTAACGGGGCTCACAGGTCACCCCCCCGTGGCGTGACTAGACGTTGGCCTGAACCGTGCATGGAGCAGAGCGGCGCCGGCCTCGGCCCACAGGGCCGGGACTGGTTAGGCCAGGGGCCCTTCGCCACACCTTCGGAGAGCCCATGTCCGACCCCCTCGAGCTTCCTCGCCTGCCCTCCGTCGCTGGGCTCGACATCCCCACGGTGCTCTGCATCATGGACGGCGTGGGCTGGGGACGCAGGGACGCAGGCGACGCCGTCTTCACCGCCCACACGCCCACCCTCGACGCGCTGATGGCCGCCCACCCGTGGCGCCTGCTCCAGGCCCACGGGCCCGCGGTGGGCTTGCCCGACCTGGGCGACATGGGCAACAGCGAGGTCGGCCACAACGCGCTTGGGGGGGGCCGGGTCTTCGACCAGGGCGCGAAGCTCGTGGGAGCGGCCATCGCCAGCGGACGCATCTTCGAGAGCCAGGCCTGGCGCGACGCCACGGCCCGGCCCGGACTCCACCTGCTCGGGCTGCTCTCCGACGGCAACGTCCACAGCCACATCGACCACCTGCTGGCGCTGGTGGCGGCGGCTGCCCGCGACGGAGTCGAGCGCCTCAGGGTCCACGTGCTCACCGACGGCCGCGACGTGCCCGAGCGCTCCGCGCTGCAGTGGGTGGAGCCCCTCGAGGCCGTCCTGGCCGAGCACACCGCTGCCGGACGCGACTACCGCATCGCCAGCGGCGGCGGGCGCATGAACATCACCATGGACCGCTACGAAGCCGACTGGAGCATGGTCCAGCGCGGCTGGCAGGCCCACGTCCACGGCCTGGCCAGGCCCTTCCCCAGCGCCAGCCAGGCCATCCGCACCCTCTACGCCGAAGACCCGGCCATCACCGACCAGTTCCTGCCAGCGTTCACCGTGGTGGCAGACGATGGCCAGCCCGTGGGCCGAGTGCTCGATGGCGACGCGGTGATCCTGTTCAACTTCCGCGGAGATCGCTCCATCGAGATCTCCCGCGCCTTCGAGGATCGCCCACTGCCCGCGGGCTTCCAGCGCGAGGGTGCCGATGGCCGCCCCGCTCCCCAGGGCCTGTTCTTCGCGGGCCTGATGCAGTACGACGGCGACCTGAAGCTGCCGGTCCAGTACCTGGTGGAGCCGCCAGCCATCGACCGCACCGTCTCCGACTACCTGGCCGCCAACGGCATCACGGGCTTCGCCGCCTCGGAGACTCAGAAGTTCGGCCACGTCACCTACTTCTTCAACGGCAACTGCTCCGAGCCCGTGGACGCAGCCCTCGAGACCTGGCGCGAGATCCCCAGCGATCTGGGCGACTTCGACAAGGCGCCCGCCATGAAGGCGCGGGAGATCACCGACGCCGTGGTCGAGGCCATCGACTCCGGCCGCTACCGCCACCTCCGGCTCAACCTGGCCAACGGCGACATGGTGGGCCACACGGGCAGCTTCGATGCCGCCGTTGCCGCGGTGGAGTCCGTGGACGGCTGCCTGGCGCGCCTCGACGCCGCCGTGCGCGCCCGGGGCGGCGTGCTGCTGATCACCGCCGACCACGGCAACTCCGACCAGATGTTCGAGGTCGACAAGAAGACCGGCGACTACAAGCGCGGCACCGACGGCAAGCTGGCGGTGCGCACCGCCCACAGCCTCAACCCCGTGCCCTTCATCCTGGTAGACCACAGCGGCCTGTTCGAGCTGAACGCCACCCTGGGCGACGACGCCGGCCTGGGCAACGTGGGCGCCTCCCTGCTGTGGCTGGTGGGGCTCGAGCCCCCCGACGACTACCTGCCCGGGGTGGTGACGCCGCGCTGAACCATCAGCCCTCGGCGCCGCCCGCCTTGCGCAGCACCAGCACATAGCGCTGAGGCACCACGTACTCGGCGGTCACCCGCTCGAAGCCGTAGGCCACAAGCTGCGCCTCGAGCAGAGGCAGCGACACCGAGATGCCTCCGAAGGGAACGAGCCCAGGCTCGAGCAGCGGCTCGTTCTCGGCCACCACCAGCAGGCCGTCCGGCGCCAGCGCCCGCTTGACGTCCTCGAGCCAGCGGGTGCGCTCGTCCTCGCGGATGGACAGGTACAGGGTCTGGTAGGTGGCGCAGAGGAACACGCGATCCACGGAGCCCTCGGGCAGATCCGGGAACGACCCGTCGGTGGGGACGACGACCAGGCTGTCCAGCCCTTCATCGGCCGCCACGCGCCGCAGGTACTCGAGGTGCTGCTCGTTCATCTCCACGGCGTAGGCGCGGCCATCTCTGCCCACGAGCTCGGCGAAGCGGAAGCTGTAGAAGCCACCGCCAGCACCCACGTCCACCACCTCCATGCCCGGCTCGATGGACAGCAGATCGAGAATCCGATCCGTGCGCTCCCAGCGGTGCCGGTAGGGGCTGTTGAAGCGCACGATCTCGTCCAGGTAGAACAGCCACTTCCGATCCATACGCCCAAGGTTGTACTTGCCGGTCAGATACTCCGCGAGAAGCGCCCAGTCTTCCCTGCCGAACAGCTCCACGAAGCGCCGCCCGTCGTCGTTCTCCAGCATGGTGCGGCGCTGACTTTCGTCGGCCAGGGCGTACTCGCAGAACCACTCGAGGGTGGGGTACTCTCCGCCGAAGTTCTCCTGCTCGTTCAGCAGCTGGTAGCTGGCCAGCGCTTCCTCGAGCGCCGCGGGATCATCATCGCGCAGCCCACGCAGCACCAGCTCGGCCGCGGCGACGGCGTCGTCGGTGATGCCGGTCTGGTTCAGGAAGGGGTAGAAGACCAGCGAGCCCCGAGGATCCGACAGCGGGAGGGTGGCCACATCGGGGGGGGGCGGCGCGATCACGCCTGGGACGGGAGGCTCGGGAACGTCGGGCCGAAGCCCGCGCCCCAGGGCGATCCCGAGCCCGACCAAGGCCAGCCCCGCCACCAGAAAGCCGGCGGTCTTGGCAGTGTTCACAGGGACCTCACGAAACCTGGAGTCCCTTGCAGCCTACCATCCCTCAGGTCGCCGCACCTGCGGAGCGGCCTCAGTCGCAGTTGGCGAAGGCCGAGTAGGTGATCCGGATCGTGTCGCCGCCCTCGGGGATGTCGGTGCGGAAGACCACCGTGTTGGTCGAGGGCTCGAAGACCCAGCTGCTGGTGTCCTGGGTGCCGTTGACCCGCACCACGATGGTGTTGGGATCGGCGGTGTGGGACAGCTCGTAGTCGGACAGCTGCACCGAGGCGTCGGCCAGGGCCTCGACCATGGTGGCCCAGTTGGAGCAGATGGACAGGAACTCGCCGCCGGTGGCCTGGACCGCCTCGTAGTAGCCCGTACCCGGCGCCGCGGAGCCACAGCCGGAGGGGTAGTCGCCAGCGATGGCGGAGATCTTGACGTTGGCGGTGCTGCCCTTCTTGGCCTGGAGCTGGCTGACGTAGGTGGCCCAGGACCCGGAGGACTGCTCGGGCTCGTCGCTGACCAGGATGATGTGCAGCAGCGCGTCGGCGCGCATGAAGCCCTGGTTGCACTCGCCCGAGTCGGTCTTCTCGATGGCCACCGAGGCCACGGTGAGCAGCGACTCGGTGTAGTAGCCGCCGCCCGCCTGCACCGCGGTCTGGAAGGCGTTGAGGTAGCCGGGGCTGCTGTTGGTCATGTAGCCGCCGTGATCGTTGCAGCCGTCGTCGTCGTTGGCCACCAGCAGGTGCCAGTCCGTGGTGTAGCTGGAGAGCTGGGAGATGAAGGTGGAGAAGTTGGTGGCCAGGCTGCGGGCGTCGTCGTCCATGGAGCCGGACTGGTCCACGGCGAAGAACAGGTCGACGGGGGGATCGTAGGGGATCTCCCAGCTGTCGGTGTAGTCGCCCGCGTAGATGCCGCGGCCTTCGATGCTGCTGCGGTCCAGGCCGCCAGGGGCGTCGTGGGTGACCTGCAGGACCGAGGAGAAGTCGGCCTCGCTGTCGGGGTAGAAGTCGACGCTGACGGTGGTCCACTCGGCCGGGGCCAGGGTGAGGGGCAGGCTGGGAGACCGGGTGATGCTGAAGGCGCCGGACCCGCCGGTGAGCTCGATGGTGGAGAGCGTGAGGTCGTCGTAGCCCACGTTGATGAGGTCGAGATCGCCGGCGTGCATGCAGCCGATGTAGGCGTCGCCGAAGTCGTAGGGGCTGGGGTCGATCTCGAGATCGGGGATCAGGCCCTCGCCGTACAGGTCCACGGCCAGCCGCGGGGTGTCTTCGTCGTTGCTGGCGATCATGGCCTGAGCGTGCTGTTCGTTGGCGCCCACAGGGGCGAAGGCCACCTCGATGTCGGCGCTGGCGGTGGCCGGCAGCGTGAAGGTGAGATCCTCGAGGGGCGTGAGGATCGTGAAGCTGGTGGAGGTGCCTTCGATCTCGATGCCCGAGACCTCTAGCTCGCCGGTGCCCACGTTGGTGACCCGGAAGATGTCGACCACGGTCTCGTCGCGCCCAAGGGACCCGAACTCCACCACCTCGGGGGTGACCTGGATCTGCGGACCGCTCCCCCCACCGACGTCGTCGTTGCCGACGAAGCCGTGGTCGCTGATGCACGCGCTGGCGAAGAGCGCGAAGGGAAGGATGACAAGCTGCACTTTCATACGAGGCCTCCAGCGAGGGTACCCAGATCGTCTGAACCGTACCACGGGCCACCGTGGACCACCATCTCAGATAATTAAAGCAAGATCCGTGCCAACAGACCCGACCTCGAACCCTTCGAGGCCCACGGTCAAACGCCTGCTTTCAGCGATTCACAGCCCCCTGCTGCGACCTCCACACCCCGCCCCCATGGCACCCAGGTCGCGGCTGGGGCATCCAGACCCCAGGGGGTCAGCCCTCGAGGCCGAAGTGCCGAACCATCCGGTAGGGTTGAGTGCCCGAGGTGGTGAGCGCGAAGGTGTCGAGGACGAAGCGGGTGGACAGGTCGTGCAGGAAGCCTGGCGCCCGGGTGCCCGCGGGGCCCACCCCCAGGGTGACGTGGGGCACGAAGGGATAGGACGCCTCGGGTAGGCCCAGGGCCCCCAGCGCGGCGTCGATGTCGGCCTGCAGCGCCAGCAGCGCGGGGCTCGGGCAGGCCCGGGCCCAGATCGCCCCCGCCGCGAAGGCCCCGCCGCCCAGCAGCTCGACGGTGAGCGGGGGGCGCCGCCGGCCCACCTGGCACAAGGCCTCCTTGAGGGGCGCCAGGGTGCCATGGGGCAGCCCGTCGAAGCTGCGCCAGGTGAGGTGGAGGTGATCCGGCGAGTGGGGCTCGACGCCCGGCGGCAGCCGCGCGGCCAAGCGCCCCAGCCGACGGGCGCTGGGCTCGGGGATGAAGCTCGCCACGAAGTAGGAGACGACCGAAGGCTGGTCCGACGCGCTGGGCCTCAAGGCGAGGCAGCTCCAGCGGGGCGCGCGAGCCCGTGCACGGCGCCGTGGCGTTCCCAGAGGTGATCCATGAAGTCGACCACCGGATCGCGCTCGGGAGCCGCGCTGGCGAAGATCACACCGCCCTCGAAGATGGCGGCCCGGCTGTGTACCCGCTCGCGCAGCCAGGTGAGCAGGCCCGAGAACTCGCCCGCGGCCACGTCGGCCCACAGGTTCGGCAGCTCGGCCTCGACGGAGCGCGCGAGGCTGGCCGCCCACAGGCTGCCCAGGGTGTAGGTGGGGAAGTACCCGAACAAGCCCTCGGCCCAGTGCACGTCCTGCAGCACGCCCTGGACGGGATCAGCGGGCCGCAGGCCGATCAGATCCTGGTAGCTCTGGTTCCACGCGTCCTCGAGCTGATCCGGCATCAGGCTGCCCTCGATCAGGCCGAGCTCGAGGCGGTAGCGCACCAGGATGTGCAGGTTGTAGGTGACCTCATCGGCGTCCACCCGCACCAGCCCAGGCCGCACGCGGTTGCTGGCGTGGTACAGGGCGTCGGCGGTGACGGGGAAGCCCGGGTGCCGGGAGGTGATGAGCCCAGCCAGCCACTGGCAGAAGGGCCGCGAGCGGCCGATCATGTTCTCCCAGAAGCGCGACTGGCTCTCGTGCAGCGCCGTGGAGAGCAGGCGCCCGGTGCCGGTGCCGAACAGCGCCGCGGGGACGCCCTGTTCGTACAGGCCGTGGCCGGCCTCGTGCAGCGCAGCCCCGAGGCCGGGCAGCATGTCGTCGGCGCTATAGCGGGCGGTGATCCGCACATCCCCGGGATCCATGCCGCAGGTGAAGGGATGGACCGCGTCATCCAGGCGGCCGGCCCCGAGATCGAAGCCCACGGCCTGGACCAGGGACCGCGCCAGCTCACGCTGAGTGGCCACAGGCATGGCCAGCTCCACACCGGCGGCGGGATCGGGCCAGCCGGCGCCCCGCAGGGCATCGAGCAGCACGCCCAGCTCACCGGAGAGACGCTCGAGCAGCGGCCCCACCCGGGCGACGCGCGCGCCGGGTTCGAAGGCGTCCATCAGGGCATCGTAGGGGTGATCGCCGGGCTCGACCAGGCAGGCCGAGGCCTCGCTGACCAGGCCCACGAGCTCGCTGAGGGCGGGCACGAAGGTGGCGAAGCGCTGGGCCTGGCGAGCTTCGAGCCAGGCCTGGTGGCCCCGGGTGCGGGCGCGCTCGAGGGCCTCGACCAGCTTGACTGGCACGCGCACGGCCCGCTCGCGTTCCCGGCTGAGGTTGCGCAGGCAGCCTCGCTGGACGAGCGCCTGGTGGGGCTCGAGGCCTTCGAGGTTGTCCTCGAGGCGATCGAGCAGCCGCCCCAGCTCCGGGGCGCGCAGCATCTCGTGGTACACCGCCGCCAAGGCCGCCAGCTGGTGCCCTCGCCCGTCGGAGCCGCGGCGAGGCATCATGCAGAGCTGGTCCCACTCGAGGAGGCTGCGGGCCCCCGCGAGGGCGTCCATGCGCCGCATGTGTTCTGTCAGATCGCTCCAGGTGCGCTCGAGCACTGGGTCCAAGGCTCACCTCCTGGAGTGCAGGCGTAACCCGTCCCGGGGCCCCGAGACGCACGGGGCGCTTCTAGGTTTCAGCGATGTTCAGATCGATCTCCGCCGGCTCGGGGACGCTCGCCACCTTGACGTCTCCGACCTCGGCCAGGTTCACGCGCCGTCCCAGGGTGCCCCCACGCTCGAGCAGCGCCACGGTGGGCTTCTGCTTGCTCGTGGCCTCGCCGAAGCCCACCACCAGCGCCATGTGCCCCGAGGAGAGCCGGACCACGGAGCCCAGCGGGTAAGGGCCCTTGTAGTCCGCGAAGACCCGCGCAGCGCCCTTGTCGACCCCTGGCACCTGCCCGCCGACCATCAAGCTCAGGGTGCGGTGGGGCGACATGGCCGGGCGGGCCTCGCTGGCGGTGGCCAGCTCGGTGTACAGCTCCACTACCGCCAGCATCTGCCCCGGCACGCCGCCGGGGTGTCCCAGCCGAGCGGCCCGGGCGTCGCGCACGGCCAGGATCAGGGGCATCGCCGAGTCGCCCAGCCCCGCGAACCGGAACAGGGGCGCGATGGCGTCGTCGGGATCGAGGCTGTCGCTGAGCCCACCCAGGATGGCCCCCAGGGCCAGGTACATGAGGTCGGCCTTGGGCAGCACCAGGTAGTAGCCGAACCCGATGGCGTCCACGGCGGCCGACACCCGACGACGGGAGGTAGAGACCGCGCGGGTGGGATCGTGCACCGCCGCCAGCACCTGGAACATGGCGCCGTGCTCGGCCATGGCGTCGATGACCAGCTGGAGCGTGCGCTTGACCGGCAGCAGCGAGGGCGCGTTGCCCTCCCCCGCCTCGACGTAGAGCTTCTCGACCAGATCCAGCAGGCTGCCGTACAGCACCTTGGCCAGCTTGTGGGGCTGGAAGCGGAAGGACGCCACGGACCGGCCGTCGGCCTTGGCGACGAAGATGGAGCCGTAGCCCTGCGGGTTGAGCTGGCTCTCGCCCGCGCGCACGCTCTGGGACAGATCCAGCGTGAACGCGTCGAGCTGGGCCCGGGTGAGCCCGGACTCGAAGCGAAGCTCGCCGACGTCGAAGCGGCGGAGGGTCTTGGCCACGTCGATGGCCCGCTCGTAGATCTGGACATCGACCCGGAGCAGCCGGCCGTTGACGAAGAACTCCTCGGCCAGCAGGCGCACGCTCAGGGTGCCGCCGCCGGCGCCCTCGTGGTAGCGGCCCAAGGCCGCCTCCATGGCATCCAGCACGCGGATCACGGCGTTGTTGTTGGGCTCGTACAGCGCCACCGCCCGGCTCAGGCTGTGGAGCAGGGTGATCATCTCGCGTCCGAGAACCTGGACGGAGTCCGCGGTGTGCTCGCTGCTCATGAGGACCCCTTGCCCGAGCCGCTCAGGGCCCGCTGGATGGCCTCCCGCACCGGTGCGGGATGGTAGAAAGCGCCGCGGAAACGCTCCAGGGTCTCGCGGGCCTTGGTGGTGCCCACGTCGGCCAGGGCGTGGACCGCCAGCAGCTGTGCCGAGACCACCCCCTTGCTGCGGGTGAGGTTCTTGCGGGAGAGGATCTCCTGAAAGTGCGCCACGGTGCGATCGTCCTGGAAGCTGGCCAGGGCGCGGTAGTACGCAGCCTGCTCCCGCTCGTCCTTGTCGCTGAACCGGATCTCCTTGACCGCGCTCAGCAGGCCCCAGGTCATGCGGTTGTCGCCGGAGGTCTGGATGACCTCGAGCGCCAGCAGGCGGTTGTCCCGGTCGGGGTCCTTGAGGGCCCGCGCCAGGGCGATGCGCGCGTCGGGGTGGTACTTGCCCATCATGGCCTGGAGCGCCGCCCGGCGCAGCTCGTTGGAGTTGCGGCTCAGGACGCCGCACAGCGCCAGCACCGCATCGGGTGTGCCAACCTCGCCGAGGGCCTGGATGGCGTGGCGCACCAAGGCCTCGTCGGTGGCATCGAGCTGGTTGGCGTAGAAGCTGGTGAGGTCCTGGCCCTCCTCGGCCAGCGCGCTGTGCAAGGCGGCCTGGACCTCGCCGGGCCCCAGATCCTTGAGCAACGGAACCATGGCGCTGCCCAGCCGCTTGACCAGCGGAGCCATCAGCCCGACGAAGGGCTCCGGCTCGCGGTTGGCGGCGGCGGCGAGGCGCTGGAGCCTGTCAGGCTCGATCAAGGCTCCGAGCTGAGCCTCCGCCGCGGCCCGGTGGCGATCATCGGCAGCCAGCAGGGTGGTGAGCATGCCCGCGGCCTGCTCCCCCCGGCCCTGGTAGGTCAGGTCATCGAACATCCCCACCAGCAGCGCGCTGGCCGTGGCTTCCTCGGTGCCGCCCGCGACGCCCTGCTCCAAGCCCAGGTCGACGAAGCGCTGGATGTCCTCGGGGCGCCGGAACAGGGCGCGGATGCGCTCGGCGACCTTGGCCACCTTGCCGCTGGCTTCCCGGGGCGCCGTGGCCTCCTGGATCCACTCCAGGTGGCCCTCGCCGGCGAGCAAGCGGATGTCGTCGGGGGAGAGGGTGACCTCGGTGCCCTCCCCTTCGCTGACGAACTGGCCCGGGCGCTGGCTGGCGGCCAGCGTGACGTCTCCGTCCAGCCCTACCTCCATGCCCGCAGCGAAGGTGTCGGCAGCGTAGTAGCGCACATGCTGGAACTGGCGCTTCCACAGCATGGTGACCAGGTCGTCGTCGCTGGTGCGGCGGTCGGTACTGAAGACATCGACCAGGTTCTCGAGCTCGGCTCGATCGATCCCGTTGAGGATGGTCAGCTCGCGCACGCCGTCGCAGAAGAGGTTGAACAGGTAGGCCACGCGTTTCTCGTCGGGGGCCAGGGGGCGGCCCTGGCAGACCAGCCCGAAAGACGCCACACGCACCGTGGCCGGCCCATCCTGGACCAGATCCAAGGCGCGCCGCTCCAGGTCTCCGACCATGCGCTCGAGCAGGTCTCCTTCGCCCTGGTAGAGCTTGGAGGCCCGGATGACCTTGTCCAGGGAGGTGAAGAAGGCCGCCGCACGCTCGAAGGCGCGCTCTTCTTCTCGCTGTCCACCCGTGGGGGGAGTCGTTGGATCCATGTGTCAACCGCCTCGCTGGCTCTCTACTTGGGATTCCGGCCAGAGCACACAACCGCCGCCAGACCTCTCCATCCGACGGCGTTGAGCCGCGACGCCCAGAGCGCCGTCGGCTCGAACGACGCAGTGCAGGATCGCGTACGCCGACCCTGCACCGATTATGGGACGTCGAGCGCCGAGGGCCAAGCACCCATGCACCTGTTGCACGTCCACGATCGCCTCTCAGTCCGTGGGGGGGCCGATATCCACCTCCTGGCCATCGCGTCTCGGCAGGCCGCCGAGCACCGCGTCTCGCTCGCCGTGGGTCGCGTGGAGTCGGATGCGAGCCCGCCACCGGGCGTGGAGCTGCACCTGACGCCGGGGCTGGGCGGACGGGAGCGGGGCTCCGACGCCGCCGCGCGCCGCCTGGGCGAGCTGGTGGACCGCCTGCGCCCGGATCTGGTCCACATCCACAACGTCCTGCAGCCCGCGGTCATGCAAGCCGCTGCTCACTGCGCTCCCGCCGTGGCCACCGTCCAGGACCACCGCAGCTTCTGCCCCGGGCGCGGGCGCCTGCTGCCCGACGGCACCCCCTGCGGCGCGGCCCCCTCGGCCCAGGCCTGCGCCGCCTGCCTCGACGACCCCGACTACGCCTCCATGATCACCGATCTCACCCGCCGGCGAGCTCAGGCCTTGCGGGGCTTCTCCCGCGTGGTGGTGCTGTCCGACTACATGCGGGGCGAGCTGGTGAGTGCCGGCCTTGACCCAAGGCGCCTGCGGGTGGTGCCCCCCTTCCCGTGGTCGCCAGCGGCCCCCGACCCTCCCGCGGCCAATCTGCCCCTGGCACCCCTGGTCCTGGCCTCGGGCCGCCTGGTCTGGGCCAAGGGCTTCCACCTGCTGCTCGAGGCCTGGGCCATGGCCCGCCCCGCCCTCCCCCTGGTCATCGCGGGCGACGGGCCGGCGCGCGCGGCCCTGGAGGCCCAGGCGACCCAGCTGGGGCTCGACCGCCGCCGGGTCCACTTCGCCGGCTGGCTGCCCCGGCCTGGCGTCGAGGGGCTGCTGGGGAGGGCGAGGCTGGTGGTGATGCCGTCCCTGTGGGCCGAACCCTTCGGCATCGCCGGCCTCGAGGCCCAGGCCCGGGGGGTGCCGGTGGCGGCCTTCGACGTGGGCGGTGTGCGGGACTGGCTGCGCCCAGAGCACGGCTGGCTCACACCCGCCGCTGACGTGGCGGCCCTGGCCCAGGCGCTGGGCGAAGCCAGCCTCCCCGGCGTAGCCCAGCGCCGCGGTGCGCTCGCCGCCAGCTTCGCCGCCACACACTTCGACCCCGAGCTCTGCATGGCCCTGCTGGCCAGCACCTACGAGGAAGCCCTGGCAGAGCCTCCCCTGCGGAGCTAGCCTGTACCCGGTGCCCCGAGGTCGTTCATGCTCGCCATCCCCTGTCTGCTCCTCCTGTTGGCCTGCGGTCAGGGCGTCACACGCCACGATCCGCCTGTCATCGACGCCGACGCCGACGCCGACGCTGACACCGACACGGACACCGACGCCGACGCCGACGCCGACAGCGATCCGCAGCCCGACCGCGAGCTGCGCGGGGCCTGGGTCACCCGCTGGTCCTACAGCTCCGCCAGCGATGTGGAGCGCATCTTCAGCGAGCTCGACCAGGCCGGCTTCAACGCCGTCTACTTCCAGATCAGGGGCAACTTCGACGCCCTGTACAGCTCCAGCCTCGAGCCCTGGTCCTCTCAGCTCAGCGGCACCCTGGGCGTGGACCCGGGCTGGGACCCCCTCGCGGTGGCGGTGCAGCAGGGCCACGCCCGGGGCCTCGAGGTACACGCCTACATCAACGTCTTCCCCATGTGGTCCGGCAACAGCCCCCCGGCCGAGACCACCCCGCGCCACGCCTACCTCGAGCACCCCGAGTGGCTGGTGGCCGACAGCGGCGGCCAGGCCATGGCCCTGAACGACTCCT
Organism: uncultured Pseudomonadota bacterium; assembly: GCA_937912125.1. Classification (GTDB taxonomy): domain Bacteria; phylum Myxococcota_A; class UBA796; order UBA796; family JAFGLY01; genus CALDOK01. The sequence goes on from CALDOK010000357.1 coordinate 17,230, forward strand.
ACGTCTTCGCGTCACCCGGCAACGCCGAGGTGCGCGCCCGGATCGCCGCCGTGGCCGCCGACATCGCCGACCGCTACGACGTGGACGGCATCCACCTGGACTACATCCGCTACTCCGACCCAGGCTACAGCCACGACGCGGCGAGCCTGGCCGCCTACCAGGGCTCCAGCGAGTCCTGGGCCGACTGGCAGCGCCAGCAGCTGGTCCAGACCGTGCGCGGGGTCTACCAGGCCGTCGATGTGCCGGTCACCGCGGCCGTCTGGGGCATCTACGAGAACAGCTGGGGCTGGTCCGGGGTCTCCCAGGGCAACATCGACTACTACCAGGACAGCCGCGCCTTCCTCTCCCAGGGCGTGCTCGACGCCAACATCCCGATGATCTACTGGGCCGTCACAGACACCCCGGGGGATCGCCTGGACTTCGCCACCCTGGTGCTGGACCACGTCAGCCACAGCGCCGGCCGCCACGTCTACGCCGGCATCTCCGCCGAGCTCTCCTACGACGAGGTCCTCGCCTGCGTGGCCGCCAGCCGCGCCGCCGGGGCCGACGGCGTCGTCCTGTTCGACTACCGCACCGCCGCCGACGCCGGCTGGCTGCAGGACTTCGGCGCCGCCGTGTTCTCCGAGCCCGCCGACACCCCCGCCATGGGCTGGCGGGACTGATCCAGGAGGCATCATGCACGACGCCACCACCCCTTGCATCCGCGTAGTCAGCGCGCTCATCGAGCGCGACGGCCGCTTCCTGGTCACCCAGCGCCGCCCCAAGGCCACCCTGCCGCTGCTGTGGGAGTTCCCCGGCGGCAAGGTCGAGCCAGGCGAGACCGACGCCTTGGCCCTGACCCGCGAGCTGATGGAGCGCCTGGCCCTCGAGGTCCGGGTGGGCCAGATCGAGGTCGAGGTGGACCACCAGTACGAAGGCTACTGCCTGCACCTGCGCACCTATCGCTGCCACATCACCGGCGAAGATCCCCGCCCCGTCCACGTCGCCGCCGTGCGCTGGTGTACCCCCGCCGAGCTGGCGGAGCTGCCCTTCCCCGGCGCCGACCAAGCCAGCGTGGACGCGCTGCTCGAGGACTTCTAGTCCCCCTCCGGGACCTCGACCTTCACCCGACGATGCCGCGTGTCGATGGTCAGCACAAAGCCTCCCAGCAGATCCTGGCCCGCCAGCCCTGGAGTGCAGGCCGCCCGGTGGCGGTCGATGACCCGCACGGGCCCCAGGTGCTGGCCGGCCAGCTCGATGTCCTGCGCCTGGTGAATCCGGAAGGTGGTGGGCTCCGAGTTGGTGGACCCGCTGGCCCGCGCCACGCCCTGGCGTTCCGACACCAGCGGCAGGTCCAGGCGACGCGCGTCCAGGTGGGTGCGGGTGGCCCCGGTGTCCAGCAGGGGCCAGATCTCCCGACCGTCCACGGCGATGGGCAGGCGGATCCGCGGGCCGACGCCGCGCTCCCTGCGCAGCCGCACCACGCCGGGGCCCTCGTCCAAGCCGTGCTCGTCGGGGTCCAGCAGGGTCATGGTCCCGCCCACTGGATCGATGATCACCACGAAGCGGGCCAGCAGGTTGGCGCCCAGCACCCCCGCCACCGGCAGATCCGTGGTGGACACCACGCTCGAGGTGCTGTCCAGATCGCGCACGGCGCAGGCCAAGCCCGGGATGGTGTGGCCCCCGATCTGGAAGTCCGGGAGCACGATCCTGCCCAGACGCACCGAGCCGAGTTCGCCCCGGCTACGGCGGGCCGTGCGACGGACCTCGAGCCCCAGATCCTCCGCCAGCTCATCGTCGCAGGTGGTGCGGGAGAAGGCCGTGTCCACGAAGAACACCCGCGAGCCCAGAGCCGGATCGTCCACCCGCACGTAGAGCCGGCCGGGGTCACCGGGCACCCGGACCATGGGCAGCGCGATCCCGGCGTCGCCGAACACGGGATCAGGGCGCGGGAAGCCGCCCGCCAGGGCCGGTGAGCCGAGCAGCGCCGCGCCCAGGAGGGCGGCGACCAGAGGCAGCGCGCGGTGGAGGAGGGACATGCGACCCGCAGGGCTCAGCGTTAGCGAGGGATCATGCCACCTGTGTACCGCATCGCCGCCGTCGTCGCCCTGAGCCTGACCGGCTGCCTCGACCCCGACACCCTGGACACCGCCGACACCGGCCTGGGCGACGGCCCCCTCCGCGGGGCCCTGAGCTTCGGCTTCCCGCTGCTCGAGCGCGCCGCCATGGCCCCACCGATCATCGGCTACGATCACGACCCCGAGGTCTATGAGGGCATCTACCGAGCATACTGCACCGACTACATGGGGCGGGGTTTTCCGCACTGCTACGACGAGCACGACGGCTCCGACTTCATGCTCGACGGCGGCTTCGACGCCATGGATGCCGGATCGGCCACCATCATCGCGGCCCTGCCGGGCACCGTGGTGGAGACCGAAGACGGCAACTACGACCGCTGCCACAGCGACATGTCCACCCAGGACGTGGACTGCGACGGGCACCCCATGGTGGGCAACCACGTGATCCTCGAGCACAGCGGCGGCTACCGCACCCTGTACTGGCACATGATGATCGAGTCGGTGGCGGTCGCCGTGGGCGACGAGGTCCAGGCGGGCGCCCCCCTGGGTCGCGTGGGCTCCTCCGGCTACTCGTCGGGCCCCCACCTTCACTTCGAGCTGCAAGATGCCGAGGGCGTCTCCATCGACCCCTTCGCCGGCGAGTTCTCCCAGCCCGAGACCTGGTGGTGTGAGCAAGGGGATCCCGACGACTTCCCGGGGGAGTGTCCGTAGGACCCGATCCCGCTGTCGCGGTTCTGGCTCCCCTCTCTGACGACCCGGTGATCGTTCCTACGGCCTCCGCGCACCAGGATCACGGTCAGAGGCGCTATATTGACGACACCGATCCGCTCGTCCGCTGCTGGCATGAAAGCTGCAACAGGTCGCGCCGACCACCTCTCCCCAGCCCTCATGGAGGCCCCATGCGAACCACCCACCTCATCCTACCCAGCCTGCTGCTCATCGCCGGCTGCGCCGACTACGCGCTGATGTCCGACGAGGGCGGCCGCGGCGCCGCCGACTCCGGCTACTGGGACGACCAGGAAGCCGACGCAGACACGGACGCGGACGCGGACACGGACTGGGGTTCGGAGACCG
>CALDOK010000358.1 GCA_937912125.1 uncultured Pseudomonadota bacterium
CTGCTGAAGAAAGGCACCGAGGGCCATCATGCCGTGGAAGGCTGCGGCCTCTGTGGGGGCCAGTGGCTCCGAGAGGCAGGGCAGGAGGGCGGCGGCACGATCCTGCGCCGCCGCGAAGCGTTCACCGTCCATGGCCCCGAAGCCCTGCATGGCCTCGGCCACGGGCAGCGCGACAGCAGCGCGTGAGGAAGGCTCGGGGCAGGCTGCTGCAGCGGCCGAGGCGCTCGAGAGCGAGTGGACGAGGAGTGCGGCCACGATGAACGACGGAACCGAGTGCATTCTAAACCCCTTGGCTATCACTGTGAGAATATCAGCACTGGCTGCGTGGATACGCAGGCGCCACCCGCTTGGAACCTCCATGGTGGTGGTTCACGGGATCGTGGGGTTTCCTGGATCTCTGCAGGGGAGCGGCGGTGTCCAATGGGGATGGCGCATAGGTCAGCTAGGCTCCCTGCGTAGAATTGACGTGTCAACAGCCATGAGTCTGGCTGTCCTGCTGCCGGCTGCTGCAGCGCCCGCCTGCGGAGGATGATGGAGCGGGCCGTGGTATTCCCATCTGGGAGATGGCGGAGGCCGGCGAGGTCAGAGCCAGCTCGAGTTGCTCCAGCACGGCGGTCTTCGGCAGGTCATCGGGTGCCTGGAGGCGCACAGAATGCACCGGCTTTCCAGTCGTCGCGTACGGTAAAGACCGTACGAAAACGTAATAAGTAGCAGTAGAATCGCGCGCGAGCTATCATGCTGTCATGTCCGCCGCGCTGGCCATGAACGCTCCCCTGGTTCGACTCGCCGACCACCATCGGCGACCGGGCGGCGCTGTTCAGCGAGTGCTGGCCCGGGCGGCGCTCCGCGGTGGTGAACTGTTGACGGCGGACGAGGTGGTCGAGCTGTTGCCCGCGGTAGGTCTGGGGGCAGGGGACTGGGTTCGATGTTCTGTCGCCCCCGCAGGTCGGCTCATCGACCACGATCTGTATCGCTGGAGTGATGTCGTCGCCGCCCTCGAGCTTGGGCTTGAGCCCAGCCAGCATGAGGCAGGTTCGCGTCGGTGGGTGAGCCCGTTGGAGGCGGCAGGCATCCTAGGAGTACCCGTCCGCGAACTCAGGGAGCTGGCCCGGATGGCACCTGCCGAGCTGACAGGGGCCCCGATCCCGGTGGGGCATGGGAGTGAGCGCTCTCACTTCCGCTTCGACGCTGAGCTTCTCGAGCGGTGGTGGAGCGAGGCGCGTGAGTGGCGTGCATCTACAGGCCAACGGGCCAGAGGTGCGTCACGTTCCCAGGGTCAAGCGCGACAACGAAGGGCCGTGGAGCCAAAGGGAGCGGGTGTGGACTGGCAAGGCATCGTGCGGGACTTGGGAAGGGAGGCCCGTGTGGCTCGTGAGCGCGGCGGTCGTTCTGAACGTGGAGCGGAGCAGTAGCATGTTTCAACCGCCTCTCTGCCACGTCTGCGGACTGCTCATGGCTCGTGCATCGCGCGAAAGAGGGCGCATTCAACCGTGGCTCGATCGCCAGCTGGAGGCCAAATGACCACTTCTGATTCTGAGTTCCGCGTCATCAGTGATGGAGCAGACGCCTACCCCTGTTGCATGGACCACACCTCCATCGAGGGACTGGCGCCCCTGATCCGGGAGCGCCCGCGGGACTGGCACGAGCTGGTGGAGGGTAATGCCTGGCCGGATGCGTCTCCTGATACCACTCTTGGCGAGTACCTGCGTGAGGGCGGTGGGGGATTGCTGGTCCCCAAGAGTGCGAGGGACACCAGCATCAAGAAGAAGCGTTGCGGTGCGAGGCGGGTCACCGAGCTGCTGGGCCATCTGGTCGTCGCGGAGCTGGGCGAGGATGATCTGCTCGAGGCCAGGCGCTGGTACGAGGCCGAGCGTGGACCTGGTGCCTCCTCAGGGCTGGTGAGCGCCGACATGCGGGTCTTTCGACAGGCCGTGCACCGGGCGCAGGTCACGCTGGGCGCGCCCCGTGTGAGGCAGAGCTGGGGAGGGCCGCGCCCAGCCCAAGCGCGTAAGGCCGCCCCACGACCAACGCCCACGCCACCCGATGTCCGTCAGTTGCTCGAGGTGTCCGGCGCCATGCTGGCCATGGCCATCGCCCTGATCGTGGGCTGCGGGCTGCTCCCGAGTGAGCTCATGGCATTGCGGGTGCGTGACCTGAATCCCTCCGAGGCGTGGGTCTGGGTGTACCACCGCGGGGTCCGGGGCTGGGGACAAGCCGAGTCGTGCCGAGCCGTGCGCGTCCCCGACTGGGCCTGGCAGCTTGTCAAACGCGCCCTGCCCGGATTGGCTCGAATGCCGAAGGATGCTCTGCTGTTCTGCAGCCCGCGCGACCCGAGCCAGCCGTGGACCAGTCTTGGCCGCTCACTCCGGCGTGCAGCTGTCCGAGCGGGCTTGCAGGCCAAGGGAGCCCGCGATGACCGCTGGACCCCGCTGGGACTTCGGCGCTTATACCAGGATGTGGCGCGCAAGCTGGGGCTACCACGGGCTCTGGTGCGGGGCACCGTGGTGGTGGGCATGGTCCACAGCTCCAAGCTGATCGACGCCGAGATCTGGCTACGCCAAAGCGACCGGCTGGCCCTGTTCTGGACACACCTGCTCAGGCCGCCAGGGTACATCGATGGTGCGCGGCACCACGTGCCCAGGCGTGCACCGGCCAAGGTGCGGCCGCTCCAGCCCGAGTGGCCGAATCAGCGCACGAAGCGTTGGCTCGAGGAGCGGGACCACAAACGGCGCCTGCCGTCGGGGTGCGACGTAGTGCCCGGGAACACGCGTCGCAAGAGGACGGTCCAGGGAAGCAGCGCCGGCCGTGGCACACTGCCCATGCCGTCGGAGACGCGGGTCGTGAGGGAGTGCATTGAGGCCGCTGCCCAGGCGGCCCAGGCATCGAGAGAGGAGGCCGCGAGGGCGGATGGCTTCGGGGCGGGCATCCTCACGGGAGGTACCGTGGGACTCCTTGTAGGGTTGAATCTGGCGCCGAAGGAGAACGAGGAGAAGCGATAGGGGGATTTTGGCGGCAGGTGCTGGGCAGGGTGAGGGACGCGCACCTGGATAGGTAGGCGGCTGGAGTGGCCGCGCTTTGTGCTCTGGAACGGGCAGCCGCCTGGTGTGGTGCGGACTTGAACTCCGGGCGCCTTATGCCCTGGGGCCGTCCGGCGCGGTTGGACCATAGAGCGGACCTTCGCCCTGGCGGTCGCTGGTGTGCGCCCTGTCGTCTTGATCTGGCGCGAATGGGGGCACTGCCCACGGACACCGGCGATCGTCCGAGTGCGGACACCGGCGTGGAATGCCAACGGACACCGGCGCTTGTGGAGGGCTCCCAGACTTAGATGACCGGGGGGTACTGGAGCTGTGAAACAGACACCGGCGTCGGGGAGCAACGGACACCGGACACGGGGCCATGTGAAGCCAGTGGGCTTGATCCACGCCCCGTCGTCCAGCTACCGTGGAGGTGCGCGTCCAGGTCATGGTCTGATGGTGATGGCTGATGACTACGACGACTGGCGCGTGCTGAGCGCACCTTCGTTAGCGTGGGCCCACCAGCTCCACGACTTTGCCCCCGGCGCGGTGCTTCGGCCCCACCCAGTCCACGGGCTGGATCAACGCCACTGCTTCGACCATGCGACCCCAGAGAGACTCGGGGCCTGCGTAGTGCCGTTCGCGCACCGAACGTCCAGCGTGACCGACGAGCGCGTCGGTGACCTCATCACCCACTCCCTTGGAGCGCATGAACGCCTGGAACGCTGCCCTGAAGCCGTGCTGTGGCCTGGCGAGCTTGCGGTTGGGAGGATCCCACACAGCCCGGCGGGCTTCGCCGGCCTGGGTGGCGGAGGACCACGCGGCACGGAAAGCCTGGCTTCGAGATGCAGCTGTCTGGGAAGAGTTCGTTCGCCCCCACAGGGGAAAGGCGGGGCCGATGGCATCTCGATGCTCGAACCAGCGGGCCATGTCCGCGGCCAGGTGTGGTGAGATCGGGATGGTGCGCGCCAGGGCTTCTTCTCGGCGCGTGCGGCCAGTGCGAACGACGACGGTGGCGGCCTGGGTGTCCACGTCCGCCAGGCCGAGTGCCAGCACCTGGGAGACGCGCAGCCCGGTGAACCGCATGGTGACGCCGATGCGACGCGACTCTTCAGCTTCGGGGGGCAGGTGCCGAAGACAGGCGTCGATCTCGGCGATGGTGGGGGCCGGAGGGGCCACGTACACCGGGCCGCGGGGCAGCACCGCCTTGGCATCACGTGGTGGCAAAGGTATGCCGTAGAACCTGTCGGGATCATCCGAAGCCCATCTCCACAAGTCGACGACGGATCGGGCGGCGGAGTAGACCCACGACTCGGAGCGTCCGAGCCCCTGCCAGTGGCGAACGCACTGGATGACCAGCCCGCGCGACAGCACGGTGGCGGCAACTGGCGCTTGGGCTGGGATGGCCTCGAGCTGCCGCGCGATCTCGAAGAAAGCTTTCATGTGGCTGGCGTAGGAGACGACGCTGCTGGGCTTGCAGCGGGTCTTCTTCCAGTCGAGCCACTCCAGCGCGGCGAGCTCGAGGTTGGCTGGTGGGGTCGGGGCGGGTGCCGCAGTGGCTGGGTGGAACTCGCCCTCATCCAGCAGGGCACGCCGGATGCGGGCGACGGCTTCGTCGCGGCTGGCCTTGCCGTGTACCACCAACGACCGCGCCCGGCGCTTGATGCGACCGTCGGCACCTCGCTCAGGCAGGCCAGTGTCGCCAGGAAGCAGTTCGCGCCAGCGGACCTTGTAGCGACCGTCTCCGAGGTCCTGGACACTGATCGAGGGCATGGCCACCTCCGGGGATGGCATCACCATACCCGTGTGTCCTCTGTGTGTCCATCACAAATGTATCGACTGATGTGTCAATTAGAAGGAAACAGGTAGAAGGCCTCATACCACCCCTACTGCTCCCCAACCCCCTCGAAGTTGCAGTTCAGCAGGTTGCAGGGCCGCGTGCAGTGCGCCACCTGCCAGCGCCGCCGCAGCGCTCTGGGGTGCGTCCAGAAGCGCTCGGTGGAGCTGCCCTGAGTGATGTCGCCGATGGGGTCCATCATGAAGCACAGGCGCAGCTTGCCCTGGGCGTCTACGGCCAGATCGCTGTGGCCTGCGCGACACGCCAGCCCGTTGTGTACAGCTGGGGCCCGGAAGTATTGCCGGATGCCCTCGAGCTGGGCGATGGGGTTGCACACGGGGCCCCACTCCTTGCGCACCGCGATGAGCTGGTCCAGGGCGGCCTCGACGACGCCGAGGTCCCGGGGCCACAGCTCGGAGCGCTGGTGCCAGCTGGGATCGTAGGGCTCGTCGAAGGTCTGATACAGGGGTTGTATCACCAGCTGCAGGCCACGCTCCCGCACGAAGTCCAGCAGCCGGGGGATCTGCGGGGCGTTCTGGCCATGAAGGATGCAGGCCACGATGACCTGCGGCCCCTCGAGCCCGCGCAGGCGGTCGATGCCGTCCACCGCGTGCCGAAAGGCACCCTTGCGGTTGCGGGTGCGGTCCACCAGCTCCTGGTCCATGCCGTCGAGCGAAACATAGACGATGGACACCCCTGTGTCGGCGATGCTGGCGGCGCGCTGGGGGGTGAGCAGCCAGCCGTTTGTGTTGAAGGTGGTGGTGAAGCCCTTGGACACCGCGTGGGAGATGAGCTGCTCGAGGTCGGTGCGCAGCAGCGGCTCGCCGCCAGCGAAGTTGACGCCCACCTGGGGGCCCAGCCAGCCGGCCACGTCGTCGAAGAAGCGCAGCCAGGTGCGGGTGGGCAGGTCGGTGGTCTTCTTGCGGTGGATGGCGCAGTGTACGCATGGCAGGTTGCAGCGATCGGTGACCGATACATGCACCTGTGTCGGCGGGCCGGGGGCAGGCCGCAGGCGGGCAAGCTCGGCGGCCTGGTGCAGGCGGGGGGCGAGGGGACTCATGGGGACTCCTCGCGCAGGCCGCGCGTCGCCGCCCAGCGGGCGTGGCGCTCGATCTCGAGGGGCTCGATGCCGGTGTAGTTGGCGGAGCGGGGGATGAAGCAGGAGCCGCACAGGGGCAAGTCACCGTAGTCACCACGCGCAACCCGCAGGCGGCGGGCCTCGGCCTGCGGGCCCCACCAGAGCTCGGTGAAGGGGGTCTGCCTCAAGTTGCCTAGGCTCATGTTCAGGCCGGCGTCCCGGGTGCAGACGGTGACGTCGCCATTCCAGCGCACGACGGGGCTCTTCCAGAAGCCGCTGCAGGGGCGCGGGTTGTGGGCTCGGACCTGCTCAGGAGCGGCGTCTTCGCTGGGAAGCTCGAGATCCATGCCCGCGGCCACGGTGCGAAACACACGGTTCTGCCTGGCCTGCTCTTCGGGTGTGGGGCAGTCCAGCTGGCGCAGGAAGATGACGGCTTCGTCGCCTCCTCCACTGGGGACATTGCCCGCCGCGGTGCGCACCCGTAAGCCCGCCCGGTGCAGGACCCGCGACCACCGGGCGCGGAAATGGTCCGCCTCGTCGGCGTTGCGATCGCTCACGATGAACTGGAGCACGATGCGGGGCCAGGTGGCGCCGGTCTGGCCCTTCATGGCGATCAGGCGCTCCACGTTGGCTTCGACCTGTGCGAAGTGGTCCCGACCCTTGATGTGTCGGTAGGTGTGCCGGTGGACCGCGTCCATGGTGAGGTGCCACACCTGGGGCGTCTGGGCCTGGTTCAGGGCGACGCGGGCGAGGGCGGGAGTGAGCGCCACGGCGTTGGTGTGCAGCTCGATCTTTCCGAAGGTGCCCACCGCCCTGTCCCCGCATGGCTGTGCCGAGTCGACGTTGGACCGAAGCAGCATGGGGTAGAGCTGGGTGAAGTGTGGATGCAGCAGGGGGTCGCCCAGCCAGAAGAGGATCAGGGTGTCGAAGTGGGCACCGAAGGCACCCAGATCGGCCATGAGGCGCTGGGCGAGGTCCAGATCCAGGTACGGTCCGCCGTGGGCATGCTCGTCACCGCCGACCGGAGGGATGCTGGATCGGTCGCAGTGGACGCAGGCCAGGTTGCAGGCGCCGGTGGTCTCGAGCACCAGATAGCTGCCAGGCAGGGCTGGGGGAGAAGACATCGCCGGAGACTAGCCCACAGGCCCGCGGCCTGCCCACACTTTTCGGTCAGCCGCGCCACAGGAAGCCGGCCCAGGACTCGAGCCGCCAGCGAAGGCCCGCGGGTAGCAGCGCGATGCTGGCCTCGGCGGCCTGGAGCCCACGCTCCACGCGCGCCTCCCTGCACAGGGTGTCATGGCTGGGTTCGCCCGCCAGGATCCACTGTCGCTCGGTGGCGTTGGCCAGGGAATACAGCGCCATGGTGCCGTGGACCGTGGCGCGCTGGGCACCCAGGACCTCTCCGAAGACCTGCCGGGCCCGCGGCACGTGGTAGGACGAGGTGACCACCAGCAGGGGGCCCAGGCCGAGCTCCTGCTGAACGGACGCGGCGTGCAGGGCCTCGTCTCGGGTGGAGCGGGAGATCTCCCTGAGCACCATGCGCCCTGCCGGGACTCCGAGGGTCGAGAGGTGGTCCGCGACCACGGCGCTGCCCGCGCGTTCCTGGCCGCGCAGGCGAGCCTCGAGGGACAGGACCATGTGGGCACCGGCGCGCTGGGAGGCGGCGGCGGCGGCGGCGCGGGCGCGCAGCTCACGATCGGCCCGCTGTGGCTCGCGGCCCATGGCTTTGCCCAGCACGAGCACGGCTTGGAAGGGAAACGGCATCGGCAGCGCGGGGTCGGAGGGGGCGCGCCTGGCCTATCCCTGGGCCTTTGCGCTCTCCACCCTGACCCGGGCGGAGCCTCGCGCCAGGCGCAGCTCGAGGCCTTCGCCGGGGATCAGATCGGCGGAATCGCGCACGGCGTGGCCGTCGCGCAGGGCGATGGCGTAGCCCCGCTCGAGCACGGCCAGGGGCGAGAGGGCGCTCAGGCGGGCGGCGTGCAGCTCGGCGGCGCGGCGGGAGCGCTCGACCCGCAGGGCCACGGCGCGTCGCAGGCGGGCGTCCAGGTCGTCGGCTCGCAGCCGGGCCTCGGTGACACGGCGCCGGGGGTCGCGGAGCTTGATGCCAGCGAGGCGGTCGCGCCTGCGCTGCACCTGGCGGGCGACGGCCAGCTCCAGGCGTGCGGCCAGGCCATCGACGATCTCCAGCAGGGCGTCGCGCTCGGGGACCACCAGCTCCGCGGCGTGGGAGGGGGTGGCGGCGCGAACGTCGGCCGCCAGATCGCACAGGGAGGTGTCGGTCTCGTGGCCCACCGCGGAGACCACAGGGATGGCGCAGGCGGCCACCGCACGGACCACGGGCTCTTCGTTGAAGGCCCACAGGTCCTCGGCGGATCCTCCGCCACGCCCCACGATGATCACGTCGGCCTTGCCGTGGGCCTCGACCAGGCGCAGGGCCGCCGCGATCTGCTGGGCGGCGCCGGCCCCCTGGACCATGCACGGAGCGATGTAGACGGGCAGCCCCGGCCAGCGCTCGTCCAGCACCCTCAGGATGTCCTGCAGGGCCGCGCCCGTGGGCGAGGTGACCACGCCGACGGCGCGGGGTACCGCGGGCAGGGGGCGCTTGCGCTCGGGAGCGAACAGCCCCTCGGCGGCCAGGGCCCCCTTCAGGGCTTCCAGCCGGGCCAGCAGGTCGCCTACGCCAGCCCGCTCGAGCCTGCGCACGATGAGGCTGTAGCTGCCCCGGGGTGCGTAGATGGACAGCTCGCCGGTGGCCACCACCCGGTCGCCCTCCTGAGGGCGCCAGGACATGCGGCTGTTGGCCCCTCGGAACACGGCGGCGTCGAGCACCGCACCGTCGTCCTTGAGGCTCAGGTACCAGTGGCCGGAGCGGGCGAAGGTGATGCGGCCCACCTCGCCTTCGACCTGCACCAGGCCGAAGTTCTCGTGGACGAGATCGGAGAGGGCGTGGGTGAGCTGGGTGACGGTGAGGGGAGCGCGCTGCATGGGCTGCTTGTTAACATGCTCCCCCGCCGGCTTGCCTTCGCCAACAGGCCTGATGCCTCCTCGCGGATCCCCGTCCGACCCGACGCCACGGGTTAGGACTCGCAGGATGCGTCGTCGCACCCTCATCGTCCCGCCCTTGACCCTGGTGGCCCTGCTCGCCGCTGTGGAGATCTCGGCGCGGGTGATGGACCTGGACCAGCTCCAGCACGAGTCCATCGCGGTGGCTGCGGGGAAGAGCCTGGGCGAGACCTGGCACCAGGGCGGCGCCGAGGGCTGGCTCGAGGCCGTCGAGGCCCTGAATGTGGACTACCTGCCCGACGACTTCCGCCTGGAGTCCGGGGGCTTCCACAGCCGCTGGGGCTTCTGTGACTTCGACTTCGAGGGCCCCAGCATCCTGGCCATGGGCGACAGCACCACCCGCCAGACTATGACGACGGGGGACGGCCCACGGGCGGGCGACCTGTCGGAGCACACCTGGCCCCGGCTGCTCAGCAAGCGCCTGGGCCCCGCCGTGCAGGTGTGCGTGGCGGCCGAGAACGGCTACCATCCACGGGATCTGAGCAAGCTGCTCGATGCGCTGCAGCCCCGCCTCGAGCCGGCAATGGTTGTGGCGCTGCTGTGCGAGAACGATCTGAGCGAGCTCTCGCCTCGGGTGCGGGTGGATCGCGGCGATGCCTACGTGTTCTACCGGGCGGTGCCCCATCGCATGGTGCTGCCCTCGCTGTACTGGTACCCCCTGTACGCGAGCTCGGAGGCCTACCGCTTCACGCTCTGGCGGCTGGCCCTGGCCATGCCGGATCGGGCTGGGGAGATCGAGGTGCGCCTGCGCGACGCCTTCGGGGTGGACGAGGCCCTGCGGCGTATGGACGATCAACCCGGCGCCCTGAGCGTCTTCTACCTGCCGCCACTGGACGACTCTCGCCTCGATCTGGACTCTCGGGTGGGCGAACTGGCCCAGCGCTCTGGAGTGGACATCCGCGCCGTGGAGCTGTCCCCACCCCGCGCGGAGTTCCGTCGTACCGACGAAGACCCTGTCCACATCAACGTCCTTGGCCACCTGCGCGTGGTGGACGCCATGCTCCCCGTGGTGCGGGCAGCCCTCGGTCCCCCCGAAGCCGAGCCCGGTTCCCAGCCCTGAAGCGGCTTCGAGGATAGGCTGGGAGCATGCTCGCCTCCCTGGCCCTCGCCGCTGCGCTCTCGGTCCCAGCCTTCGCCTGGGATCTCGACGATCCCCACATCAGCCTGGGGCCGCCCCCCGACTGGGTGGAGCTCGGTGATCCGCCGCTGTCCTCGCCCGTCCCCCAAGGCATGGCCCGCGAGTCGGTCCAGTACCTGCGGGTGGACGACCAGGTGCGCGTGGGCCCCCAGGAGGTCGAGCGCTACGCCCACACCACCTACCGCATCGTCACCCGCGAGGGCCTCGATCTGATGTCCCGCATGGAGGTGGTCTTCGACCCCGCCTGGGCCCGGGTGGAGCTGCACGAGCTGCGGGTGTGGCGCAACAACGCCTGGCAGGATCGGTTCGAGGGCGCCCACGCTACGGTGATCCGCGAGGAAGCCTCGCTGTGGCAGCACATCTTCGACGGCACCCGCAAGCTGGTGGTCGTGATGCCCGACATTCGGGTGGGAGACGTGGTGGACATGGCCTGGTCCGTCGATGGGCTCGATCCGGTCTTCGACGGGCACTACAGCGAGGCCTGGCCCATGGCCTGGGGCGTGCCCGCCGAGCAGCGTCAGCTGCGCCTGCTGTGGTCCAGCGATCGCCAGATCCAGGTCCAGAGCCTGGGGGTGCAGCCCCCTCAGCTACGCAGCCTGGATCAGGGCTGGCAGGAAGCCCGCTGGGACCTGCGGCACCAGCTGGCGATCCAGGAGGAGTACGAGCTCCCCATCGACTTCGACCCCTACCCGTGGGTCCAGGCCGCGGACTTCGGCGGCTGGTCGGACGTGGCCGCCTGGGCCTCCCAGGTCTACGCCGCGCCCAGCCCCGCCGACCCCTCTGTCCAGGCCCTGGCCGACCAGCTCTGGGCCCAGACGGGTGAGCCTGATGCCTTCCTCACCGCCGCGGCCCGCTGGGTCCAGGACGAGGTTCGATACTTCGGCCTCGAGCTGGGCAACGCCTCCCACATCCCCCAGCCTCCCCCCACCGTGCTCCAGCGCCGCTACGGCGACTGCAAGGACAAGACCTTGCTCCTGGTCAGCCTGCTGCGCGCCCGCGGGGTGCTGGCCTGGCCGGCCCTGGTCAGCCGTGGCCAGGGCGCCGGCATCGCAGATCTGCTGCCGTCCCCCACCGTCTTCGACCACGTGATCGCCGTGGCGGTGGTCAACGGCCGGCAGGTGTGGATCGACCCTACCGAGAGCGACCAGGGCGGGCCCGTGACCCAGACCTGGATCCCGGCATTCGGGCGGGCCCTGGCCGTGCTGCCCGACACCACCGCCTTGAGCGAGGTGCCCCTGCCCGCGCTCCCCCAGGGGCGTGCCACCGTGCGGCACATCTACGACTTCACCGACGATCCCGACCAGCCGTCGCTGGTGGTCCAGACCCACTTCGAGGGGCAGCGGGCCGAGGAGATCCGACGGATCCTGGCCAACATCAGCCTGGCGCGGCTGCAGGAAGACTTCATCGACCACTACGCTCAGCTGGGCTCCCCTGTCTCCCCCGAGGCCGCCATCACCATCCGTGACGATCGCGAGGAGAACATCCTGGAGATCGGCGAGCGCTATCGCATGACCGACGGCTGGTTGCCCCTGGACGACGAACAGGATGAGCTCTGGCTGCCGCCAGCCGCCATCTTCGACTGGCTCCCCAGCGTGGCCGGCGCCCGCAGCCAGCCCCTGGCGCTCCCCCTGGGCCTGGACGAGCACGAGCACATCACCATCCACACGGATCCCGACTGGGAGCTCGAGGAGGTCGAGGCCGAGGTGCTCTCGCCTTGGTTCGAGTTCACCGCCACCAGCAGCCCTACCGACGGCGCCATGCACCTGGCCTACCACCTGCGGGTGCTGCGCGACAGGGTCCAGCCCCACGAGCTGAGCGCCTACCAGGCCGCCCTGCAGGAGATGCACGACGCCAACGGCTACGCCCTGGTGCGCGGCGGCAGCGGCTGGAGCATGCCCTGGGACATCATCGAGAAGGTGCTGGCCTTCCTGGTGGCGGTCTTCGCCGTGATGGTGGCCGTGCCGGTGTCGGTCTTCGCGGCGGCGGTGTTGGTGTGGCTGGGGATGCCCCGCAGGGCCATCAGGGCGCCGTGACGCGCCGCCTGGCGGGCCACAGCAAGGTGCACAGGCCCAGCAGCAGGGCCAGCGCCGCCGCCAGCAGGGTGGGGGAGAGCCAGCCAGGCTGGTAGCGGAAGGCGACCCGGTGCGAGCCGGGGCCCAGCTCGATGCCCCGGAAGGCCATGTTGGTGGCGTGGATGGGCACCTCCTGCCCGTCCACGGTGGCCAGCCAGCCTGGGTAGTGCGTCTCGGCCAGCACCAGCAGGGCGGGGCGCTCCAGCTCGGCCTGGAGCTGCCAGGAGCGCGCCCTGTGCTCGAGGATCTCCACGGTCCCCGGGACGGCGGCGTGGGTGCAGGTGGTGAGCGCTGGGTCCAAGACGCTGCTGGGGACCGGCTCCACCACGGCCTGGTAGGAGGGGTGCAGCCCCTGCACCGCGGCCCAGGCCTCCTCGGGGCTGGCGGCCACGATGGCGCAGCCCACCACGGTGGCCAGGGGCTGGGCCGTGAGGTTGCGGTAGAGCTTGACCGGCCCCCCCCGGACCGGAAGCAGGCGAGGATCCTGCAGATCGTGGGTGGTCAGCAGGTAGCGGAGGCCCAGGAAGCTGGCCACGGGCAGGTGCTCGAGCAAGGCCTGGACCTTCTGCTCTCCCTTGGTGGCACCCAGGTCCAGGCCCACCAGGCCCAGCACCAGCTCGTTGCGCACCAGCAGCAGCGGGCTGGTGATGATCACGTCCTGCAGCCCCCACAGCAGCCCCAGGCTGGCGCTGGCGGCCTCGGTGTCGAGCCTGGTGTCCACCTGGCGGTCCAGGGTGCTGACCCGGTAGCGGTCGTGGTCGGAGTCCATGAGCTGCAGCGCGCTGGGCCGTGCTTCGGCGTAGCTGTTGGACACCCGGGGGTGGTAGTCGCCTCCGAAGCTGTGCAGGTCCACCAGCAACAGCGCCACCATCCCCATGCCCAGCCCGTAGCCGGAGAGGCGGCGACGGCGCACCAGCGCCACGCCCCCCAGCACCAGGGCCACCTGGAGCAGGGGCCAGAGCACCTGGCTGGAGGTGGGGGAGGTGGCGCTCTCGAGGCTGGTGAGGATGCGCTCGACCTTGGCGGGCACCAGGGCCGGGTCTTCAGGCTCGCCCGCGGGCATGGCGGCCTGCTCGAGGGGCCCCAGGTCGTCGGGGGGCGGGGGGAGCTGGGTCTGGGCCATGAAGTGGGAGCTCAGTGTGGCCCGCGCCACGGGCTCGCCCAGCTGCAGCCCCAGGTTGATGGCGCTCAGGCCGCCGAAGCCCAGCAGGGCCACCAGGGTGACCGCGCCGAGCCAGCGCTTGATGCGTCCCGGCTCGTGGCCAGCGACCTCGATCACGTCGTCGAGCCCGGAGGAGGCCAGCATGGCCGCCGCCAGGACCAGCCAGATGGCGAAGCGCACCGGGAAGCGGAAGAAGCCCATCCCCGGCAGCAGGCGGAACAGCCCCCACACCGGGGTGAAGCGGCCCAGCATCAGCAGCACGGCCAGGGCCGCCACGGCCCACCAGAAGCGCTCGCGTCGGCGCCACAGGGCCCAGGACGCCAGCACCACCACGGGGATGCCGAGGTAGAAGGCCATCTCCCAGTGGTTCTCGCCCATTCCCCAGTAGCCGGTGCCCCGGTGGTGGTAGCTCAAGGCGATGTCGGCGGGCCGGTCGAAGCCGAAGAAGCGCGGCAAGACGCCGTTGATCAGCTCCCACGGGGGCAGGCTGCCGATGCCCGCGAAGGCCGCCGCCACACCGCCGCCGCGCATGGAGAAGCGAGACAGCTCCATGGAGGCGGCCAGCTGTGGGGACGCCAGGGCCATCGCCCCGAGCGCCGCCGCGGTGAAGGCCGCGAGGGGGCGGAGCGCGCCGCGGGGAGCCCGGCGGCAGGGCCAGAGGCGCCAGAGCAGCACCATGCCCACCAGCAGCCAGGAGAACACGGCGGCCTGGATGTGGCCGGCGAGCACCATCAGCGCCAGGCCCAGCCCGGCTGCTGCCCACCACCTGCGCGGGGTGCCGGGGGGCTCGCCCTGGAGCCCGCGGGTGGCCTGGACCACCGCCAGCAGCGTGAAGGGGAGCCAGGCCAGGGCATGCTGCATGCCCAGGTACAGGGTGTGGGTGACCAGGAAGCCGCCGAAGGTCCAGGCCACGCCCGCCAGCAGCGCCGCGGGGCCGGAGCGACCCAGGGCCCGTGCCAGCAGAGCGGCGCCCAGCCCGGCCCACCAGTGGTGCAGCAGCACAGACCAGGCCATGGCCAGCGGCCCGGGAAGCAGCGCGAACAGCAGCATGGTGGGTGGGTAGAGCACGCCGGTCTGGCCGTCGGCCAGCAGGGGGTAGCCGTTGGCGGCGCCCGCGGCCCACAGGGGCAGCTCGCCGCTCAGCCAGGTGGCGGCGGCCCACATGCGCCAGGGGTAGTGGTGGGTGCGCAGATCGTGGTGCCAGTAGGTGTCGAGCCCCAGCAGGGCGTCAGGGGCCCACAGGATCACCAGCACCGCGAAGATCAGCGCCAGGCGCAGGCCGGGGCTTCCCCGGTCCAGCAGGTGGGTCCAGCGCTCGCCAGGGTGGGGCATCAGTCCATGTAGCCCAGGGCCCGGAGCCCCTGTTCGGTGGCCCGATCCACTTGCATGGGCTCGAGCTTCAGCCGGTCGGCGTCGGGGGTGACCACCCCGCGGGCCTGGACCACCAGATCGGGGTGCTCCGCGGCGATGTCGTTCAGCTCGTCGGGGTCCCCCACCAGGTCGAAGAGCTGCTCCCGCTGCTCGTCCAGGTCCCAGATGTACTTGAGGGGGCGCCCCTCTTGCTCATGGGGCCGCCCGGTACGAAAACCCAGCAAGGCGCCGCGGTCCAGGGCGCCAGTCTTGCGGCCCACCAGGGTGGTGGGCAGCGAGGCGTGGCGCACCTTCTCGGCGTAGCCCAGCAGCTCGCGACCCTCGGTGGGCTCCATGGGGTCGAGCCGCAGGTAGTCCAGCACGGTGGGGGGGATGTCCATGACCCGCACCTGGGCGTCCACCTCGTGGAGCCCGGCCCGCAGCCCCGGCGCGCGGATGGCCAGCGGGATGCGCACGGCCTCATCGTAGATGCTGTGGTGGTTGAAGTGGTAGTCGTGCTCGCCCAGCATCTCGCCGTGGTCGGCGGTGACGATGACCAGGGTGTCCTCGGCGTGGCCGGCGGCATCCAGGGCGGCCAGCAGATCTCCCAGGCGCTGATCCACCCAGCTGACCTCGTGGCCGTACAGGGCCCGCAGCTGCTCGATCACCTCGGGGGTGTACTCGAAGCCCTGCTCATGGGCCAGGATCCACCGGTGGTCGATGGTGGGTGGCGGCTCGCCGTCGCTGGTGGCGTCGGCATGGATCTCGTAGGGGGCGTGGGGCTCGAAGTAGTGCACCCAGCAGAAGAAGGGGCGATCTCCGCGCTCCTGCAGCCAGGGGATGGCGCGGCCGTTGGTGGTGTCGGCAGCGCGCTCGAGCAGGAAGGGGAAGCGCAGGGGATCGCCGAAGCGCATGATCACCCGCTGCAGGAGCCCCACCAGCCGGATCTCGCTGACGCCGTGCACCGAGGGCATGAAGTCGTCGTCGTAGATCTGGAAGCCCTGATCGAGCCCGGTGCGGGAGTCGACCGCGAAGGAGCTGACGAACGCCGCCGTGGCGTAGCCTTCGGTGGCCAGGCGCTCGGCGATGGTGGTGAAGCCGGGGTGCAGGGTGTGGCCGTTGGAGATCACGCCGTGGGTGGAAGGGTGCAGCGAGGTGAAGAGCGAGGCGTGGGACGGCCCGGTCTCGGGCAGGGGGGTGACCGCGTCGGTGTACAGCACGCCCTGGTCGGCGAAGGCGTCGAAGTTGGGCGTGGGCACGGCCTCGGGCTCGCCGTAGGCCGAGACGTGGTCCCGGCGCAGGGTGTCGATGGTGACGATCAGGACGTTCTTGTCGTCGGCCAAGGCCCCACCCTCGGTCTCGCCGATGGCGCGCACCAGCCACGAGGCGTCGGCCACCGCCAGCAGCAGGGCGACCCCCAGGCTGATGGGCAGCCAGCCCACCCGCGGCTCCCAGCCGATCTCGACCTTGCGCAGCCAGTGGCGGGCGTTGAACATCACGGTGCCGAAGAAGCCGATGGGCACCGCGAAGCCGGCCAGGCCTCCGGCCAGGCGCTGCTGCTGCACCAGCCCCCAGCCCATGGGCCAGAAGTACCAGGCCGCCAGCACGAAGCCGACGATGCCCAGGCCCAGGGCCTGCCGATGGGAGGCGGCGCGCTTGGTCCAGCCCAGCTGTGTCATGATCCCCGCAGGGATTCCCGCGCCCACCGCCACGAGGGCGCCGGCCACCAGGGTGCACAGCATGAGCAGGAAGGCTTCCACCCAGGACAGCTGCAGGCGGATGGTGGAGGCGATGGCCATGCCCTCGAGGGCGCCGGCCAGCAGGCCCAGGCCCACGGCCAGCAGGGGAACCTTCAGCCAGGTGCGATCGGGGGCTTCAGCGCTCATGGGGGCCTCGCTCACTCGATGTAGCCCAGGGCCCTGAGGGCGTCCTGGGTGCCCTGATCCTGGGACGCGGCCTTGATCTCGGCCCGGCCCTCGAGGTGGCCTGCTAGCACGCTGTGCAGGGCGGCGGCTTCTGCTGCCTGCTCGGCGGCCAGGTCGTGGGACTCGCCGGGGTCGATGCCGAGGTGGTACAGCTCGGCGCTGCCGTCCTGGTGGGCGATGAGCTTGCGATCGCGGCCGCGCAGGGCGTGATCCAGGGGAGGATCGTCCATCAGGCGTCCCGCCACGGTGGTGGCGTAGGCGTCGGTGGGCTGGCAGGCGCCGTCGCTGTGGATCATGGGCAGCAGGGAGGCGCCGTCGCGGTCGTGCTGCCCCGCAGGCAGGCCCGCCGCCTCGAGCAGGGTGGCCGCGACGCTGACGGTGGAGACCTGGCAGGGGATCTCGAGGCCGGCGCTGTCCTGGCCGGGCAGGCGCAGGATCAGGGGCACCCGCAGGGAGGGGTCGTAGAGGTTGTCGCCGTGGTCGTACAGGTAGTCGTGTTCGGTGAGGCTCTCGCCGTGGTCGGCCACCAGCAGCACCACGGTGTGGTCCAGGGAGCCGTCGGCCTCGAG
This sequence comes from uncultured Pseudomonadota bacterium, assembly GCA_937912125.1. GTDB lineage: Bacteria > Myxococcota_A > UBA796 > UBA796 > JAFGLY01 > CALDOK01. Next base: position 17,209 of record CALDOK010000358.1, read on the forward strand.
CCGTGCCATCAGCTGGCCCAGCAGGTGGTCGGTGTAGCGGATCTCTGCGTGGTACGCCTCGGTGAGCCAGTCGGTGCTGGTGACGCTGCGCAGGGCGGGGGGCCAGTAGGGCGGCAGATCCAGGGGCTCGCCGTCGCGGGGCGGGGCCTGCTTCATGTCGAAGGGCGCCGGCGCCTCGTAGGGGCCGTGGGGATCGAACAGGTGGACCCAGGCGAACCAGGGGCCGCCCTGGACGCCGTCGAGCCACTGGGTGCTGCGGGCGATGACGCCGTCGCCGCGGCGCTCGCGCAGGGTGCGGGCGGGCAGGGTCAGCTGGTCCCAGGCCTTGACGATGGCCAGGCGGTGAAGGCCTGGCATGACGCCGAAGTCGTCGTCGTAGACGTCGAAGCCCTGGGTCCATCCCCAGCGTCCGTGCAGGGGAAAGCCCGCCACGAAGCCGCCCGTGGCGTAGCCTGCCTGCTGGAAGGCGTGGGAGATCAGGGCCGGCTGAGCACCGAAGGCGGTGCCGTTGGTGACGATGCCCGAGTGGGTGGGCTCGAGCCCGGTGAGCATGGCCAGGTGGCTGGCCTCGGTCAGCGGCGCGGTGGCGATGGCCTGCTCGAAGAGCACACCCTGGCGAGCCAGCTGCGCGATGGTGGGGGTGGCCACCGGGCCCCCATAGGGCTCCAGGGCGTCGGATCGCACGGTGTCGAGGGTGATCAGCAGCACGTTGGGGCCGCTGACCGCGGGCTGACTGGGAGCGCCTGGCGGTTGGCCCAGGACCAGGCCCACCCCGGCGGAGACCAGGGCCAGGACCAGGCAGCCCAGCTCGAAGCGGCCACCCAGGGCGCGCAGCGGCCGCTCAGCCAGCCAACCCAGCGCCAGGCTGCCTGCGGCGATGCACGCCAACCCACCCAGCAAGACGGGATCCCGGGTGAAGGCGTTGACGTGCAGGTCGAAGCGCCAGTACAGGGCGGCATGCACGAACACCAAGGCCGCAGCCGTCAGGCCCATGGCGGGCGTCCGGGCGACGAAGCGCCGCACCACCAGCAGCAACCCGGCGGCGCCGACGGTGAGGGCGGTGGACAGCAACACCGCCACGCCAAGCCACGCCAGGCGCTCGCTCAGGCCCATGCCCAGGCGCGGCTCGGCGCGCAGGGCGATCTCGAGTCCGCCTGCCGCCAGGCCCAGGGCCAGGGCGCTGCGGATCACACGGGACGGGGAGGGGGGTGGTGCTGGCACAGGACACCCGGGTCGGGGCGGCTGCGTTGTAACCAGGCGCGCCGTGGTGGGGAGGAAGAGGTGGCTTCAACGCGTGAGCAGGGCCTTCCAGTTCACGATCTCGGGATCTTCCGGCGCGGCCGCCACGGCCTGGCCCATGAGCGCCTCGAGCTCGGCCGTGCGCCCCTGGCGCCAGCGAACCAGGGCCTGGTCGGTGAGCAGCGCGGCCTGGGGGCCACCGGCCTCGAGGGCCTGGGCGTAGTGGGAGAAGGCGCCGTCGAAGTCCCTGGCGCTGAAGGCCTGGTGGCCGCGCAGCGCGTGGGCCAGCGCCGGCTCGGAGAGGGCGTCCGGATCCTCGGGCTCCCCCAGCCGGCCGGCGTGGTGATCGAGCCGCCACGGGTCCACCGACAGGGGCTCCTCCCAGGCCGCGCTGGGCCACAAGCCGGCCCGCTCGGCGCAGCGCCCCAGCAGGGCGGCGATGTGGGCGTGGCCTTCGGGGCTGGGGTGGCAGGCGTCCACGAACAAGTCGTTGCCGGCGACGCCGGCGCTGGAGAGCCGATCCAGCTCGTCCGCGACCTCGCAGAGTGGGATGTCTTGGGCCTCGGCCACCTCGCGCACCACCTGGCGCAGCTCCATGTTGGAGCGGTTGGGTCGAGCCATGACCAGCTCGGACTGGTCCAGGAAGCGGCGCGCGGTGTCGAGCTGCCCCAGCTCCAGCAGGGCCCTGCCCATGCGGTAGAAGGAGCGCTCATCGTGGAGCTCGGGCCAGGCCCGCTCGGCCAGGGCCAGCACCGCCTGGGGGTCGCGGGAGGCCCGCAGGCCGTCCAGCTCAGCCAGCAGCCTCTCTTCGACCTGAGTGAGCTGACGCGATGGAGGTGCGTCCACCCAGCCCGCGCGGTTGTCGGCCACGGTGGCCAGGATCAGGGGTACCCCCGCCTGGCGGGCGCTGCGGGCCATGGCGGTGAGGTTCTCCCGGTACAGCTGGGCAGCCAGGGCCCGATCGTCGGCGCCCACGGTGGTGGGGAGCTCGTGCACCGCGGGCAGGTTCCGGCCCATGGGCGCGAAGGGCTCCAGCTCGTCGCGGCCCAGGGCGCGCTGCAGGGCGCGGTACAGGTGCAGGCCGTGCAGGCGGCGGCGGGTGCGCTCCAGGTTCGCGCCGTAGGCTGGTGAGGCGTAGGCCAGGGCCCGCAGCTCGTGGAACTCGTTGTTTCCCGCGTAGATCACCGCCAGCTGGGGGTGGAGGGAGGCCAGGCCCTGGTCGAGCAGCTGCGCCACCTGGCGGCTGCCCATGCCCCCGCGCCCCATGTTGATCACCTCGGCGGGGCGCTCCGGTTGGGCCCGCACCAGGAGCCGCTGCAGCTGGTGGGAGAAGGACCCGAAGGCGGTGACGCCGTCGCCGGCCGTGGCTGAGCCCCCCAGGGTGATGACCCGCAGCCCCGGAGGCTCGGCAGCGAACAACTGGCCGTCGTGCCACTGCACCCGACCGTCCAGCTTCGCCATGGGGGCGGGGGCGTAGTCGATCTGCTGGAAGAGCAAGGGCGAGAGCAGCAGCTCCTGGTCCACAAGGCCGCTCGCCCGCAGGGCGAGCTCCATCCCCGTCAGCGCCAAGGCGGTGACCAGCAGGCCGTAGAGCAGGCGGCGGGTGGGGCTCAAGGCGACTATCCCCCGGCGGGGGGGGGAGGCTTGGCGCAGCCCTCGTCCTCCTGGGGCTCGACCGGCTTGGTGTCACAGCCGGCGTCTCGCGCGCCCCCCAGGGGGTTCAACCCGGGGATGGTGGTGCCCCGCAGGATGGGGGGGGCGGGGGCCGGCTGCGGCTCGGGCTCGGGGGCCAGGAAGGGCTGGGGTGGAGCCTCTG
>CALDOK010000359.1 GCA_937912125.1 uncultured Pseudomonadota bacterium
AGCGGGTCGCTCTTCTCGGCGATCATCCGAGCCGAATCTGCGTCAGCCGGTATGACGCAGCAGCGGCGCCGCACCCCTCGATGGACGGCGCCGCCGACCAGCCGGGCTCTTAGATGCAGGTGCCCAGGGTGTCGGAGCAGGAGAAGGTCTCGCCGGTGGCGTAGGCGTTGTAGGCGTTGCTGCCGCCATCGACGTAGACGTCGTCGGGGTCGTTGTCGGTGCTGCCCGTGCCCCAGTCGGAGCTGACGGACCACAGCGCGCTGCCGTCGTAGATGTATGCGCCGCCGCCGTTGTAGTTGACGATGTTCTCTTCGACGGCGGAGTTGATCACGTAGGTGCTGGAGTCCTCGAGGAAGAGCCCGCCGCCCCAGTAGGCACCGTTGTCGAGGATCTCCGAGCTGGTGATGGTGAGCTGGCCGTAGATGTAGCCGCAGCCCCCCGAGGTGTCGGCGTCGTTGGCCTCGCAGATCAGGTCCTCGATGGCGTTGTCGGCCGTGCCGTCGGTGTAGGAGAAGAAGCCGCCGCCCAGGTCGGCGTCGTTGCCGTAGATCTCACCGCCGGACCAGGTAGAGCCGGTGTCCATCATCAGGCCGCCGCCCCAGTCTGCGGCGGTGTTGCCGGTGACCAGGGTGTCGGCGCTGGCCGTGATAGCGGATCCCTCGCCGGCGTAGATGCCGCCGCCCCAGTCCGTGGCGTAGTTGTCATCGAAGGTACACTGGTCGAGGTCGAGGGTGCCTTCGTCGACGTAGATGCCGCCGCCCCAGGCGGCGTAGTTGTCCTCGGTGACCACGTTGTCGAAGCTGGTGGTGCAGCCCCACAGGTAGGCCGCGCCGCCCGAGGTCTCGGCGGTGTTGAGGTCGAAGCTGCTGTTGGACAGCGTGACCACGCAGCCCTCGTTGCCGAACAGGCCCGCGCCGAAGTCGGCCTCGTTGGCGCGGAAGACGATGTCGTCCAGGGTGGCCGGGTCGGCTCCAAGGATGGTGATGCCACCGCCGGTGGTGGCGGTGGTGTTCACCGGGTGGGGCTCGCCGGTGCCGTCGGTCAGGGTGAAGCCGGTGATGGAGACGGTGCCCAGCCGGAGGTAGATGCAGGCGCCGTTGCCGTCGCCGTCGATGGTGACGGAGCCGGAGCCGTTGAGGGACTCGAGGGTCAGGTCCGTGTCGATCTCCACGTTCTCCACGTAGGTGCCGTCGCAGACCACCACCGTGCTGCCACTGGACGCCGCCCGCACCGCCAGGTTGATGGACCCGTAGTTGGTGGCGCCGTCCAGGGTGACCAGGCCCTCGGCGTCCACGACGCCGTCGCAGTCGTTGTCGGCGCCGTCGCAGATCTCGCGCGCCCGGGGGTTGATGGCGCTGTCGCTGTCGTCGCAGTCGTCGCTGTTGCTGACGTCGCCGGTGGGCTGACTGCAGGCCAGGGTGGTGGCGTCGGGGTCGCCGAAGCCATCTCCGTCGTCGTCGGCGTACCAGGTGGGGGCGTCGATGGCGCCGGCCTCGTCTGCGACGCCGTTGCAGTCGTTGTCGACGAAGTCGCACAGCTCGTCAGCGGCAGGGTTGACCGCGGCGTCGCTGTCGTCGCAGTCGTCGGCGTTGTCGACGTGGCCGGAGGGCTGGGTGCAGGCGGCGGTGGTGAACGCAGCGTTGCCGAAGCCGTCACCGTCGCCGTCGCCGTACCAGGTCAGGGCGTCGGTGGCGGTCTCCTCGTCGATGTGGCCGTCGCAGTTGTTGTCGATGTCGTCGCACAGCTCATCGACGTCGGGGCTGCGCCCGGCGTCGCCGTCGTCGCAGTCGTCGGCGTTGTCGACGTGGTTGTCGGGCTGGTCGCAGGCCTCGACGCTGGAGTCGTCGTCCCCGTAGCCGTCGCCGTCGACGTCGGCGTACCAGGTGGTCGCGTCGCTGGCGTCTTCGTCGATGTCGCCGTCGCAGTCGTTGTCGGCGCCGTCGCACAGCTCCTCGGCCGTGGGGTGGACGTCGGCGCGGCTGTCGTCGCAGTCGTAGGGAGCCGCCACGTAGCCGTCGGGCAGCTCGCAGATCTCGATGGTGTTGTTCTCGTCGCCGTAGGTGTCGCCGTCGGCGTCGGCGTAGAAGGTGTCGCTGCCGACCGCGCCCTCTTCGTCGATGTCGCCGTCGCAGTTGTCGTCCACGCCGTTGCAGCGCTCTTCGGCCCCGGGGTTGATGTCCGGATCCGTGTCGTCACAGTCCTCGGACAGGCCGTAGCCGTCGCTGTCGCCGTCGGGCTCACCGGTGTCGTCGGACTTGTCCCCGCAGCCGATGGCCAGGGCGAGGGAGAGGAGCAGGAGAGCGCGCATGATTCCTCCGGGCGCAGGCTTGGTCGCCGAGCGGCTCCTAACATACATGGGTTCTCGGGGGTCATCGCCATCAAAGCGTGACCCTGCAGAACCCCGAGGTGCTTGTGGACCACCGCCGAACCTTGCTCATGGTGTGCCTGTTGGCCGTCGCCTGCAGCGAACGCGGGGCCGAGCCCGCCCAGGCGGAGCCCGCGGTCTCGTCTCGGGTGGCCTCGCGCGGCGCTGGCCGTGAAGGTCAGCAGCAGGACCTGCCCGCGCCGGGCTCCGGGCTCCTGGTGCGTGTGCCCATCGTGAACATCGAGGGCAGAGACTTCACCTCCTGGTGGCGCCCCGAGATCCTCGCCGCGGACGGGCACCTGCTCTTTCGGGACCCCCAGGGCTTCCCGGCTCGGTTCAACGTCTACTGGGGCTGGGACGACCAGCAGCGCCTCTGGCTGTACAACAGCGATGACGGTAGGGTCTGGATCTACGCGCAGGGGCCCCAGGGCTGGGCGCGGCAGGAGTGGGAGCGGGGCGCTGGGCTGGCGCCTCCGGCGGTGATCGCCGCCCACCTCACCCACCCATGAGGCGCCGCCGGGTTTATCCCAGGGGCTCCCGGGCTTGCACCAGGGGCGGGCCCTCGCCCACCTCCCAGAGGTCCACCTCGACGCCGTAGGTGTCCCGCAGCAGGGGAGCCTTCAGCACGTCGTCGGGGCAGCCCCTGGCGGCGACCCTGCCCTCGCGGAACAGGACCAGCTGGTCGCTGTGCCGGGCGGCCAGGTTGATGTCGTGACCCACCACCAAGGCCGCCATGCCCCGCTCGCGGGTGAGCTGACGGACCAGGCGGTAGATTAGCAGCTGGTTGCGCAGGTCCAGGTGGCTGGTGGGCTCGTCCAGCAGCATCACCTGGGGCTGCTGGGCCAGGGCGCGGGCGATCATCACGCACTGAGCCTCGCCTCCGGACAGCTCGCCCAGGGTGCGATCGGCGAAGGCCAGGGTGCCGGTGCGCGCGAGGGCGTCCGTCACCCGGTCGCGGTCGTCGGAGCTGGCCAGACCCAGGGCGCCCTGGTGGGCGTAGCGGCCCATGGCCACCAGCTCGCGCACCGTGAACGCGAAGGCCGATGAGGGCAGCTGGGGCACATAGGCCAGCTGTCGCGCCTGCTGCTTGGCGCTGAGGCTCTGCATGGGCTGGCCGCCCAGCAGGATGCTGCCGGCGCTGGGGGTGTGTTGCCCGAGCAGGCAGCGCAGCAGGGTGGTCTTGCCCGAGCCGTTGGGTCCCAGGATGGAGCAGAGGCTGCCGGCGGGCAGGTCCAGGTCCACCCCGCGCAGGACCGGCCGGCCTGGTGTGTAGCCGAAGTGCAGGTCGCGGACGTCCAGGACGCTCATGGCATCCCCTGGAAGCGCCGGCGCAGCAGGAGGATGAAGAACGGACCGCCGGCCAGGGCGGTCAGGACGCCGACGGGGATCTCAGCCAGGCCCACCCACTCGCCCACCGTGCGGCAGGCGGTGTCGGCCAGCATCACGAAGATGGCGCCCAGCAAGCCGGCCACGACCACCAGCACCCGGTGATCTGGGCCGAAGATCAGGCGGCAGGCGTGGGGGACGATCAGGCCCACGAAGCCCACAGGGCCGGCGATGGCCACGGCCGCGGCGGTCATCAGGGAGACCACCACGAAGGTCTCGATGCGCAGGCGGTGTACGGGCACGCCCAGGGAGGCGGCCACGGTGTCGCCCATGCCCAGGGCGTTGAAGGCCGAACCCCGCAGCAGCAGGAACACCCATCCCGCGAGCACGATGGCCGTGGACGACCATGCCAGTCCGGGCTGGGTGATGAGCCAGTCGGGCACCTGGCCCATGCCCCAGCCGACGAAGCTGGCGATGTCGTCGGGGGAGGCGAACAGGAAGAGCACCAGGATCAGGGCGCCGTTGAACACGTTGACGATGACCCCGGCCAGCAGCAGCACGAAGGGGTCGAGTCGGCCTCGCCGCTGGGCGATGCCCCAGACCACGAAGCAGGTGGCCAGCCCACCGACCGCGGCCAGGGCGGGCTCGGACAGCCAGCGGGGGAAGAAGGCGTCCAGGGCCATGGCGCGGCCCATCAGCACGCCCACCCCGGCGCCGCTCGAGATTCCCAGGATGTAGGGCTCGGCCAGGGGGTTGCGCACCAGGCCTTGCAGCGCGAGCCCACCGCTGGCCAGGGCCAGGCCGATGAGCCCCGCGGCGAAGACCCGGACCGCGCGGAAGCGCCAGACCTGGGGGGTCAGGTCGTAGCGGCCCAGCATGGTGCAGCCCGCCCACACCAGCGCGACCAAGGCCGCCAGGCCCAGGAAGGTGAGCGCCAGGCGCCCAGCGGTGAGCTGAGATCGGTCAGCCATGATCCGCTTCGGGATGGAACCAGGCCTCGAGCTGCTGTGCGTGGCCGAGCAGCAGGGGGGTGGGCAGGGTCCAGCTGGGTTCGGTGACCACATGGATGCGCCCAAGCTGCGCGGCGGGCAGATCCTCGAGGGACGACCAGCGCTGGCGATCCCGCTCGGCGTCCTGGGGGGAGCTCCAGCAGACGAGCACATCGGGCTGGGCGGCCAGGACGTACTCGAGGCTCAGGGTGGGCCAGCCCTCGAGATCCCCGGCTGCGTTTTGGCCTCCGGCCAGCTCGATGAGCTCGTGTACGAAGCTGCCCCGGCCGGCGCTGCCGGGCTTCTCCGAGCCCATGACGAACAGCACCTTGGGCCGATCGAGGCCGATGGTCTGGCTGCGCAGCGCGTCCAGGCCGGTCTCGAGGGCCACCGCGTGCTGCTCACCGCGCTCGGGTTGACCCGCGAGTGTACCCAGACGTCGCAGCGCCTTGGAGATGTCGGCGAGGGTCTCGATGCTGAAGTGTTCGATGCTCAGGTCGGGAGCGAGCTGCTGCAGGGGGGCGTACTTGGCGGGGTCGGACTGGATCAGCAGGATGTCGGGCTGGGTGGCCAGCACGGCCTCGGTGCTCACCGTCAGGGCGTCCCCCAACACCGGACGCTGCTCGCCCTCGGGCAGGCCGCAGTAGCGGGAGACTCCTACCACCTGCCCGCCGAGCCCGAGATCGAAGAGCATCTTGGTGAGCGCAGGGGCCAGGCTGGCCATGCGGGGTGTGACAGGGGCCAGGTGGTCTGGGCCAGGCACCCGTGGGCTGGAGCAGGCGGTCAGCATGGTGACCAGGATGGCGAGCAGGGTCTTGGCGAGCGGCGAGCGCATGGGGCCCCCTATCCCATGGCGGGGACGGTCGATCGCCGGGTTCAGTCCTTGCCCGCGAAGCTCTCGAGGCTCGCGAAGCCGTTGGCGATGGCCCAGTCCAGGTCGCGCACCATCTGGCGCAGCTCGCCAGGCTGGGGGATCTTGCCCGTGGAGACGGCGCGTACGGCGCGATTCCGCCCGCTCTCCTTGGCGTGGTAGAGCGCCTGGTCCGCCAGCAGCAGCGCGTGCTCGAACTCCAGCAGGCTCGGCTCCTCGTCGAAGAAGGGCACCGAGACATAGCCCAGGGAGGCGGTCTTCTTGAGGGCGCCGCCCGCGGCCTCGCTCACCAGGAAGGTGGTGCGCTCCACCTGCTCGCGCACTCGCCGGGCGTACTGGTCCAGGTGGTCGCGGTCGCTGAAGCGCAGCACCACCAGGAACTCCTCGCCGCCCCAGCGCACCACGAAGTCGTCCTGCCGCACCGAGCGGCGCAGCAGGTAGGAGAACTGCTGCAGCATGCGGTCGCCGGCCTCGTGCCCCAGGGTGTCGTTGATGGTCTTGAAGTGATCGATGTCGAACAGGAACACTCCGTAGACGCCGGTCTCCGCGGTGGACCGCCGCTGGGTGCCCTGCTGCTGGATCTGGACCTTCTGGGCGGTGAAGGCCACCACCTCGGGCAGGATCACCTCCATCACGAAGCGGCGGTTGCGCAGGCCGGTCAGGGGGTCCACCAGCGCAGCGTCCCGGAGCTCCCGGGCCTTGGCGTCCAGCTCCGCCTCGAGCTTGCGCCGATCGTCCGCGTTCCTCCGCGCGGTTCGCCTTTGGCGCGTCACCGTCGCGATGCCGCCTACCGGCAGCAGCAGCAGCCAGAGCCAGGTCCAGTGCCACGGGTAGCCGGTCAGCCTGAAGCTCTGGCGGGTGACGGGACCCGTCCAGTCGTCGGCGTAGCTGGCCTGGACCTCGAAGCTGTAGCGACCCGGTGACAGGGCCGGGTAGCGGGCTTGCCGGGTGGTGGAGGTCTCCACCCAGCTCTCCTCCAGCCCCGCCAGGCGGTAGCGGTAGCGCGTAGCCCGCGGGTGGAGGTTGGAGGTGGAGAGGAAGGAGAAGGTCACGTCGTGCTGGCCGCGCCCCAGGCGCGGGCGATCCTGTGGATCGGGCAAGGCCAGCGCCACGCCGTCGACCCCCAGACCGGTCAGGACCACGCCGGCTGGGTCGCGTGGGGCCATCTCGCGATCCGGCTCCACCACCACCAGGCCGTGGGTGGTGGCGGCGTAGATGACGCTGTTCGAGCTCTTGAGCAGGGCTTGCTGGTGGGCGCCGCTGCACTCGGAGGTGAGCATCCCGCTGGTGTGGTCGTACAGCTGGGCGGTCAGGGTCTCGATCTGGCCGCCCACCAGCGCGGCCAGCTGGGTGCGAACCAGCGCCACGATGCCCTTGTCGGTGGCCAGCCACAGGTTGCCGCGGCGATCCTCGGTCATGTCGTAGACGGCGCCCGCCGGCAGGCCGTGATCGCGCCCGATGGAGAACATCTCGCCGTTGGCGTAGCGGGTCAGGCCCGCCGAGGTGCTGAACCACAGGCTGCCATTTCCTGTCTCATGGATGGCGTTGACGTTGTCGCTGCCCAGCCCGTTGGAGGAGGTGAGGAGCCGGAACCTGCCGTTGTCGAGCGCGGCGACGCCGCCTCCGCGGGTGCCGATCCAGATAGCGCCGTCCTGGCGCTGGGTGATGGCCGTGATGGCCTGGCCAGGCAGGCCGCTGTCTGCGCCGTAGCTCCAGCGCTCCTCGCCGAGCAGGCGGTCCAGGACGCCGCTGCTGTGCCCGATCCAGACGCCCCCCTCCCGATCCTCGAACACGACCGAGGGGCTGTGGTCTGCGAGCCCGTCCTCGATTCCCAGCAGGCTTATCTGGTCCCCCTCGATGCGCGCGACGCCTGCGTTGTCCAGGCCCGCCCACAGCACGCCGTGCGCGCCCTGGTGCATGGAGACGACCTCGGCGTTGTCCAGGACGGTGCCAGGGGGGAGCAGCGGCTCCGCCCGGGTGCCCTGCAGGCGGTAGATGCCGCCCCCGCCGGTGCCGACCAGGATGTCGCCGTCGGGGCTCTCGGTCAGGGTGAGCAGGCCGCGATCCGCCAAGCCGTGGCGTTCCGAGATGGTGTAGAGCCGATGGTCCACCAGTCGCTTGACGCCGTAGCCCCTGGAGGTGATCCACAGGCTGCCCTCGCGATCGGCCAGCAGGTCGGTCACCAGGGGAGCCTCGATGTGGTCGCGCTCGAGGGAGACCCGGTCGTCGTCCAGGCGCACCCGGAACACGCCGTGACCCGAGGTGCCCACCCAGAGCACGCCTTGCTCGTCCCGCTCCAGCCGTTTCACCGAGGCCCCGCCCAGCTTGTCCTGTGCGATGGGCAGGTAGATGCTCTGGTCCCAGAGGTACTGGAAGACACCGAAGCCGGCGGTGCCGACAAAGACCGCACCGTCCTCGTCCACCAGCACCGCGCTCGCGGGGCCGGGCAGGCCCGTGAGGGACTGGAGCTTCTCTGCGCGGGGAGGGGCGTAGAGCAGCGCGTCGGTGAGGGCGGCCATGTAGACGCCGCCGGTCTTGTCCGTGGCGATGTCCACGACGCTCTTCGCGCCCCGCTCGGGGAGCGGGAACGGCATGAAGGTGCCATCCTGGAAGCTGCAGGCCAGGGCGCTCTGGGTCCCGATCCACAGGCGTCCGCTCTGGTCCAGGGCCAGGGACTCGATGTTGTCGTCGCACAGGCCCTCGGCTTCGCGGAAGAGCTCGTAGGCGCCTGTGTGGTAGTCGAAGCGGATCAGCCCGCTGCCCTCGGTGCCCAGCCAGAGCACCCCCGGCTCGGCGCCGGCGGCCAGGGCGTTGGTGTGTACGGCGGCCGCGCGGGGGAAGTCGCGCTGGGTCCAGGTGCGGAACTGGCCGCCTTCGAGGCGGGTCAGGCCGTCGCTGGTGGCGAGCCAGAGCAGCCCGTCTGGGGTCTGCGTCACCGCCTCCACGGAGTTGCGGGGCAGGCCCTCTTGGGAGGTCCACTCGTCCAGGGCGTGCTGAGCGATGGAGCGGTTGCGGTCCAGCGCCCACGCCGTGTGGCTCTGCAGGCCTGCCCACAGCAATGGGAGGCAGACGAGGAGCCGGGGATGGTAGGGCGGAGCCATGGTACAGCTGATGGGTGCGGTTGTGGCTCTACGGTCGCGCTGAGGGGAAGCTTGAGGAGTTTTTGGCTACACTCTCGCCATGACCCGTGCCCGCAAGCGCGCAGCCTCCGACTCGCACCTCGATCTGCTCGAGGTGCTGCACATGGCTGGCGGTGGCACGTTGCTGCTGTTCGGCGTCGCCTTCTGGCTGCTGGGGCTGTACACGCCCTCGGTCGTGGTGGGTTCCTACGGTGTGCTCACGCTGCTCACGCTGGTGGTGCTGCAGTTCAGGCCTGACCTGTTCCGGCCCGTGGTCTGGATGCACGTCGTGGTGGTGTCGCTGGTGCCCTTCGGGGTCAGCCTGGGGCTGGGTGGGCTGCTGGCTTCGGGCGCGTACATGATCTGGGGTCTCATCGGGCCCCTGGCGGCGCTGATGTTCCTGGGGCGCCGCGCCACCTGGTTGGCCGGTGGGATCTTCCTGGTCTGCCTGGTGATGTCTGCGACGATCCCCGTCTCACCGGCGCTGGCCTGGGTCACCCTGCCCCCGCGCTGGCTGGCGCCCGCCCTGGGCGTGGCCAACATCGCCGGCGCCAGCATCCTGTGCCTGGGCACGCTGGTGTGGTTCGTCAGCCGGCTGCGCTTCGAGCAGGAGCGCTCCGACGGCCTGCTGCTGGGGGTCTTGCCACCCTCCGTCTCCGCAGCCTTGCGGGCCCGCCGGCCAGGCCGCGGTGATCGCCAGCATGGGGTCAGCATCCTGATCGCCGATGTTGTGGACCTCGAGCCCCTGAGCCAGCGGCTGGGGGCTGCAGAGGTCGCCGACCTGCTCTCCTCGGTCTTCCAGCACTTCGAGGGCCTGGCTTCGCGCTACCCTGTGGCCAAGGTTCGCACCGTGGGTGACGCCTTCTTGGTGGTCGCGGGCCTGCCCGAGCCCAACCCTCACCACGCGCGGGACCTGGCCCTGCTGGCCCTGGAGATGCGGGCGGCGGTGTCGTCTCGCCGCTTCGCCGGCCATCGCGTGGAGCTGCGCATCGGCATCAACAGCGGCCCTGCGTCCCCTGGCGTGATGGGCCGGCGGCGCTTCATCTACGACACCTGGGGTCGGGCTGTGAGCCTGGCCGCGCGCCTCGAGGCCAGCGGGAAGCCCGGGTGCATCCTGTTGACTCAGGACACCTGGGATCGGGTGCGCACCGAGTTCCGCGCGCGCTCCACCGGCGTGCGCACCTCCAAGAGCAGCGGCGCCATCGAGATCTGGGAGCTGCTCGACCAGATCGACGTGGTGGACTAGCGCACCCAGGCCACCGCCAGGCCGTCGTCGGCGGGGAGGATGGCGGCTTCCAGGCGCGGGTCGTCGTGCAGCAGTGTGTTGAATCGGAGCACGCCGCGGGTCGCCACGTCGTCGGGTGCCGCAGGCTGGGTGACCTTGCCGCCCCACAGCACATTGTCCGCCACCAGCAGGCCGCCGCTGCGGATCCTTGGGACCGCGAGCTCCAGGGCCCTGGGGTAGTCTTCCTTCTCGATGTCCACGAAGATCATGTCATAGGGGCCGGATAGGGAGCGCAGCGTGGCCAGGGCCTCCCCTTGCTGCAGGCGGATGCGGCCCGCGAGGGGGTGATTCGCGAACAGCTCCCGGTGCTCAGCGATGCACCTGGGGTCGCTCTCGGTGCCCAGCACTTGCCCTTCAGGTCCGACCCCCCGGGCCAGCCAGTAGGCGGAGTAGCCCCAGCCGCTGCCCAGCTCGAGCACCCGGCGTGCACCGATCATGCGCGCCAGCAGCTCGAGCCAGCGGCCGGCACGCCGTCCCACGAGGGGAAAGCCCAGGGCCTTGGCCTTGCGCTCCATGCGCAGGGGCAGCGGGTCCGGGGCCGCGGTGAGGCTGTCGAGGTAGGCGGCGACCTCGGGGTGGAGGATGGACTTGGTGGCGTCGACCGGGTGGCTCATGCGGGCTCCTTCGAGGCTATGAACGAGCTTGTGTTCCCCGGCGAGCTTGGCAAGGGAAACCCGGGAGAGCGGTGGGCACGCTCGCCGGGGGAGGGGCTACCAGAGCCAGCCCAGCACGTACAGCGCGCAGGCCAGCACGGTGCCCAGGCCGTAGACTACCTTGGTGCCCGTGGTGATCAGCAGGCCCAAGCACTGGGCCACCCCGGCCGCCAGGGACTCCCACAGCAGCTGGCTGGTGGGCTTGACGGCTCCGCTCTCGGGATCCCGCTGCACCACGGACGGCTTGGCCACCAGATCGCCCACCATGCCCCCCAGCATCGGCCCCAGGAAGAGCAGGACCAGGGAGCCCAGGGTGCTCAGCACCAGGGCCAGGCCCGCAGAGGCCAGGGAACCGGCGGCGCCGATGCCGCTGAGATGCACCGAGAACAGCAGCGCGGTCATCAGGCCGAAGTAGGCGCCCACCATGGCGCCGCGGCCCGTGCCGCCCAGCTTCTTGCCCAGGACCGGGGAGAAGAGGTCGATGGCTGTGACCACCAGACCCGCCAGGAGCGTGGCGGCGAGCAAGGCCCAGCCCCAGCCGCTGATGGGTTCGTCCATGACCGTGAAGCCGGCGATCACCAGGACCGGGCCGGCCATGGCAACAGGGGGGCCGGGCAGCACAGGCAGCAGGCCGAACAGGGTGCCCGCCAGGGCGCTGCAGCAGCCCAGGATCACCAGGATCACCCCCGCCATGCTCGCCCAGTCCATCACGCCACCCCCAGGCCGAGGATCAGCCGCGTGACGGCCAGCGCCAGCAGCAGGCAGCTCCCCACCACGGCGCCTAGGAAGGGCGCGGGGTGCAGGCTCTCGTCGTGGTGCTGGCGGCGCACGCGGCGAAGGCCGAGGATGCCCAGCACCAGGGGTGGGAGGCAGAGCAGGGCCCCGGGCCACTGCAGCAGGCCCAGGCAGGGGGTCATCCCCACCATGACCACGGCGGCGGCCACGATGAGGGTGACCCGCGTGGGCAGCAGCAGGCCGGTGGGGTCGTCGGGCTTTGGGGGGGGCTCGGTCATGCGCGCGGGGATTGTACGTCAGTCGGCGCGTTGATGTTGCAGGGCTTGCTGATCCGGCAGTGGCCTGGATGGGTTGTGGTCGGCTGTTCGTGGCGCGGGGGGATGCGCTTGATGGTGAACTCTGGTGGTTCGGTGGCTCGGCTCTCGGGGCCCGCCCGGGCGCCGCATTACCTCGGTAGCGAGAGCACGTACGTCAGTATTCGTTGCCGGAGATGGTCACCTCGCCGCTGATGTTCTCCTCACCGATGGCGTCGATCAGGGCCTGGGCGGCGTCGTCGCCCAGGCTGAGGTTGTCGGTGATCATCACATCACCGCCGATGGTGCCGAGGCCGTACAGGGCGGTCGCATCGCTGAGTCTGTTGTTGGCGTCGAGGTTCAGATCGGCCCCGATCTCCCAGAGCGCACCCAGGCCGTCGAGGGTCGTGAGGTCATCGATACCCACGATCGAGAGTGTGCCGCCCACCGCGGAGAGCAGATCCAGGCCCGCGAGGCTCTCGAATTCTGTCCCCCACTCCAGTGAGAGGTCGCCCTCCACCTCGCACAGGCAAGACAGACCCTCGAGGCTCTCGCCGGCGTAGATGGTGAGATCGCCTCCCACGACGTTGTAGTGGCGGCAGAGGTTCTCGAACTTGGGGTCGGTGGCCCAGCCAGAGCTGCCGTTGATGACGATGTCTCCCGGTGAGACGACCCGAGCGGTGGCGCAGTCCAGGACGGGCAGGTCGTAGCCGTCGCAGTCCTGGTCCACCCCGTCGCCGGCGACCTCCTCGCCGCCGGGGTAGGCGTCGGCGTGGGCGTCGTCGCAGTCGCCCGGCTGGGTGACGAGGCCGCTCTGGACCGAGCACGCCAGGGTGAGCCCAGACGTGTCGCCCCAGCCGTCGCTGTCGGCGTCGGGGTACCAGGCCGAGGGCCCGGTGACACCGGGGTCGGCGTCGTCGCAGTCCAGGTCGGCGGGCACGCCGTCGGCGTCGTCATCGACCACGACCGAGGGTTCGGCTTCCTCGCCGCAGGCGGCGAGCAGGAGCGAGAGGACCACGAGGTTACGGAAGGGATTCATGGTGTGCCTCGCGGGATCAAGGGCAGGTGTAGGAGAAGCTGTAGGTGCGGTCTGCCTGGCCATTGGGTGGGTTGTCGCCGGACAGATCGCCGTCCCTCGTGATGTCGCAGGACCAAGGCCAGCCCTCGCTGGTGCAGGCGTAGCTCTCGACCAGGTCCTCGGTGCCGTCGCCGTCGGCATCGCCTCCGACGCGCTGCAGGAGGTAGATTTCGGGGTCCCAGACATAGTTCCACAGTGTGTGGTCACCGTGGGTGGTGCCGTAGTCCACACGGTGCACGATTCTTCCCCAGTCGTCGCGGCTGTAGATGCTGCCTTCCTCCGCCCCGGAGTACGCCCAGATGGTGCGCTCGCGCGCGAGGTCGCCTGCGTCGTCGTAGGCCCAGGTCTCGGTGGTGTCCAGGACCCCGAAGGACCACAGCTCACTGCGGACGGCCTGGTCGTCCTGCCAGGCGAGGATCTCGGTGATCTCGGAGGTCACGGACCCGTCGGACGCCGTGGTGATGGTCACCACGCGGACCGGGTGCTCGCCCTCGTAGGTGGTGTCGTAGGAGATGTCGTAGTGGCTCGTGCCGCGGAGCTCGCCGCCCTCCTCAACCGCGTAGTCGTAGCCGCCACCGGTGGGGTAGCCATGGGCGTCGCAGGTGAAGGTGGCGTCCCATGTGTAGTTCCAGTCGCCGTCGAGATTGGTGGCCTGCCAGGCCACCAGGCAGTCGTTGTCGTCGTAGGTGTACGCCTGCGCGTAGCTCCAGTCGGGGGCCTGCTCTACGAGGGAGGTTGCGATGCGTTCGCGCTCGTCGTAGGTCGTGGTCTCCCAGTAGTCGTCATCGCCGTCGGCCTGCCAGTCCTCCGACCACGCGAAGGTGCACAGGCTGCGGTCGGGGAACTCGCCCGGAGTGGGTGCCGTTGGGTCTTCGTCACAGCTGACGAGGGCCAGGCAGGTGAAGAGCAAGGTGCGGTGCATTGTCGTCCTCCTGCGGAAAATTCTATTGCTGACTCACATGTTCGGCAACGGGAAGCGGTGTGACATGATCTCTGTGTGCTGCGCCGTCGCCTGTCCACGCCTAGGGATCCACCCACAGCCCACCGAGTTCACCGAAGCCGTCCAGCACCCGGACCCGACCGCTGCCGTCGACGTCATCCACCCACAGCGTGCGGTTGTCGCCCTCCATCTCCACGCCGTCCCAGCTCGGGTCGGCGAGGTCCCCGAGCAGGTACTTGTAGGCCACCGTGCCGCCGGCCTCGAGGGCGATGGTGGTGGTGAAGACGCCATCGCCGGCCGCCAGGTCCATGCCCGCGCCGTCGTCGAACAGCTCCAGGGCGTGGCCCACCCAGGCGCCAAGCTCGGCGCGATCGCCGCTGAGGGTGACCGTGGTGCCGTCCGTGAGCTGTTCCAGCACCTCGGCGGCGTCCACCTCGAAGGTGACGTAGACGATGCCGTCGTCGCCGTCGCTGCGCAGGGCGCCGTGGGCTGGCAGCAGCGCCTCGCTCGGGCTCGAGCTGCGCACGGCGATGATCTGGACCGGACCGGCATGCAGGCCGAGATCCGACAGATCGATGTGCGCCTCATGCACCGAGCCCGCCACTGCGTAGGCGTCGCAGGCGCTGCAGGCCGCGCCGTTGACCTCCACCTGGATCTCTCCGCCGGGGGTGACCCCGGGCTCGGCCAGGAAGCTGAGGGGCGAACCGCCCCCGGTCTCGGTGTGGTGGCCTTGGCCGTCGGTCGCCAGCCAGAACTGCCAAGCGGTGCCGGGCGTGGCCTGGTCCACCGGGCCGGCCAGCTGCAGCGCCAGGTAGAGATCGTCGCCGTCGCGGAGGGCATACAGGGCCACCATGTCCTCGGCGGCATCGGCCTCGCCGTCGTGGTCCATCACCATGGCGCCCAGGTGCAGGTACTCGGCCGGGTCGAGCTCCCCGTCCACCACCGGCAGCAGGTCCATGGCTTCGACCTCTTCGAGGCGCAGGATGCCCATGGCGGTCTCGGCGGCGCACCAGGACAGGGGCGAGGCCTCGGCCGCGCCCGAGCCGTCGGCGTAGACCCGCTCGGGGAACAGGCCGTAGCGGTTCGAGAAGGCGGCCATCCAGTCCAGCAGCTCTCCGGAGGACCAGGTGTCGCCCAAGGTGGCGGCGTACTGGGCGGTGGCCGAGGTGGTGAAGCCGAACAGGTCCTGGCCGTACCCCATGCCCTCGAAGTAGCGCACGCCGCCGCCGTGGGCGCGGGCGTTGTCCATCAGCCAGGCCCAGGTGCTGCCGAGCACCGGGTCGGCGGGGAAGCCCCAGGCGGGACCGAAGAGCAAGGAGCTGTCATAGGCCCAGCCGCCGTCGCGCTGGTCGGCCAGGTAGGCACCGTCCCACACCAGCAGCTCCAGCAGGCCGCCGCGAAGGTAGCCTGCAGCCCCCCGGTAGCTCTCGGCGCGGCCCGTCTCGCCCCAGCCGTCGGCGATGCGGGCCCCGGCGTCCAGGCCCGCCCAGTTGCTCATGGTGGTGGCAGGAAGGCGGCCCTCCCACTCGATGATGCCGCCCTCGGTCCACAGGCCGTCGAGGTCCTGGTTGTCCACAATAAAATCGAGTCCGTCCAGCAGCTCCGCACGCTCATCTACGGTCAGCGCTGCGGGACCCAGGCGCTCCACCAGGCTGGCCAGGTAGCCGTTGCAGTCCCACTCCGGCACGTCGTACAAGGCGCCGGAGCCGCCGTCCACGGCTCGGCCGATGGCGTCGTAGCGGGCGTACCACCAGCCGTCGGCGATCTGCTCGATGGCCGGGTCGAGCCAGTAGCGCACGATCTCCCAGGCCTCGTCCGTGTGGCCGGTGTGCTCGAGCACCCGGGCCACCATCAGGGCGTCGCGGGGGTAGAGCTGGGGGCGGTCGTTGGTGACGAACTGGCCGGTGAGGTCGGCGGGCACGGCGCCGGACAGGCTCGAGGCCCGGGCGGCGTAGAGGTTGGCGGCCGCCGAGGCGCAGCGTTCACCCTCGCAGAGGGCCTCCGGCGCCCAGCCGGCCCAGTGGGCCTCGGCGTCCAGGAGGGGGTCGTCGCTGTCCAGCAGAGCCTGGGCTTGGGCGACGGCGTCGGCGGGGTCGTCACCGGTGGCGATCACCCAGCGGATGGAGGTCTGTTCGCCGGCGGCGGCCTCGAGATCCACGGCCAGGACCAGCTGGAACCCCTGCTCCATGGTGTCGGTCAGGCCGCCCCCCACGGGGTCGGCGCTGATGGTGCCCGTCTGCCACGCCGAGGGGGCGGGGCTGGCGGCCACGGCCACGGCGCTGCCGTCGGAGAGATTGGCCCACAGGGTGCCGCTGGCTTCGTCGCGGCCGAGCTCTTCCCAGGTGAGGGCGCCGTCCATGTGTACCTGCTCGCGGAGCTGCACCAGGGGGGCGAAGGTGGCCGTGGTGGGGCTGCCTTCGGGAGCCACCAGGGCTCCCTGGATCACCACGGCGTCCGCCTCTCCCACGAAGGCCCGCCAGGCCATGACGCCGCCGTCGGGCAGGGACGCCTGGGTGTAGGCGGCGAAGAAGGGGTCGAGGCCCACCGTCCGCCCGGTGACCCGGCTTCCGCCTTGGCCCACGAGGGTCTGGCCCAGCTCGAGCAGGTCGGTGGCGAAGTCGTCGCGGTACAGGTGGAAGACCCCGGGGGGGTCGCCGCTGCCGTCGTCGTCGGAGTACACCGCGGAGATCGAGCCGTTGCCCAGCACCGCGTAGCCGGGGAAGGGGCCGCCAGGCACGGTGGCGGCGGCCAGCACCGTGTCCGACGGGTCCAGCTCGAGCACCCGCTCGCCCCGCTCGAGCTCGAAGCGCCACCACTGGTTGGCGCACTCCACCTGCAGGGTCATGGCGTCGGTGGTGGTGACCGTGAGGGTGGCGGGGGCGCTGGCGCTGTCCCGCGCGGCCACCTCGAGGTCCACGAGCTGATCACCGAAGCGGTAGTCCTGCACCCCGTGGCGGTCCGTGCGGTGCAGGTGCAGGGTGAGGGTGTCGGTGGGGGCGTCGGCCTCGAGGCCGATGATCTGCTCGAGCAGCAGGGCGATGGGGCCCAGGCCGGTCCAGCCCACGAAGTCCTGGCGACCTCGCCAGGTGGCGTCCCAGCGGGTGCCGGGCTCCACGTGATCCGGAGCGTACAGCTCCCAGAGGGTGTGGGTGCCGTCGCCGATGTGGTCGTGGGCCAGGTCGTCGCCGTCGGGCACGTAGTCGGTGTAGACCTGCAGCAGGTTGCGCAGGTGGTTGTCCGTGGCGGTTCGGGCCAGGTCCCGCCGGCCGGCGTCCGCCAGGGCCGCGATGGTGGCGTAGGTGGTGGGCGCCCAGACCCCGCCCCGCCAGTAGTGGCCGTAGGGATCGTAGCTGGGAGCGTCGGCGGAGGTGCTGGGGAAGACGTGGACCCGCCAGAACTCCGAGGGGTCCTGCAGGTGGTCGATCACAGCGCGCTGCTGCTCGGCCGTGGCGCACTCGGCCAGCAGGGGCCAGATGCCCGCCAGGGTCTTCTCCGTGAGGAACGCGCCGGTGTTGTCCAGGTCGAAGAACCAGCCCTCGTCGCCATCCCACATCAGCTCGCGCACGTCGGTGCAGGTGGCCTCGGCCGCCGCGTACTGCTCTTCGGCGTCATCGAGCTGGCCCAGCAGCGCATGCAGCTCGCCCAGCTGGCGGCGGGCCATGGCCACCTGGGCGGTCTGGTCCACCCAGCCGTCGTAGGCGGCGTCGCGGGGGGCGTTGTCCATGCCTGAGCCCAGCAGGGAGGTGTAGTAGAGCCCCGGCCCCGTGCGGACGTTGGCGTCCAGCCAGCCGGCATAGGCCTCGAGCACCGGCAGCACCCGGGGCAGGCGGGACAGATCGCCGCTGCGCTGGGCGTACATCAGCTCGGCCCAGGCGAACAGGGGCGGGTTGATCGTGGGCTCGCTGGGGTCCGAGGCGTCCCCCTCGGGTTGCCCGTCGCCCTCGCGGACCACGCGGCAGATGTAGCCGTCGTCCTGCTGCACCCCGTAGAAGTTGTCCAGGGTGGGCATGACCGGGAACGCGTCCAGGCCGTTTTGGCCGAACAAGACCATGAAGCAGCTGTCCCACTGGAAGATCAGGTCGCAGAAGGCCTCGTCCATGTAGTGCTCGGCGAAGCCGTTCGAGGCGGTGCCCGCGGCCACATGGTCCAGGGCGAAGCCCCAGGCCGCGTGGTACAGCTCGACGAGCTCGGGGTCGTCGTCCATGAAGGGCTCGGGCACGCCCCGCCGCAGGGCGATGTGCAGCCCAGCCTCGGGGACCGTCACCCCCATCAGGGCCGTGGGCTCGCCCTGGCCCTCCCACTGGCCATCCCAGGCGCCGTCGCCGTCCTCGTCCAGCCAGGCCCGCAGGCCGTAGGCGCCCTCGGGGAGCTGGTCGGTGGTGAAGGTCTCGCCGGCCTGGACCGTGAACTCCATGGACGTGGTGCCCTGATCCACCGCGGTGAAGCTCAGGACGATGGCGCCGGTGCTGCCATCGAGCACCTCGGTGGTGGCTGTGAAGCCGGTGGCGGGGGGCTCGCCCGTGTCGTCGGTTGGAGCCGCGGTGTCGTCGGGCTTCTGCGGGTTGTCGACGGGATCTTTGGGGCAGCCGGCGAGGAGGAGCAGGGCCAGGGGCAGGGCGCGGCGCATGACGTGTCTCCGTGGCGAGTCACGCCATCCCTATCCGGCTCGACTGTGCCTCGCCTCGGCGATAACGACATCTCCCCGCTGCCCCTTGTGGAGTGATCATGCGGATCTTCGGCCCCATCGCCGCCTTGGTCGGCCTCGTCGGCTGTCCTGCGCCCGGTTCGGACAGCGGCGGCCCCTGTGTGCTCCCGTACGCAGTGTTCACGGACATCGACGAGACCCTGACCACCCTGGACCAGGAGTGGCTCGATCAGATCGCAGACCCCAGCCACGACCCGGCCATGCGCCCGGGGGCCGACGCCCTGATGCAGGGCTACGCCGAGCGGGGCTACACGATCTTCTACGTCACCGCCCGGGGTGAGGACATCGCCCTGAGCGACGGCCGCAGCGCCCGGCAGGCCAGCGAGGACTGGCTGCTCGGCCACGGCTTCCCCTATGCCCAGGGGTCGCTCTACCTGGCCGAGGGGCTGGGAGCCCACGGCGACAGCGCGGTGGAGTACAAGTCCGAGGTCATCCTCGACCTGGCGGCGCAGGGCTGGACCGCGAGCTGGGCCTACGGCAACGCCGACACCGACATCCTGGCCTTCCAGGAGGCCGGGATCCCCGACGATCACATCTTCCTGGTGGGCGAGCTGGCGGGCACCATGGGCGTGAAGCCCATCCCCGACGATCAGGCCTACGAGGCCCACCTCAGCGAGCAGCTACCGCAGGTCGAGCAGTACGGCTGCCACTGAGCGGGGTCAGATCCCCCGCAGCACGCCCCACTCCACCGCGGTGAAGCCGTCGCGCACGAAGGGCGTGACGCTGGGCTCGGTGAGGGTGAGGGGGATGGAGAGCGGGCGGATCAGGGGCAGGAAGCGCAGCGTTCTGTCCGGTGCAGGGACGATGTCCAGGGTGACCATGGGCTCGGGGTCCTGGGGGTAGACCGCGTACCAGGGCGAGCCCTCGAGCAGGGGCACCCAGTAGTCCACGAAGTCCTCGATCTCGGCACCCTCGAAGCCCACCACCGCCAGCAGGGATCGCAGCTCACCGTCGAGATCCGAGCCGTCGAGCAGCCAGCCAGTGGAGGTGTCGATCACCGGGGGCACGCTGGCCTCGTAGTAGAGGTAGGTGTGGGCGCCGTCGATGAGACCGCTGGGCTCCACCTGCACGGACCAGCCGCTGCCGTAGGGCGGATCGGAGTCGATCACCGCGCCGCCGCCGGGGAAGCCCAGGGTGACGTCCACCCAGGTGGTGGCCTCGGGGTAGAGGTAGAGGTTGGGCTTGGCGGCCTGGGCGGGATCGTCGAAGTACAGGTCGCTGTGGTCGGTGGCGCTGGTGTTGGTGAGCGTGAAGCTGAAGTCCACCGAGTCGAACAGGAAGTCGAGGGTGTAGGCCCCGGGGTCCATGTCACCCAGGCCGAAGCGGCCCTGGGCGTCGGTGACGATCTCGGCGCGGGCGCCGCTGGGGCCCTTGACCGTGATGGGGTGGTTCGCGAGGTAGTGGTCGGCGAAGTAGTACTGCTGGCCGAAGATGGTGCCCGCGATGGCGCTGTCGTGCTCGGGCACGGCGTCGAGATCGATGTCGACCGTGTCGCCCTTCACGCAGTGGTACAGCTCGGTGTAGAAACCGGCGGCCTTGGCGTAGAGGTAGTAGGGCGCCGGGGAGCCGTAGGGGTGGGCCTCTTCGACCTCGACCACCACGGGGCCTTCGGTGGCCAGGGTCCAGGTGTCCAGCAGGTTGCCCCAGCCGTCTGAGTAGATCTCCAGGGTGATGTCCGTGGCCATCCCGGCCTGGGGCGCCAGGGGCGTGTACTCGAGGTCGGTGTCTGCGTCGGTGTCGGCGTCCGCGTCGCCATCCGCGTCGCCATCCGCGTCGGTGTCGGTGTCGGCGTCCGTGTCGCCGTCCGCGTCGGTGTCTGCGTCGGTGTCGGTGTCGGTGTCGCCCTCGGGGGGAGCCGTGTCGTCCGGCTTGTCGCCGCAGGCGGCCAGAGTGGGGCGAG
>CALDOK010000360.1 GCA_937912125.1 uncultured Pseudomonadota bacterium
GTCGGCGTCGGCGTCGCTGTCGGTGTCGGAGTCGGAGTCGGCGTCGGTGTCGGTGTCGGTCTCGTCCGCGGTGACGGTGGTGGTGTAGCCGTGGATCCAGCTGAGGTAGCGGTCCACCCGCGTGCCGCCGGTGGCGCCGTCTTCGCAGGGATCGCCGCCCCACTCGGTCCACACGAAGCTGTTGACCGCCGCCAGCTCGTACTTGCCGCCGCCCACGGGCTCGAGGCCGGCGCCGCCCGAGTCGCCCGAGCAGACGTTCTGATCGTCGCGGGTGTCGCGGGCGTAGATGAAGGTGGAGTCGTAGCCGTAGACGGGGATCTCGGCGTAGCGCTTGATGCCGCCGGAGTGGTGGTCGTTGTCGCCGGTGATGCCGAAGCCCACATAGGTGAGCTCGTCGCCGATCCAGGAGTTGGTGACGTTGTCGGCGTTGACCGGCATCACGTCCACGCCGGTGACCCCGTTGCCGGCCAGCTCGAGCAGTCCGATGTCGTTGGCCAGGGTGGAGTCGTTGTAGCTGGGATGGGAGATGGCTCGCTCGACCTTGTTGTAGTCGAGCCAGGAGCCGTCGTAGAGGTCTCCGCCGAAGACCACGTAGATGTCCAAGCCGCGGTAGTCGTCATTCGCAGCCTCGACACAGTGGGCCGCGGTGACCGCCCAGTAGCGGTTGATCAGGGTGCACGAGCAGAAGGAGCCCCACCAGTGGGTGTCGTCGGCCGCCATGATGGCGCACACCGGCTCGTAGGCGTTGGTGGTGCTGCCGTTGACGATGGGCGGGGGCGGCAGCTCGGTCGCGAACGTGACCGGCGAGGCGAGCAACGCGGCGAGGCTCAGGCTGGCGAGCATGGTGCGCTCCTGGCGGTGTGAACAGGTCGCCCAGTTTAGCCTGGGTGTCCAGGGTCCGCCGCTACGGGCTGTCCAGGGCTTGCCAACTCGAGCTTTGCCCGCCTCCTGCGGGCGCCACCGAGGGGAGGGGCTTCCATCGGTGGCCTGGATCGGCTAGTCTTGCAGGTGTGCAGCCCGCTGCGAGCGTCGCTCGGGTGCCGTCGATTCCACCTCGACCATCAGCCAGGAAGACCCATGCGCCTGTCCCCCTCGCCACTTCTGCTCGGACTCCTCGCCCTCGCAGCCTGCAAGCCTGATCCCCGCTACCTCACCGGCACCGTCACCGACGTCTTCGGCAAGCCCATCCCCGATGCCATCGTGCTCGTCGAGGGCTGGGACAGCCGCGTGACCACCGACGCCGCTGGCGCCTTCCAGCTCGAGGCCACCGCCACAGGCGCCGTTCGCCTGGTGGCGGGAGCCGACAACTACGTCAAGGACTTCGCCACCGCCACGGTGCCGAACATCGAAGACGCCCCCATGCCGCAGGTGGTCTTCGCCCTGTGGAACAAGCCCGAGCAGCCAGGCTTCTACGCCAAGGGCCAGGCCGAGCTGGTGCACCTGGGGGCCTCCAAGGTCACCGCGCTGGGCTCGGAGCTCAGCGAGATGCACGGTGTGCGGGACATCCCCGAGCTCGATGTCGCCTCGGCCAAGGCCGACGCCTTCCTGTTCGGCTCCACCCTGCGCAGCTCCGAGATCTCCCAGCTGGATCTCAAGCTCTTCTCGCTGAAGTTCCTCGAGGAGACCTCGGTCAAGGGCATCACCGGCCAGGAGACTGTCGAGCCCAAGTTCTGGGTGGCCGACGTCGAGGCGCCCTTCACCCTGCGGGGCCTGTACGCCGAGGACACCTACGTCATCGAGCCCGACGGCACCCTCGCGGCCGGCATCTATGCCTTCGCGCCCAAGGGCATCCTGCTCGAGACCACCCCGGGCTCCCTGGACAAGATCCCCGCCGAGATGCGCGTGGTCTACCCCTTCGAGATCAAGTAGCACCCCTCGTGTGCGTCCTTTCCTGCCGTCGCGCCGCGCCCAAGGCCGGCGCGCCTGGGTGAACCATGCCCGATGCCTACATCTATGATGCCGTGCGCACGCCGCGGGGGCGGGGTCGCAAGGACGGCTCCCTCTACACCGTGCGTCCGGTCGAGCTGCTGGCGGCGCCCTTGGCAGCCATCCCGCAGCGGACCGGGCTCGATCCTGCGCTGATCGAGGACGTGGTGGTGGGCTGCGTCACCCAGACCGGTGAGCAGGGGGCCTGTGTGGCCCGCTTCGGCTTGCTGGCCGCCGGCTACCCCGAGCATGTCCCCGGGGTCACCCACAACCGCTTCTGCGGCTCGGGGCTCGAGGCCATCAACCACGGCGCGGCCATGGTCGCGGCGGGCTTCCAGCGCTGGGTCGTGGCCGGCGGTGTGGAGAGCATGTCCCGCGTTCCCATGGGCGCCGATGGCGGCGCCTGGTGGGACACGGCCACCCAGTGGAGCGTGGGCGCGGTGCCCCAGGGCATCAGCGCCGACCTCATCGCCACCCTGCACGGCTTCTCGCGCGGCGACGTGGACGGGTTCGCGGTCGAGTCTCAGCAGCGTGCTGCGCGGGCCCAGGCCACCGGCGCGTTCCAGCGCGGGCTGGTCACGGTGCGGGATCCGTCGGGGCTTCCCCTGCTCGAGCAGGACGAGTACCTGCGCCCGGACACCACCGTCGAGACCCTCGGCAAGCTGAAGCCGGCCTTCGAGCTGATGGGCACGCGCTTCGGCCTCGATGCCCTGGTACGCCGTCGCTACCCCCAGGTGGAGCGCATCCAGCACGTACACACCGCCGGCAACTCCTCGGGCATCGTCGATGGGGCCGCGGCGGTGCTGCTGGGCAGCCTCGAGGCCGGTCAGGCCGCGGGCCTGCACCCCCGGGCGCGCATCCGCAGCATCGGCGTGGTGGGAAGCGAGCCGCTGATCATGCTGACGGGCCCGGTCGAGGCCTCCAGGAAGGCCCTGGCCGCCGCGGGCATGACCCCCGCCGACATCGATCTGTACGAGGTCAACGAGGCCTTCGCCGTGGTGCCCCTGTACTTGATGCAGCAGCTGGGCGTGCCTCACGACAAGATCAACGTCCTGGGGGGTGCCATCGCCCTGGGGCACCCCCTGGGGGCCACCGGCGCCATGCTGCTGGGCACGGTGCTGGATCACCTCGAGGATCGCGGCCTGGCCACCGGCCTGGTGACCCTCTGCATCGGCGGCGGCATGGGCATCGCCACCATCATCGAGCGGGTGTGACATGAGCACGCAGGATCCCTACGTTCGCTTCGAGATCTGTGAGCAGACCCGCATCGGCACCCTGTGGCTGGATGGCGCAGGCGGTGTGAACAAGATCGACCACGCCTTCGGTCAGGCCCTGCTCGACCGGGTGGGCGAGCTGGCAGAGATCGAGGGGCTGGCGGGGGTCGTGGTCGCTTCGGCCCACCGCGACTGGTGTGTGGGCGCCGACCTCGACTACCTCTACCGCGAGCGGGATCACGAGAGACTGTTGGGGGTGGTGCTGGCCCTCACCCGCGCCTACCGAGCCCTCGAGACCTTGGGAGTACCCGTGGTCGCGGCCCTGACCGGCTCGGCGCTGGGGGGCGGCTTCGAGCTGGCCCTGGCCTGTCACCATCGGGTGGCCTTGGACTCGGGGCGGGTCAAGCTCGGCCTGCCCGAGGTCAGCCTGGGCGTGATCCCGGGCGCAGGCGGCACCCAGCGCCTGCCTCGGCTCATCGGCTTCCAGGCCGCCCTGGAGCTCATCTCCCAGGGCCGGGTCCTGCCGGCTCCCGTCGCCCAGGCCAAGGGGCTGGTCGACGCCCTGGAGCCCACCGCCGAGGCCGTGATGGAGGCCGCGAAGGCGTGGATCGTGGCCCACCCCGGCCACAAGGCTGCCTGGGATCGCCGGGGCTTCACCTGGCCGGCGCCGGCCCCTGACAGCCAGGATGCCCGCAACCTCTTCATGGCGGGCTCCGCCATGCTCTACAAGAAGACCGCGGGCGCCTACCCGGCCGCCGAAGCAGCCTTCACCGCGGCCCAGGAGGGCGCGCGCCTGGACTTCGACCGGGCCCTGGAGCTCGAGGCTCGGCTGTTCGTGAAGCTGGCCGCCAGCGACGGCGCCAAGGACATGATCCGCACCTTCTTCTTCCACAAGAACGCCGCCGACAAGCTCGAGGGCCTGCCCCACAGCGAGCAGCCCGACTTCGTCAAGGTGGCCGTGCTGGGGGCCGGCATGATGGGCGCCGGCCTGGCGTGGATCTGCGCCCGGGCTGGCTATCAGGTGGTGCTGAAGGACATCGCGCAGCCCGCCCTGGATCGGGGCATGGCCCACATCGGCAAGCAAGCGGCCAAGCTGGCCCGTAAGCAGGGCCCCGAGCAGGCCGACGCCGTGCTGGCGCGCATCCGACCCGCGCTGGAGCTCGAGGCCTTGCGGGGTGCTGACCTGGTGATCGAGGCTGTGTTCGAAGACATCGGGCTCAAGCACCGCGTCATCCGTGAGGTGGAGCCCCTGATGGCTCCCGACGGCGTCTTCGCCTCCAACACCTCGGCGCTGCCCATCACCGATCTGGCGGCGGGCTCCGGCCGCCCGGCCCAGTTCGTAGGTCTGCACTTCTTCTCCCCCGTGGAGGTGATGCCGCTGCTCGAGGTCATCGAGGGGCGAGACACCTCGTCCGCGACCGTCGGCCGCTGCCTGGCCTTCGGCCAGCGCATCCGCAAGACTCCCATCGTGGTGGGCGACGGCTTCGGCTTCTACACCACCCGGGTGTTCACCGCCTACGTCCTCGAGGGAGCGCAGCTGGTGGCTGAAGGCCACGATCCCGCGATCATCGAGTGGGCGGCCAGGGTGGCCGGCATGGCGGTGCCACCGCTGCAGGTCTTCGACGAGATCACCCTGGTGCTCGGCAAGCATGTGGTCGCGGGCTCCAAGCCCTACCTGGGCGACCGGCTAGCGCTGCCGGGCGCCGATCTCGTGGCGCGCATGGTGGACGAGCTGGGCCGCACCGGGCGGGCGGGCGGCGCCGGCTTCTACGACTACACCGACGGCCGGCGCGTGGGCCTGTGGCCTGGCCTGGCCGACCTGGCCGACGGTCCTCCCACCGAGACCGGGGTGCAGTACCTCGCCTACCGCCTGCTCGCAGTTCAAGCCGCCGAGGCGGCTCGGGTCCTCGACGAGGGCATCCTGAAGCGCGCCCGGGACGCCGAGCTGGGCGCTGTGCTGGGGTTGGGCTTCGCGCCGCCCAGCGGGGGCCCGCTGGCCTGGATGGACCGGCAGGGCCTGGTCGCCCTGGTGGGGCGCCTGGACTACCTGGCGGGCAGCTGCGGTGATCGCTACGCTCCGGCCCCGATCCTCGTGGACATGGCCGCCCGCGGTGAGCGCTTCTTCCCCGTCGGCTGAGCACTGATGGCTCGAGGATGAAGGCACCCCCATGCCCTGGTTGAATGACCTGCTGCTGTCCTCGCTCTTCCTGCTGGTGGCCCTGGTCGGGGCCCCGGCGGTGTCGGCCTGGGAGCGGCGGCGGGGCGTCACCCTGGACTCCCCCACCCGGGTCGCGGCTTCGGCGGCCCTGGGCATCGCCTGGTGCCAGCTCGGCGGCATGGTGTTGGTGTTCACCCACAGCCTGGGGCCCCGCACGGCGGCCGCCTGGCTGATCGCGGGGCTGGCGCTGGCGGTCTTGGGCCTGCGCCGCCCCAGGATGCCCTCGCGCTGGGCCTGGATGCTGGTCCCAGGCCTGGCGGTGTTGCTGCCCCTGCTCCTGATGGCCACCGTGCCGCCCTGGTATCAGGACGACATGACCTACCACCTGGCCCTGCCGCGGCAGTTCGCGGTCGCGGGCGGCTACGTGGTGCCGGACGACAACATCTTCACCTTCCTGCCCCTGGGCTGGGAGAGCGTGCTCAGCCTGCTGTACGCCCTGGGGCCGGAGCCCGGCCACTACCCGCCGCTGAACCCTCGGCTGCTGTCGGTCTGGACAGCAGGGTTCGCCGCCCTGGCCACCGTGGGGCTGGCGCGCAGCCTGGGCGCGGCCCGGGTCGTGGCGTGGAGTGCGGGCTTCCTGCTGCTGCTTCACCCCACCATGATGCAGTACGCCCCTTCGGCCTATGTCGAGGCGTGGATGTTGCTGCTGGTGGCCCTGGCGGCCCAGGGGGTGGCGCGCGCCCTGGCCGGGGAGCGGGGCTGGCTGGCGCCGGCCGGGGTCTTCGGCGGGCTGGCCATCTCGGCCAAGTTCCCCGGGCTGGTTGTGGTGGGCTTGCTGGGCCTGGGCCTGCTGCTCGATGGGCTCGGACGGCGAGACGATCGCGCCCTGGCGCGTAGGGTGCTGACCTTCGGGCTCAGCGCCGCGCTGGTGGGGGCACCCTTCTACCTGCGCAACTGGATCCAGCGTGGCAACCCTGTGTTCCCCTCGGCCTGGGGCCTGCTTGGGGGCGCTGGCTGGAGCTCCTGGCGGGCCTGGGCCTGGGGGGAGATCCTGGCCAACTACGGCGCGGGGCACACTCCCCTGGACAAGCTGCTGCTGCCCTGGCGATTCTTCACCACTCGGGAGATGTTCGACACCTTCGAGGGCTCGAACGGCCCGATCCTGGCGCTGGGGCTGCTGGCGGGCGCCCTGCTGGCGTGGCAGCTCCGGGCCGAGCGCGAGCGGGTGCGGCCGGTGCTGCTGGCCCTCGGCACGGTGCTGGGCTTCTCCCTGTTCTGGGCGCTCTCCACCCAGCAGATGCGCTTCTGGTTGCCTGCGCTCCCCTTGCTGGCTGCGCTCACGGTGGCAGCCTTCAGCGGGCTCACCCAGCGCCTCCGAGGCGTGCTGGTGGGGGTCGCGCTGCTGCTGTCGCTGGCGTGGGTGGTGGACCTCGAGCGCCAGGTCTGGCGGCGGCAGCACACCAGCGCATGGCTGGCGGGTGAGATGGATCGGGACGCGGTGCTGCGGGCCCTGTTGCCCGATTCCTATGGCATCTTTCCCGAGGTCCACGCGCTGGTGCCGCCAGAGGGCCGCATCTGGCTCATCTGGATGCGCAACAAGACCTACTACCTGGAGCGTGAGTTTCGGGTGGACTGCATCTTCGAGGCCTGGCGCTTCGAGGAGCTGCTCGAGGAGCACGAAGACCCGGCGCAGCTGCAGGCCGCGCTGCAGGACCAGGGGTTCACCCACATGCTGGTGCACCATCGTTTCTTCCTGGTGGGTCGCAACGCCGATCTCGAGCCAGGACGCACCGACAAGCTCCGGCAGCGCTTCGTGGCTCTGATCGACGCCGGGGTGCTGCGGCCGGTGCGGCGCTGGGACTACATCGCCCTGTACGAGGTGGCGCTGGACCAGCGAGCCGCCGCGACCGACCTCCTGCCGGGCACCCCGGGTGCTCAGTGACGCGGCTGCTCCTCGTTCTGGGCTTGGTGGGGGCCGCCAGCGCCGCAGAGCTGGTCACCATGGACAGCCGGGCCGTGGTGGCCTGGCCAGCCCTGGTCCTGCGGGACGCGCCCGCCGCCGACGCCGGGGCGCTGTGCAGCCTGCCCTTCGGTGAGGTGGTGGCGGTGGTGAGCTCGGCCGATGCCGGCGCGCGGGTCTCGGTGGGCGGTGTGGCCGGTCACTGGCGGCAGGTACACTGGGGCGCGCAGCAGGGCTGGATGTTCGACGCCTGGCTGCTGCCGCTCCCCGCCCCTCCGGCCAGCTGCGGCGGCCTGGAGAGCTGGGTCGCCCGCTGGTCGCCACAGGGAGTCGAGCTGTCCGAGTGGCTCGAGGACCCCGCCACGGGCGAGCCCTTCCTCCAGCTCGTCCAGGACTACCAGGGGGGACTCCAGCGGGTGAGCCCTCAGCTCCCCGATGGCCCCCGTGGTGTGCTCTGGCTTCCGGGCACATCCCTGCACCAGGCCTGGTTCGTGGCTCGTCGATGCCATCCTGGCCTGGGCCCTCTCGCGGAATCGAACTGGCCCCCGGCCGGCGCCGGGGCGCTCTCGGTTCGCTACACCGCGGATCGTCTCGAGGTCAGCGACCCCCAGGGCGTGGTCCTGCTCGAGCTCGAGCGTGAGGACGACGGCGTCTGGCTGGCCTGGCGCTGACCCGGGCTGTCCGCCCGCCCGGCGTCACGTGCGCGCGAGGTTGATGGGTAGCTCGCTGTTTTCGGCGTAGCGTTCGATCCAGACATCGTCCCGCTGGGCCATGTCGGTGGGCTCGCCGTACAGGCCTTCGCCATCAAAGAGCATGACGGTGGGGCGGTGCTTGCCGGCGACCCCTTCACCCTGAGCCACCACGATGGCGGGGGAGCCGTTGGAGAGCATCACCGCCGAGCCCAAGGGGAACGGGCCCTTGTAGTCGGCGAAGGTCTGTACGGTGCCCCGCTCGAGGTTTGGCACGGCACCGCTGGTCATGCGCTCGAGGCTCTGTGCGGGCGAGAGCCCGGGGCCCTGATCGCTGGCCGAGCTGAGCCGGTGGTAGGTCTCGCAGACCGCCAGCACCTGGCCGGCCATGCCCAGGCGGCCCGCGGCCCCCCTGCTGCGCGCGTCGTGCACGGCCAAGGCCATGGGCATCGAGGCGTCCTTGATGCCCCTGTAGAGGAACAGAGGGCAGACGGCGTCGATGGGATCGTCGCTGTCGGACACGCCACTGAGGACCGCCGCCACGGCCAGGCACATCACCTCGCGCCGGTGGAGCGTGAGGTAATGACCGAAGCAGATGGCGTCGATGGTCACCGCGAGGCGGGCTCGACTCCAGGTCAGGGGGCGTTCTGGATCCCGCACGGCTGCGACGACCTGGAAGATGGCGGGATCTTTGACGGCGGCGTCGATGACCAGCTGGAGGGTGCGGCGCAGGGGCAGCAGCGACAGCCCCGCCTGGTGGCGGTTGGGGTAGAACCACTCCAAGACGTCCAGCAGGCTGCCGCAGAGCAGGATGGCGAAGCGATCGGGCCTGAGGTCCACCGAGGCGGTGGACTGGCCCTTGGTCTCGCCGACAAAGAGGCCATCGTAGCCCTGGGGGTTCAGCAGGTTGCTCTGGCTGCGGGCGCTGGCCGAAAGATCTCGAACAAAGGCCAGGCAGTGAGAGCTGTGGACGGTGGGCTCGAAGATGAGCTCACCGATCTCGAACTGCTGGAAGAAGCGCGCCAGCCCTACGGCGCGGTCCCAGAACTGAGGGTCCGCCCGCAGCAGCTTGCCGTTGACGAAGAACTCGTCGGCCATCAGCTGCAGTTGCAGGCTGTCCTGGTGGACGGCGAAGTAGCGCCGCAGGCGCTCGAGCAGGAGGTCGACCTGCTTGATGATGGTGGCGTTGTTGGCCTCGTAGAGCCGCACGGAGCGGGACAGCCCGTACAGCAGCAGGATGAGGTCCTGACCCAGATCCTGGTAGAGCTTGCGCTCGTCGATGGGCGTGGACATGGGCTAGGCTCCCCTGCCGGTGGCCACCGCGGCGCGGATGGCATGCTTCACCTGCTTAGGCAGGTAGGAGGCGGCGTAGGCCCGCTCGAGGATAGCGCGGCTGCTGCCGCCCCCCATCTGGCCCAGGGCGCGCACCGCCAGGATCTGATGAGCGATGACCTTGCTGTTGCGCAGCAGGTTGCGGCGGCCGAGCAGCTTGTCGAGGTGGGCCAGGGCGCTGGCTTCGGACGCACGGCCCAGGCAGCGGTACCACAGGGCGCACTCCTCGAGCTTGCGCTTCTCGAACTCGCTGGTGGCCATGTGGGGGATGAGGGCTCTGGACACAGCCGGCTCACGGGCTTCCTCGAGCACAGCGAGAGCCAGGGTGCGGGTGGTCGGATGGCCGTCGTCCAGGGCGCGGAGCAGGGGACCCTTGACCGCGGGCTGGTAGTGGCCCACCAGGGCCCTGAGGGCTTCCTGGCGCTGCCGGGACGAGGGCCGTGACAGCACGGTGCCCAGAGCCTTGATGGCTTGGTCCGAGCCGATGCGGCCCAGCGCTTGGACGCTGGCGGAGACGAGCTTGTGATCGGTCGAGGCCAGGCGCTCTGCGTACATGGCGGTGAGGTCCACCCGCGCCTGCAGCAGGGCCTCCTCGAGGGCTTGCTGGAACGCACAGCTCGGCATGGCCTCGAGCAGGAGCTTCGCTGGCTCGAACGCGCGGCTGGCCAGCAGCTTGGCGGGCACCTGGTTCAGCTCGTCACCGGCTTCGACGAACAAGGGCACCAGGGCCTCGTGGCGTTTGGGGTCCAGCACGCGGGTGACGATGCCGGCGGCGCGCTCCTCGCCCACGAGCGCGGTGGCGCCCAGGGCCTGGAAGAAGGCGATGAAGCCGTCGAGGTCGCGCCGACCCATGTGGGCGGCCAGCTGGTCGGTGACCAAGGCCAGGCCTGCGCCCTCGGTCATCCGGCTGCGGGTGACCACCTCGAGGGCCATGTTCATGAAGCGCGGCAGGTCGGCCACGTCTTGTAGCGAGTTCCGGAGCCGTGCCGCCTGCCAGGCGTGGGCGCCCCCGGAGCGCGTGGGTGCGTGGGCGGCCCGCAGCCAGCTGAGGTGCCGCTCGCCGCTGAGCAGGCGAAGATCGTCTGGGGTGAGGGCGAACTCTTCGATGCCGGGGCCGCTGTCGGCTTCGACCTTCTTGCGAGTGGACAGCACCAGCTCGCCGTGCTCGTCGACCTCCAGGCCGGCCGCGAAGGTGTCGGCGGCGTAGTAGCGGATGCCGTCGAAGTCCCGCTCCCACAGCATGGTGACCAGGTCTTCTTCGGTGGCGCGCGCGTTGGTGGAGAGGATGTCCAGGAAGTCGAGCAGCTCCTCCCAGCGCATCTGCTGCTCGAAGGTCAGCTCTCGGATTCCGTCGCAGAACAGCCGGAACGCCCAGGGGAGCTGGTGGTCGTCCACCTCGACCGTGAAGAGCGCGCGCTCGCCCCAGGTGAAGCCCATGGAGCATACGCCCAGGTGGACCGGGCCCTGGACCAGCAGCTCACTGAGCTCGCGCTCGAGGGTGTCGAGCAGCTTGGTGACGAAGGCCGAGTCGCGGCCGCCGTAGAGCCGCTGGGCGCGCAAGGCCTTGTCCAAGGCCAGGACGAAGGTCTGTACCTGCCCTCGTCGGAGCCCGGCTTCCTCGCTGGCGTCGGGGGGCGGAGCATTGCTGGACATGGTGATTCCCCGTCCACAGCGCACTCTCGATGTGGACCCCCTTGGGGTAACCCGCCCCTGGCTCTTCGAGCCGGCCGGTCCCTGGGTCGAGCGTGCGATTTGCGCCGGAGACGACGGAGATCAGTGCTCGAGGGCGATGAGGTCCAGGCCTGCGTCCAGGGCCACCAGGATCGCTCGCTCTTCGACGGGCCGGGCCTTGTGGTCGGCGTCGAACACGCCCTCGTCGCCCACCACGGCCAGCAGCGAGCCGGCCTTGATCAGCTCGGGGCCGTGCTGGCCCTGGGCCAGGGAGCGAGGGCGCGCCCCGTGGGCCGCCGCCAGGATGAACAGGTGGGAGCTCTCCATCTCGGTGGCCAACACCCCCATGGCGCGCAGCTCGTGCATGTAGGCGCGGTTGGCGTCGGCCCGTGGCCCCAGGCCGAACTCGCGTCCGTACAGGGAGTCTTTGGTGTGGACCAGCCCGCTGTAGGTGCGCTCGGCCATGCCGTGGCGGCTCGCGGCCGCCTCGAGGCAGCGGACCCAGTCCGGGTGGGCGAGAGCCGGGATGTCGCGGCTGCAGTAGGCGTCGGAGGCCGCCTCGTCGCGGATGGCGCCGGTGGTGATGACCAGATCCCCGCTGTGGACCCCCGGCTGCAAGGAGCCCGCGGAGCCGACCCGCATCAGGCGGCGGACGCCCAGCTCGAGCAGCTCGCTCACGATGATGCCCAGGCTGGGGCAGCCCATGCCCGTGGGGCAGGCGCCCACGTCGATGCTCACGCCGTCGCGCTCGTAGCGACCGATGAAGACGTCCAGACGGCGGGGGGATGGGAAGACCTGCAGGTCCACCAGGTGCTCGGCCAGGGCCTCGGTGCGGGCAGAGGAACCGGGGATGAAGAAGACGCGACCAAGCTCGCCGTTGCCCGCGACCTGTTCACGGCCGATGCGGATGTGGTGAGGCTCGATTTGACTCATGCGTGGTCTCCGTTGGAGAGCCCGGCTGCGTCGCGCATGACCTGGATGCGGCGCTCACAGAGGGC
Organism: uncultured Pseudomonadota bacterium; assembly: GCA_937912125.1. GTDB lineage: Bacteria > Myxococcota_A > UBA796 > UBA796 > JAFGLY01 > CALDOK01. Next base: position 11,949 of record CALDOK010000360.1, read on the forward strand.
TGTCAGGGGGGCTGAACGGCTGCCGAAGGGACCGACCAGCTCGGACCAGAAGGCTTGGCGCGCCATCAGTAGCTGCTGGAGCAGGGTGGCGTCCACCCCCACCCAGCGTTCGCTGGCCCGGGACAGCACCTCGGCGCGTGGGGCGGGGGCCAGATCGGGCCAACGCTCGAGCAGCAGCTCACGGAGGCTCAGGCCGGCCTTGGACAGCTCGAGGATCTGCTGCCAGTAGTCGATGACATCCGTGGCGTAGGTGTGGATGGCGAAGGCGCGGGAGCCTGCGTCGTAGATGCTGCACCGCTCGAGGGCGTGGGGCAGGGACTCGTACTGGGACAGCTCGAACTCGGGCGCCAGCAGGGCGTCGAGGCGCAGCAGATCCGTGCCGAGCTCCTTGGTGCGCAGGGGTGTGTGCTCGTCGGCCAGGGTGAAGCGACCCTCGATGTAGACCACGCAGGTGCGCTCGTAGCCCGGGAAGGTCTCGACGAAGCGCTCGTGGATGCGCCCGAGGGCCTGCTCGGCCCGGGGACCGCCGATGGTGAAGAAGACCATGGCCTTGGCGCTGGCCCCGATGGCCAGCATGTGCTTGCGGACCACCTCGAGGCCGTTCTCGAGGGTCACGCCGGTGGCCACCACGTCGCCCAGCACCAGGATGGCGTCCTGGGGGATGTCGAGCTTGCGGTAGGAGTCGTCAGCCACTCCCCAGCGGCCGTCCTGCTCGAAGCGCTGGCTGCTCATGAAGGCGGAGCCGTGGCGGTTGTAGCCGAAGGCCTGCCCCACGGCGCGGCGCAGCCCGAAGTTCAGGCCCCCCCGCAGCAGGTGGAGGACGCAGACGGAGTCTTCGCGGTGCTGGGTGATGCGCTCGGCGAAGGGGGCCGAGGCCAGGCCCGTGGCCATGGCCTGGCACAGGGCTTCGGTGTAGGCGACGCCCAGCAGCTCGGGCCTGTTGCATATGGCCCGGGTCTGGGGCGTGCTCAGGACATAGCGCTCCGCTGGACAGCCGGGGTCGCCGCGCACGGCGTACCACGCCGCCCGCTCCAGATCGTGACCACCTCTGTCAAGGCGCTCGAGGACCAGCATGCCGCCTCCTGGGACCGAGAGGGGTCCAATACTCCACCAGGCCCCCCCTGGCACCAAGCCGCGCTGGTTCTCGCCCGCCTCCGCAATTACAGGCTCCAGGATCCATCTCCCGCGTGCGCTGGGGTTGGTGAGAGGGAAGCAGGATCATGAGCGAGCAGATGCCCAGTGACTCCCCCGAGCGTGTGCGCCCCAGCTTGTCGGTGCGCCTGACCAGCCAGGGGCTTGGGGGGCAGGGCTTCACGCCCCTGGCCACTCCCATGAGCTTCGACCTCGATCGCCACGGGGTCGACCCCGATCTGGTGCGGCGGCTCCACTGCCGCTTCCGGCTCGATCTGGTCCCTGGGCAGATCAGCGTGCCCCTCATCGCGGACCAGACCTTTCCTGTGGACGTGCCCGAGGGCTGCGTGGGCCGCGGCTGGGTCTCCGCCGAGCGGGCAGAGGACGGCGAGGCCCGGGTCACCTCGGCCGCCCTGTCCTTCGATCCTCCGCTGGTCCTCCACAACATCCTGCCGGTGCTGGCTCGCCTCAACCGGGTCTTCCAGGATCACGAGGTCACCGAGCTGCTGGGCCGGCTGGGGAGGATGGCCCGGGCCGGTGAGCGGGCCGAGGGCCTGCGCCAGCTGGGCAAGTCCCTCGGGCGGCGGGTTCGTCCTCGTCTGGACCGCTACCTGCCGCCAGGCACCACCGGGCGGGAGACCCTCCACGAGATCCGCGAGAGCGTTCGCATCGGATCCGAGCGCGCGGGCCAGGTGCGTCTGCGCCACGTCTCGGCCAGGCCCGTGCTGCGCGCTGGCAGCTGGCAGCTGGATCTCCGCTTCACGGGCCACTTCGACGTGCTCGGCCGCGCTCCCGTGGCTTTCGACGACATCCATGTTCCTCACCTGGTGATCCCCTATCCCTACGCCTCCCTGGCGCGGCTGTTCTCCGGCGATCCCCTGGCCACCGCCGAGCTCCGCAGCGACAACATCCCCACCCGCGCCCTGGCTGTGCGCATGGCCGACGTGCTGGCTGGCGTCAGCGGCCAGATCGATCTGGTCACGGATCTTCCCGACGTGCTCACCCATGTGGAGCTGCCCGACGGTGGCACCCTCGTGGTCGAGCTCACCCCCCCGCAGCCGGCCCATGTGCGCAGCTCCTTCCAGGGAACCGTGGAGCGCGATCGGGTGCGCCTGCAGGCGGACGATCTTCAGCTCGAGCTCGAGGGCGGCCAGGTGGAGCTCGAGATCCGCGCCGACCTCCACCTCACCGACCCCAGCGCTCACGAAGGCGCCAGCGTCATGCAGGTCTGCGCTGGCGCGGCGGTGGACGGGGGCTGGCCCGAGGGGCTGCTGCGCGTGGCGCTCGTTGGCAGCGTGCTCGAGGGCTCGAAGCTGGGGCCCCTCGACCTGCGCCTGGACTACCACCAGCCGGTGCTGCGTGGGGGCATGGATCTGCGCGCACGTCTCGACAGCCTCGAGCTGCGGGGCTGCGGCGCCCTCGAGCTGGATCCCGAGAGCGGCGTGGGGCAGACTCAGCAGCTGGATCTGAGCTTCTCGGCAGGCTTCGCCGTGCGGGATGGCAGCCACGTCAGCGACGGCACCACCCTGCTGCGCATCGACAGCCTGCAGGGCGTAGCGGCGGGCAGCCTCCAGGCCAGCAGCAGCGACGACCTCAGCCTTCACCTCCACAGCCAGGCCTCCTTCGGCCTGGGGGGCGCCACCCAGGTCGCGATGTTCCCCGAGCTGGACGTGGACGAGGGCGAGCTGATCACCATCGCACGCGGTCGCCTCGAGCTCGACGGCCACGCCTCCACCACCCGCGAAGGCCCTCAGCTGGTGTCCTTCGACTTCGGCGAGAGCAACCTGGACCTCGTCCTGGAGCAGGTGCGCTTGGAGCTCGGCCAGCGCAGCCTGTCCCTGCCTGCCGGCGCCGCAGTGAAGGCCCGCCTGCTCGACGGCCACCTGGACAGCTCCGGCCTGGGCCGCTCCCGTGTGGGAGTCCACTACGATCTGCAGGGTGGCTCCCCCGTGCTCGAGGGAGCGCAGGGGCAGCGCGTGGAGCTGTTCGTCGACGAGCTGTGTCGTGGAGATCTCGAGCTCGAGGTGGGCGACCTTGGTGACCTGACCATCCGCGGCCCCGAGGGTGGGCTGTTCGACGCGCGGTACTTCAACGCCCTGGTCAACCCGGATCAGGAGCTCGAGCGGATCTTCGAGCTGCTGCGCGAGGACGTGGCCCTGGATCGGGTGATCGCTGCGGTGCGGGTGTTCTCCGACGAGGCCGCCGATCTGGCCGAGAACCTCCGCCGCTTCGCCCGTCGCGTCGACGCTGCCCTCGACGCCGAGGGGATCGAGAAGCCTGCCGACGCCGTCCCGGGCCACAAGCTCGCGCGCGTGCTGTCCCGGCTGCTGGTGGAGAGCCCGGAGCTCGAGGCTCGCATCCACCCCCTGGTCAAGCGGATCACCGACGGCCACGGGCTCGACGTCATCGCCACCAAGCGCCTGATGGACGAGGCCCTCCCGCCCCACGACTACGGCTTCGAGCTCGACAGGGTGGTGCGCTGGCTGGCCCAGGTGCTGGGCCCCACAGAGCCGCCCCCTCACGTCCCCGTCCGCGAGCTGCCCTCCTACGCGGAGCAGCCCGAGTACGCCTCCCTGTACGCCTCCCTGCCCACGGCCGGTGAGATCTACGTCCGCGTCCAGGGTGAGCTTCCGCTGCCCGCTGGGTTCCAGCTCGCCCTGGCCCGGGTGGCGGCCTATCTCAGCTTCGAGCAGCTGGACTGGCTGGTCTCCCGCCAGCGCGAAGACTGGCTCGAGCCTGTGTGGCTGCGGCTGCAGCTGCTGCATGGCCTCAAGCGGCGCGTCCTGGGCATCGCCGAGCGCTACGGCGGCTTGGGCTACGCACCCCAGAGCATCGCCATCAGCATGTTCCTGGCGCCCACCCTCACCCACGCGCCCCCGGCCGAGGGTCGCATCCCGCTCATCACGGGCGAGCCCGACGGGCTGCTCGTACACCCCGACTGCTTGCTCGGTCCTCGCGACGTGGCGGTGCTGCTGCAGGCGGGCCTGGCTTCGCCTCTGCAGGGCCGAGTGGTGCAGCACAACCAGCGCCAGCTGCTGGATCTCGTCCTGAGCCAGCCCCCCGCCTTCCTGCGGCATGTCCTGGTGGAGATGTGCCAGGGCAGCGCCCGCATCCTGGCCGCGGAGCTCATGGCCTTGCTGGACCTCGAGCAGGGTGCGCTGAAGGAGCCCCTGGATCTGGTGTCCTTGTTCAGCGAGAGGCTCGAGGTTCAGGTGCCTCGTCTCGAGGACTTCCTCGCCGGTGGCCGGCGCGCCCGGCACAGCTACTATGGGGCCCTCAGCCAAGCCTCCGAGACCATCGTCGCCGACTCCGAGCGCTACCTGGCGCTGCGGGGCCGCCTGCAGAACCGTCGCGCCGCGGTGCCCGCACTCCCCGGTGTGCCGCGCAGCCTGGAGCGTCAGGCGCGGCGCGCGATCCGCGAGGCCGACAAGCTCGGGCGGCTCTGTCGCTTCGAGGGCCGCGAGCGGGCCGAGAGGAACGCCGCACGCGCGGGGTATCGGGCCGCCTTCGAGGCCTGCGAGGCCCTGATCCGCGCCGAGCCGCGGGCCTTCCAGGTGTCATGGCTCAGCGAGTTCATGGCCCGGAACTTCGAGGCCTTGCAGGTGCTGTCGGTGGTCCGGAACGTCCAGCAGCGGGTCGACCGGGTGCGCGAGTGGCTGAGCGTGCGCACGGGCAGGCCCGTGCCCCGGGCCGAGCAGGCGCTGGTGACCGATGTCATCCAGGCGCTGTACGCCTTCCCCGACGATCGCCGCACCATGGGCTCGGATCCCCTCGTGCGCCTGCTCGTGGACCCGCCCGCCGGCCGCTACGACTTCACCATCGTCACCGCCATGGGCGTCGTCACCGACGGCGCTCAGGGCCGAGAGCTCGAGGATGCGTTCCACCGCCTGGAGGAGCTGCGGGGTGTGCGCTTGGTGCGCGCCGACACCGCGACGGCCCGATCCCTGGACTTCAACGCCCGGCGCATCGAGGAAGCCGTCCGCAAGGTGAGCACCCCCTGGGGTTGGCTCGGCTACAGCCAGGGCTGCGCCAACGGCTTCTGGGCTGAGAGCATGCTGATGGCGGGCACGCCCGAGCAGCAAGCCCTGCTGGCGGGGCTGCGCTGTCGGCACCTGCTGTTCTCCGCGGCGAACGGATCTCCCCACGGCACCTGCGGGGATCTCAAGTTCCTGCGCGCCATGGTCGACGGCGACCAGTTCCTCTCCCACTACCAGTCCATCTTCTCCCGGCCGGCCATCATGCTGGCCCTGCGCGCCCTGCGCACGAGCATGGACTCCCCCATGGCGGTCAAGACCATGGGGGGCGTGGAGTCCTTGTCCTGGGAGGGGGTGCTCAGCCTCGGCCGCGAGGGCCAGATCGTGGACACGGCGCCCACCACCTCTATGCGCGGCGTGGTGCGGGAGCCCTACCTGCCCGAGGCCCTCGAGTTCCTCTCCCACGTCTTGACCATCCAGATCGAGAGCCCGGACCACGACACCCAGGTGGCCGTGCAAGAAGCGGTGGGCCACCCGGTCCATGTCACCAACGCCTGGGCGCGACGCATGGAGGCCTGCGCCGTCGCGGCTCGGGTCCAGTCCACCCATCACTGGTCGCCGCTGCTGTACGCCACCGAGTTCCTCACCACCGAGCGGGACGTCGAGCGCTGTATCTACGACTTCCCCAAGGACCGGCACATCTTCCCGTGGATCGAGCTGAACGCCCGCTTCGGGATCATCGACAGGTGCTAGCCGGCCGCTGCCCGATGGCGGGTCAGAACTTCAGCGCGAAGTGCAGCCCGAAGCTGGCCACGGCCACGCCGGCAGCCCCGTACGAGGCGTAGGCGAAGGTCTTCTGGCGGGCGTAGACGCGGTCGAGGCTGTCGACGTTGACCGCGGCCTCCATCTGCGGGTCCTGCACCAGGGCCGCTACTGCGGCGCCGCCTGCCAGGGCAGCCGTGGCTCCACCGAGCACCAGGAAGATCGGAGAGGAGAAGCCCTCGCCACGGGGGGAGGGGGCTGGGAGGGGCTGGGCCACGAGGGGGTCGGGCGCTGTGGGATCGGCCTGGGCCACCACGGGATCGGGCACCGTGGGATCGGTCACCGCGGGCTCCACCGGCTGCACTGGGGGCGTCGGGTCGGCCGTGGCCAGGGAGACGATGGGCGTATCTTCGAGCCCCGTGAGGATGAAGTAGGTGTCGTCCTTGGGGAGGAAGAACACCTCGGCGTACTCGGTGCGTTCGGCGGTCCGGCCCACCTGGATCACATGCAGTCCCGAGGCAGCCTGGGCGGGGAAGCTGGTGTCGGTGCCGTCGAGGGTGGTGGACCAGCCTTCGGGGTTGGGATGGATGCGGACGCTGCCCTGGCCGCCCTCGTAGTTGGCGGAGGCTTGGTAGATCTGGCGGACCTGGTCGCCGTAGCTCTCGACCCAGAGCTCGGGGGCCACGCGCGCCGCTGCGGCGAAGGCCAGCCTGGCGACCTTTTCATCGCCCTGCATGTAGGCGCGGGTGCCTTCGGCCAGCCACATGCGGGCCAGCAGCGCCGGAGATGGGACGGGGCTGCAGTTGAGGGCCACCTCGGCCTGGCGGAGGGTCGCCGCCGCGTCGTCGGTGCGCGCCTCGATGACGGCCTGCTCGGCATTGTCGATGAGCAAGGCCACGTCGTCGCACTCGGCCTGGGCGAGGGGGCTGAGGGCTGCCAACCACAGCAAGCTGAGCATCGGGTATTCTCCACGTGGGGCGCCGGAACCCATAGGTGCCGGGCCATGATAGCACGGGTGCGCTTCGGGGGCCCCAGGTGCCCTGGGTGAACACTCTGCGTGGCCCTCCGCGACGTGCTATCATCGCGGTCTCCCTGACCTCTATGGAGGAGTGGGCATGGCCCCGAGCCGCAGCTTCCTGACGCTCGCCACCGTCCTGTTGGGCGGCTGCCTGATCAACTCCGAGCTCTACGACGAGCGGCACGAGGCACTGCTGGCCGAAGCCGAGCCAGGCGGCACCTACGGTGTGCGCTTCGCGGGAGATCCGGACTGCATCCTGGTGGAGGCGGCAGGGTTGGCCGTCGACGGCCCCTTCAGCTTCGACGCCTACATCTGGCCCGACGCAGCGCCGGGCTTCGATGTCTGGCCCGTCGTGGCCTGGCCTGGCCACTTCGCCGTCTACCAGGACCCCTACGGCTACACCATCGCCGGTCCGGCGGACGAGCTGGGCACCACCACCGGCGCCAGCACCACCACCTCCATCATGGACGGCGACACCCACCACATCGCCATCAACTACGGCCAGAACGGCTACCTCACGCTGTACATCGACGGCGTGCAGAAGTCCTACGTGCCCGTCGAGTTCAGCGGTGAGGCCTCCTCGAACCTGTACATCGGCTGCTGGCCTGAGCAGGACGCGACCTTCGCCGGGGTCATCGGCGAGGTCAGGCTGTCGGACAGCGCGCTGTACGCCGCCGACTTCGAGCCCAGCTGGGAGCCCTACGAGACCTCCCAGTCCACCCTCGGCCTGTGGCACCTCGACGAGGGCGAAGGCACCGAGATCTTCGATGAGACGGGCGAGCACGACGGTGTCTTGTACGGCGGCTCCTGGGAGCATTTCTACCTGGGTCCCGAGCAGTAGCCTGCGCCCCGTCATGAAGCAGCTCCGTGTCTTGGCCTGGCTATGGGTGGCTGTGCTGCTAGGCACGGGCCTGCTCGGTGGGCTGATGGTCAGTCGGGTGGGCTGGGCGCTGGCCATGGGCTTGGCCATCTACGGTGGCAACACCGAGCCCGTCCGGCCCGATCTACTCTTTCCCTGGTGGGGCTTCGGCCTGATGGCGCTGACCTCGGTGGTGGGTCTGGCCTGGGCGTTGTCCGACCATCGGCGCGGAGTGGGCCCAGGCTCGGCGTCCAAGTTGCGCGCGATGCTGCCCTTGTCCCTGTCCTACCTGGGAGGGCTGCTGGCCGCGCTGCTTCCCTTCTTCCAAGTCTTTCGTCTCTGGTCGTCGATCGGGTAGCACCCGGCGCGTCCGCCCTGTCTCCTGGAGGCCCCATGGCATCGCTGCGCTCCTCCGCCCACCTGCTCTCCTTCGCCCTGCTCACATTGGCCATGAGTGCCTGCGGCGACAAGGAGGACACCGGACCTGACGTCCCCCCCGAGGGCGACACCGACACC
>CALDOK010000361.1 GCA_937912125.1 uncultured Pseudomonadota bacterium
GGGCGGCATGGGCGGCATGGGCGGCATGGGCGGCATGGGCGGCATGGGCGGCATGATGTAGCCCTCCCGGCTCCCCGACCCGAACCCCGCGGCGCCTCGGCCCCGCGGGGTTCGTTGCGTTCGGGGTCGGAGGGTTAGGGAAATGGCGCAACCCATGGAGTCTTCATGAGCGACGGTCAGGTCCTGCTCGAGCGCGACGGCGGCATCGCGATCATCACCCTCGATCGCCCCCAGCGGCGCAACGCCATCAGCGCCGGCTTCTGGGAGGCGCTGCGCGAGCGCGTGATCCAGGCGGCAGGCGACCCGCCTCGCGTCCTGATCATCACCGGCGCCCAGGGCCACTTCAGCGCCGGACTGGACATCAAGCCCGACAACCCGCTGTTGGCGCGCGTGCTGCCCATCGTCCAGAGCAAGGACCCGGTGGCGGCGCGCACCCTGATCCGGGAGCTCAAGTCCGTCTGCGATCTGCTGGCGGGCTTCCCCGCCCCCACCATCGCCGCCATCGAGGGCAGCTGCCTGGGGATCGGGCTCGAGCTGGCCCTGGCCTGCGACCTGCGGGTCGCCTCGAGCGACGCCACCTTCTCACTGCCCGAGCTCAGGCTGGGCCTGGTCCCCGATCTGGGCGGCACGGTCCGGCTGGAGCGCCTGGTGGGTCCGGGCAAGGCCGCCATGCTCGTCCTGGCCTGCCACCGCTGGAGTGGTGCTCAGGCCTTCCAGCACAGCCTGGTGGAACAGCTGTGCGAGCCAGGCCAGGCCCTCGACGCCGCCATGGCCCTCGCCCGGGACATCCACGCCGGCGCCCCCACGGCTGCTACAGGCGTGCTCCAGGTGCTCCGCGCGTCCGCGGACCTCGACCTCGCCGACGCCTTGGTGCTCGAGACCGAGGCCGGAGCCAACGCCTTGCTCTCCGGTGAGCCCCTCGAGGGCCTGATGGCGCGCCAGGTCCGCAGGGATCCGAGCTGGCATGGCTAAGCCGCGCCAGCCAGCCGTGGGCCGCTTCGGCATCGGCGTGGACCGACCCGCCAAGGACTGGATTCACGTGGGTCCCTACCGCCTGGCCCTGCACGTGCACCCCCCGCGAGGCGCCCTGCGGGGCGCCGTGATCATGGGCCATGCCATGATCGCCCACGCCGGCATCCTGCGGCCGCTGGCCCGCACCCTCACCCTGCTGGGCTGCAGCGTCTGGCGCCTGGACTTCCGGGGACACGGCGCCAGCGAGGGCTCCGCTCGCTACCACGACTGGAGCTTCGATCACCTGGTCCGCGAGGACTGGCCGGCCGCGGTCGACCGGGTGCGCGCCTGCATCCCCGACGTCCCGGTGCTGGCCCTGGGCCACAGCCTGGGGGGCCTGGTGGCCCTGGCGGCACAGGCCACGGGCCATGCTCACGTCGACGCCATCGGGGTGATGGGGTCAGGCCTGTGGGGCGCCCACGATGTCGGGCTGGCCTACGGGCTCATGCGCCGAGCCGCCAGCAACGCCACCCTGCCCCTGGTGCGCTGGGCTCATCGCCTGCCCGCGCGCCGGCTCGGGGTGGGGGTGGACGAACCCGTCACCTTCTGGCGCCAGCTGGTGGGCTGGGGGCAGGACGGCAGCTGGACCGGCCTGGACGGCACCGACTACCTGGCCGCGGCGCGCTCCATCGACGTACCGGTGCACGGCTGGCGGGGCTCACGCGACCCTTTCGTGTGCATGGCCGACCACCAGCGCCTCATCGAGGCAGCGAACGGGGCCTGGACCCTGGTGCCGGGCGCACGCCACATGGACCTGCCATCCCAGGCTGCCGCTGAGCTCGGCGACTGGATCGACTGCATGCTGGACGGTCAACGCCGTTGCCGCTAGTCTCGGTCTCCGCACTCCACCACGGGGTTCATCCGCGATGCTCCTGACCATCGCCCGCATCCTGGCAGCCATTCTCTCGGGCGTAGCCCTGGTCTTGGTGGCCCCCCCCATCAACCAGGCCTGGCTCCACTGGATCTGCCTGGTCCCGCTGCTGTGGGCCCTGCGCTCGGATCCGCCTCACCAGGCCCCGGCGCCCCGCCGCTGGTACGGCGTGCTGCCCCTGCTCTGGGAGCTGAAGGAAAAGTCCAACCGCTTCAACACCTTGCTCGGGTTCCTGTTCGGCTTCGCCTCGGAGTTCGCCATCTACTGGTGGCTGGTCGACACGGTCTCGCGCTTCAGCAACTTCCCTACCTGGCTGGGTGTGCTGGTGCTGGTGGTCTTCGCCCTCGCCCACGCCATCCCCTTCGCCCTGGTCTTCGGCCTGGTGCAGCCTTTGCGGCGCCACCTCGGGCCCGCCTGGCTGGCGGTGGTGCCCGCGGTGCTGGTGATCACCGAGTGGCTCTTCCCCGCGCAGTTCCCCTACCAGCAAGGCGCCACCCAGTACCGGGAGCCATGGGTCTTTCAGCTCGTGAGCGTCACGGGAGTGTACGGCCTGTCCTACCTGCTGCTGCTGGTCAACTGCTCCCTGGCCGAGTGGCTGTACCGCTGGCGTGATGGTCGGCGCCCGTGGCCCTGGAGGACCAGCCTCCTGGTAGCGGGGATCTTCCTGCTCAACCTGGGCTTCGGCGCCTGGCGGCACGCGCGCATCGAGACCGCCCTGCAGGAGCACGCCCGTCCCCTCCAGGTGGCCATCCTCCAGCAGAACATCACCATGGAAGAACGCTACTCGCAGCTGCCCGAAGAGGTCGTGCGGGGGTGGTTCTCGGCCACACGAAGGCTCAAGGGGCAGGAGGTGGACCTGGTGGTCTGGCCCGAGGGCTCGAGCCCGTACAACCCCCATGAGGGCAACATGTACAAGGCGCTGGGGCGCATGGTGACCGGCGGCGACTTCGAGCTGCTCATCGGCGGGGGCACCCACGAGTACATCACCGACGAAGCCACGGGCGAGGCAGGCCTGCTCTTCCACAACAGCGTCTACATGATGGACCGCGCGGGAGCGATCACCGGCCGGTACGACAAGCTCGCTCCCCTGCCCTTCGGCGAGTACATCCCCCTGGCCGAGACCTTCCCGATCCTCAAGCAGTGGATCCAGGGCCCGGGCGACTTCCGCGCCGGCACCCAGGCCAAGCTGCTGCCCGCTGACGGCTACACCATCGCGGCGCCCATCTGCTACGAGGCCACCAGGCCCGACATCGTCCAGCGCCTCAAGCATGCCGATCTGTTCGTCAACATCACCAACGACGCCTGGTTCGGCCACAGCGCCGCCGCCTGGGAGCATGCCATGCTGGCCGCGGTCCGCAGCACGGAGTTCGGACGCCCCACCCTGCGCATGGCCTACTCGGGCATCAGCATGATCGTCGAACCCCACGGCGACATCCCCTACGAGTCCGAGATCTTCACCGACGTCGCCGAGGTCCGCACCCTACGCCTGGCCACCTTCGACACCATCTACTGGCGCCTGGGGTTCTGGTTCCCGGTGCTCTGCCTGCTGGGCAGCTTGGTGGCCTTCGAGCTGGCATGGCGCCGCTCACTGCGCCCCGGGCCCGCCACACATCGCTTCGTCTCGGGCGGGGTCTAGCCCACGCCATGCGTGCACCTGTCCTCTCGGCCGTGGCCGTGGCGCTGGGCATGGGAGGCTGCGAGGCCGAGCCCGACGACACCGCACCCGACCGATGCCGGGCGCGATGCGACGACAACCTGGGCCAGACCGTCGTCATCCAGGTGCCCTCCGAGCGCCTGGATCAGCCGGTGACCATCGAACTCAGCCCCTGCGTGCGCGACGGCTACCTGCCCGATGGCGCCCCCGTGGTCACGGTGCTCTCTGGCAGCTTCAAGGCCTTGATCACCCCCGTCGAGCGCAACGATCTCGCCGTGGAGTCGCAGAGCGGCTTCGTGGCCCTGTACCCGAGCTTCCCCCTCGATCAAGGCGACTTCGTCTCGGCCCACGCTGGAGACTACCGGGGCAGCGGCGCCCGCTTGGCCGCCGAGGCGACCCTGCAGTACGCCGCAGGCGAGCGCGAAGACACCGAAGGGTGCACCCTCGGCGACCGTGTCGAGTCCCGCCTGTCCGCCCAGCCTCCCTGGCTCCTGGGCCAGTCCAACGGCGGAAACCTGGCCATGGCGGTGCTGGCCGACGAGGCCCTCGACCTGCCCGCGATCAGCGGCGTCACGACCTACGAGACCCCCGCGGCGGCCCAGTTCGTCACCGTGGAGGTCGGCTCCGTCCGCGCTCCCCTGCCCCTCTACGAACCGGGCAGCTGCGCGTGGAATCCCAGCGACGGGCTGATCTGCGACCTGGACTACAGCCACCTGCGCTGGGCGCCCAAGCCCCTGGACGAGGAGGGACACCACGGCGTGGCGTACTTCGATCTGGACGGTGACGAGGACTACGACGAGGAGATCGACTCGGCAGTGTGGGGCGTGCGGCCCGAGGTGGACGGCGAGCAGTGGATCATCTACTCGCCTCCCATGACCGCGGCGCTGCTGGCCTCGGGTGAAGACCCCGAGGGCATGCTCACCCTCGAAGAGAGCCTGGACTTCTGGGCCTACCGGGACGCCTCACGCCTCGTGGTTCAGGCGGTAGCCCGCTACCCCGAGCTGCCCTTCGTGGTGCTCGGCACCCAGGAGGACCACACGCTGGGCATCGAAGACCACGCTCACATCAGCGGCTTGGCCCACGCGCTGCAGCAAGCTGGCGCAGCCTGGGTTCGTGTCAATCCCGACCGCGCCTATATCGAGCACCTGACCGGGACGAAGCTGGACTGGCAAGACAACCCCGCCAACCTCCCCACCGTTCCGGGCGACCCCACCATGCACATGCTCCCGAATGCTCCATCGCTCGGCCTGCACACACGAGACTACGCCACATCCACCCTGGCCGAGCTGGTGGAGCGCAGCTGGTGCGGCGCCTGGACCGACGACCTGGACCATGTCCTGCTGCCTTGACGCGAAGCCGACCATCGCCTAGTTTCCCAGGGAGGAGAACACACATGCAGTCGACAGCAAGTGAGGGCCTTGTGCCGGCCAAGCAGCTTCTGATCGTCGACGACGAGCCCGACATCCGCGCCATGCTCGGCGAGTTCCTCTCTCAGCTGGGCTACCGGGTCAGCGTGGTCGAGACCGGCCGCCAGGCCCTGGACCTGTGCGCTCGCGACGACGCTCACTTCGACGCCGCGCTGGTGGACTGGACCCTGCCGGGCATCGATGGCCCAGACGTGATGATGCAGATCCAGATGCTGCAGCCCACCTGCCGCATCTTCGCCATCACGGGCCACGCCGATCAGGTGGTCTCCGGCTCCTCCGTGGGCAACCTCGTGCTCGAGGTCTTCCGCAAGCCCTTCTCCCTTCGTGCCCTGGCCACCCGGCTTTCCGAGCACCTCGAGGTCTGAGCGCGGCGAGGTCTGGCCCTTCGCCGAGCACCGCGGTCACTTCTTGTCACCCGCCCCTCTGGAGCGGGAGGCCTCGGTCGACAGCGAATATTCCTCGTGCTTCCCGGCCTTCGGACGCCCCGCACACCTGACGAGGGCCTGGAGCGAGCGCCGTGTTCGTCGGCTCGCCGTGAATTCTGAAGGGCGTCCAGAGTTTTCATTGCGAGCCTCGGAGGGCTTCGCTATGCTTCCCCTCGTATAGAGCGACGCACTGTCGCGTCGGTCTTCGGGTTTCCCCCCCGCCGGTTCCCCACCTGGCAAAGCCTCAGCGTCTCCTCCATCTCTTGCGGTGAGGGTTGTTATCGCGGGGGGGATTTCCCGAAGGACCTCATAGAGCCAGCGCTTCGGTGCTGGCTTTTTCGCTTCAGGGCTTCGAGGCGTCGGGCGGTGTCGACCCGTCCGCGTCCCCAGCTCCCCGACCCAGCCGCGCGCGCTGCAGGTGGGGCCTGCGCGCCAGCACCCGGCAGCGCTCGGCCACCGGGCCTGCGCTGATGCGCTCGCACCAGCGCCCGCCGGCGGCATCGAGGTCGCGGGTGACCTGAAGGTAGACGAAGTCCCGCACGAGCACATCCTGGATGTTCTGCTCCACCAGCTCCGCCGCGCGGGGGGGATCCGTCAGGAACAGATCGGGCAGGAAGTCGGCGTAGCACTCGTCCCGGGCCGCCGAGACCTCCATGCCGTGGCAGTCTTCGAGGGAACTCGGCTGGGAGTGGGTGCTGCACGCCATGAAGAGCGCGAGCAGGAGCGATGGCAAGGGACACCTCCAGCGGTTCACCCTTGCACGCAGCCCCCTGGGATGCAACTAGGTTCACCCCGTGGAACACGCGCGCTCGGAGCCTTCATGATCCCCTACCTGCTCGATGCCTTCACCGGACCTGGAGCGGCCTTCATGTGGACCATCACGGCGGTGCTGGCCTTTGGCCTCGCCGTGCTGGTGGAGCGCTGCTGGGTGTTGTTCGCACGCAACCGCGTCGACCTGGCCGCGGTCCGCGCGGCCATGGAGTCCGCCGAGCCCCGAGCCACCCTGGCCTTGACCGGCCGCGCGGAGCTTGGACGCGTCATCGAGGCGGGGCTCGACGCGGGTGAGCCAGAGGCCGCCTGGGACGCCATGGGAGCAGCCGCGGTCGAGGCCGAGGAAGCCCTGCAAGGACGGGTCCCCTACCTGGCCACCATCGGCAACGTGGCTACGATGCTCGGGCTCCTGGGCACGGTCTATGGCCTGATCCTGGCCTTCGGCGCCCTGGGCGACACCTCCGCTGGCGAGCGCGCGGTGAACCTGTCCGAGGGCATCTCCACCGCCATGGCTACCACCGCCTACGGCCTGCTGGTGGGCATCCCGGCCTTGGCCGCCCACGCCTGGCTCGAGGCGAGGGCCAGGGCGCTGCAGGCCTCCATCGAGGCCACCGCCGGGCGCCTGGTGGCGAAGCTCCGCGGTACCAAGGCGTGAGCCAGCTCCGCCGACTTAGGCCTCCACGACCGCCGGTCGCGCCCGACCTGCGGCCGGGCCTGCTGTCGGTGGTGGGGCTGCTCTTCCTGCTGCTGCCCTTCCTGTTGCTCACCACCTCCATCCAGAAGCTCACCGGCCTCGATCTCCAGCTGGCCGGGTCTACGGGCGAGCTGGCCCCCCTGCCCCCAGGCCAGGTCGAGGCGCTCGAGGTCCACCTCAGCGCCCACGCCTTGAAGCTGCGCTCGGCGCTCCGCACCCGGGACGTCACCGCCTCCCAGGGCGACGTCACCTGGAGCGAGACGGATCTACCGCCCGTCGACGGCGCCATGGACCTGGCCGGGCTCCAAGGAGCGCTGCTGCGGCTCCGCGTCCTCGACCCCGAGCACGACAGGGTGCTCGTGGTGCCGGACGACCAGGTACCCACCTCCCGGGTGGTGGCCTTGGTGGATGCGGTCCGTTTCCGCAGCGGTCAGCCCCTGTTCCCAGAGGTCGTGCTGGGCGGCGCTGAGCTATCCAGCCACGCTGCCCCCCCCGCCCACACGCTGGAGCCATCGCCATGAGGCGCCTCTGCGCCAGGCGTGCGCGCCGGCCCTTCGTCGGCCCCCTCGCGCCGCTGGTCGACGTGATCACCATCCTGCTGGTCGTGCTGCTCAAGACCTACAGCGTGGACGCACCGGTGCGCCCCGACGATCCAAGCTTCTCCCTGCCCCTGTCCGCCTCCGAGACCCCAGTGGGCCCCGCCATCGACATCGACGTCACCGTCGACGCCATCTACGTCTCGGGCCAGCGCACCGCCGCCTCGACCTACTACCTGGAGCACGAAGACCTGCTCATCGAGGAGCTCTACACACGCCTGCAGGGCCAGGGCGGCCGCGCCGTGAACGTGCGGGTGGATGGCGGCATCCCCTACGCCCTGGTCCGCAAGGTGCTCTTCTCGGCCCGCGAGGCAGGGGTTCAGCGCCTCACCTTGATCGCCCAGAGCCGCACGGGCCTGTAGACCCGGGGCTACCTGGACAGCCAGGCCAGACAGTGGTCGCGCAGGTCGGACCGCCCCACCGAGCGGCAGATGTCGTTGGCCTCCTGGGGCTGGCTGCGCTCGATCTGGAAGGCCACACCCAGGCGGCAGGAGTCCTCGAGGGCGCCGACGCTGCGGCAGTGGGACAGGCCAGCGTCGCCGAAGCGTTCCCCGGCCGCCCAGCCCATGCCGTGGACGCAGTTCTCGCGATAGACGCCCGCCGGCCCCAGCGGCACGCGCTCGCAGGCCGCGAAGGCCCGCGCAAGATCCACCCGCCCGATGTACTTGCCGATGCCGTGCCAGCAGGTCTTGCGGGTGAGCAGATCTCCCTCTTCTCGACCGCAGACCTCGAGCACCAGCTCGAGGTCGTAGACGCTCACCTCGCCCAGGACGTCGTGGCGGCAGAAGTCCCGCCAGATGCCGGCATCCTCACAGGCCGCCAGGGCCTGCCGCGGCTCGATGGGGACCAAGGCCATGGCGATGCCGAAGCTGCACTGGTCACGCCACTTGCGGGCGGGGATCCCGGGACAGACTGCGCGAGCGGCCTGCAGGTCTGTGCCCACGTGGAGCTCGGCGACGTCGGCCTGGCACTCCATCCGCAGGCGCTTGCGCTGCACCACCTGGCAGGCCATCAGGGCGCCGTCGAGGTCCCTGGGGGCCCGCTGACGCGCCAGGGCGTGGTAGCAGACATCCCGAAAGTCCCCCTGGTAGCGGTCGCAGGTGGCCTCGTCGTAGTGGGCGCCCTGTGCGTCGGGATCGCCGGGGCCACGGTCCAGCTCGGTCTGAGGCTTGGGAGGGATGGCCACGGCGACGCTCTGATCGAGCTCGGGGGTCGCCGCCGCGGGGATGGCCGCGACCGCAGCCCGCGCACCGTAGACCGCGCCAACGCACAGGCCCAGGCAGAGCAGGTAGAGCAGCAGGAAAGCACGATTGGACATGGCGCCGGGCCTACTGCACGTAGCCGATGGCCCGCATCCGATCCTCGGTGGCCTGTCGGGAGAAGCCGGTGTCACCCTCCTCCACCTCGAGGAGTGGAAGCTCCGGCTCGGGCTGGGGCCGCCTGGCCCACAGCGCCGCGGCGGCGCCGAGCGCGGCCAGCACGAGGATCAGCAGCGGAGCGAGGCGCTTCATGACAGGGTAAGTAAGCCGTGGCGGGTCGAGCTCGCCAGCCCAACCCCGAGCCGAGCCCGCATCTTCCGCAGCATGGAACCCCAAGCGCCGGTCCTGATCCGCGTCAGGGCGCTCCTCGATGAGCCCCCCGGGGGAGAGCTGGACGCGCTGATCGAGCTGGTGGGGCGCCGGGTCCGAGCGGTCCGCGACCGCCGCATGCGGGGCGAGGTGCTCCGCACTTGCCTCGAGGAGAGCGACGACGCCGCCGTGGTGGCCCTGCTGGAGCGCATCTACCAGGGCTCGGTGGCCGGCCGGCCCGTCCACCGGGAGCTGATGCAGGAGCTGGCCCTCGACAGCGGCCTGCTGCGTGACCTGGGCTACGACCGCATCACCGACCTCTACGAGGTCGCCCACTGGGCCAGCCTGCCGGCGGTCACGCGCATGTTCATGGGGGATCGCCACCGCGGCAACCCCACCGCCGCCGAGGCCATGGACGACAACGAGCATCTGGAGCTCAGTGCTGGCGAACGGCGTAGCCTGGCCAGGGGCAAGGACCGCTACTCCCTGGACCGCATCCTCCACGACCGGGATCCTCGGGTCATCGCCGTGTTCCTCGACAACCCACGGGCCACCGAGCGCGACGTGATCCGGATCGCCGCCATGCGGCCCACCAAGCCGGAGATCCTCCGCGGCCTGGCCCGCCATCGGCGCTGGGCCACCCGGTACCGGGTCCGCCTGGCCCTGGCCTGCAACCCCTATACGCCCTTGCCCATCTCCACCCAGCTGGTCCCCACCCTGATGCTGCAGGACCTCCGGGAGCTGGTGAGCGGCCTGCCGGTGAGCCCGGAGCTGCGGGAGACCGCCCGGGCCGCCATCGACGCGCGCATGGCCTCGCGGAGCCAGGCAGCCCCGCCCCTTGCAGAACCGCCCGCCGCGCCATCGCCCGGCCCGGAACCCGACGACGGCTAGGGGTCGTCGCGCTCAGGGGGCTTCACCTCGACCGCATCCTCGACGTCATCTTTCAACAGCGCGTCGAGGTCGGGTTCGAGCACGGAGTCCACCTGGCGCTTGGCCTTCTGGTACTGCTTCATGCCCTTGCCCAGCTGACGCGCCACGTCCGGGAGCTTGCCGGTTCCGAAGAGCACCACGACGACGACCAGGATGACCAGGATCTCGGGCAACCCGAGGGTGGGGAGCAGGGGCAGGGCCATCACTCGCCCCCCCCGGCGCCTGCCGCCAAGGCGTCCTGGCGCACACCATCCCGGATGAGCCAGCGGCCCGCCTTGACCAGGTGGTGAGCTCGGTGCCCCCCCAGGTACTGGACCAGCACGGCCAGCTCGGCAGGCTCACCCGGAGGCGGCGCGAGCAGGACCAGGTCGGCGGACGAGCCAGGCCCGATCCAGCCGAGGTCATCGCGCCCCAGGGCGCGCCCGGCGTTGCGGGTGATCCCCAGCAAGGCCTCGTCGACGCGCAAGCCCATCCGCAGGCAGGCCAAGGTGGCGCAGGTCCACAGATCGCGCACCGGGCTGGAGCCCGGGTTGAAGTCCGTGGAGACGGCCATGGGCACACCGGCGGCTCGCAGCGCCGCCACCGGGGGAGGTGGGTCCTTCAGGTAGAGCATGGCCCCAGGCAGCAGCACCGCCACAGTGCCATGGCGCGCCATGGCGGCGACGCCGGCATCGTCCAGCTGCTCGAGGTGGTCGGCGCTGGTGGCGCCGAGCCCGGCCGCCATGGCCGCCGCCCCGGTGTGGGCCACCTGCTCGGCGTGGATGCGGGGGATGAGCCCATGGGCCACTCCCGCCTCGAGGATGGCCCGGGCCTCGTCCAGGGTGAAGGCCCCCCGATCGCAGTACACGTCCACGAAGCGGGCCAGGGGCGCGCAGCGGGGCAGCTGCTGGCGGATCACCTGCTCCACATAGTCCTCGCGACGCCCTCGATACTCGGCGGGCACGGCGTGGGCGCCCAGGAATGTGGGCAACACCTCGACGGGACTGCCTGTGGAGATCATGGCCTCGAGCATGCGCTGCTCGGTGGCCGGATTGAGGCCGTAGCCGGTCTTGACCTCCACGCTGGTGACCCCCACCGCGAGCATGGCCTCGAGCCGCCGGTGGAGCAGGGAACGCAGCCGCTCGAGATCGGCCGCGCGCGTGGCCTTGACCGTGGAGAGGATCCCTCCTCCTGCCTCGAGGATCTCGGTGTAGCTGGCGCCAGCCAGGCGGCGCTGGAACTCTTCCGCCCGGCTGCCCGCGAACAGGGCGTGGGTGTGGCAGTCCACCAAGCCGGGGAGCCCCACCAGGCCGTGGCAGTCCACGATCTGCCGCGCGACAGGCGCGGAGGCGCTGGGCCCCACCCACCGCACTCGGCCGCCAGCGAAGGCCACGGAGGCATCGTAAAGCACGCCCTGGTCGCCACCTGTGAGCAACTCGTCGATGTGATGGAAGAGCAGGTCGGTGGTCATGGAAGCTCCTGAGATACCGGATTCGCTGCGCTTCGAGGCGGCCGGGTTCCCGGCGCGGGGCGATCGAGAGATCGTCTCGCTAAGCCCGCTGTTGCCAGCCGAATCGACCGATGCTACAACGCCTGTCCGGAGGCCTGCGCCGGCGCCCTGACCCGTCCCCTTCCAGGAACCCGTCGATGCGCGAACGTCAGGCTCCTCCTAACCCCAACCAGGCCCTGCTGACCCCGGGCTTTCGCGAACCCCTTGCCCACCGAGGTCCCATGCGCGCGCTCCCTCTACTCTTCATCGTCCTTTTGGGATGCACGACCAACCCCTACGACCAGGGCAAGCCCGACGTTGACGATACCGGCGACACCAACGCCGAGGGCGACACCGACACCGACACCGACGCCGACA
>CALDOK010000362.1 GCA_937912125.1 uncultured Pseudomonadota bacterium
ACGACCCGGACGACACGGCTGCCGACACCGACACCGACACCGACACCGACACCGACACCGACACGGACGCCGATGGAGACAGCGACGCCGACGGGGACGCCGACGGGGACGCCGACGGGGACACCGATGCCGACAGCGACGCCGACAGCGACACCGACACCGACTGCCCCCCGGCCGGGCTGTACGGCGACCCCGACTGGAGTCTGGAGGTGCGCGCCGACTGCGGGGCGTTCCTGATGGGCTTCTGCGGTGAAGGGGCCATCGAGTCCCTGCGGCTGGACGGGGACGCCTTCGAGGTGGACCTGATCTGGGCCTGGCAGGGGGCTGGGCCCTGGGCGGGTGAGGACCCTGCGGTCTTCGCTGGCACCGCCACCGGGGGTGTGGTGGAGGGCACCCTGAGCTGGGACGTCACCGTGGACGCCGTCCATGCCGAGCTGGGCGTGACCCCGGGGACGATGCTGGGGCTGTGGAACTGCCCTCTCGACTAACGCTCGGGCACCTTGGTCATCAGCCGCTGCGGCTGACCGTCGGGGCCCGTGACCTCGCGGGTGGTGAAGATCTCGCCGTGGCTGCGGACCCAGTTGATGGGCTTGCCGTCCACGGGGTCCACCGGGGGGGTGGCGAGGAACTCGGGCACGAGCAGCGCGAGCTGAAGGGGCAGCAGACCTTCGTGCGCCTGGCTTCCCCGCTCCACGGCCACGCGGGTGGCCAGCAGAGCGCGCCGGGATCGCAGGCTGCGCTCGACCAGGATGACGGCGTTGACCCGCGCGGTCAGCGGCTCCGCTTGCAGGGTGACGCGGCCCAGGGGGTTGTCCAGCATGGGCCCCAGGGAGATCCGCTCCCGATCCCAGAGCGCCGGGCCCAGATCGGCGTCATCCCACAGCCCCCCTGCCTGGACCTCCTCCAGCCGGCGGCCGCAGCGCTGGCGGTGCATGGCCAGGGTGCGCGGCGCGTCGTAGACCGTGGCCCCCGGCAACAGCTCAGCGACCCAGCCCACCCACAGGGGCACCCCCGCGGGCTCGAGCAGCATGGCCGGCGCCGGGATGGCACCCAGGTTGAGCAGCTGAATCTCGCCTTCACGGCACTGCCTCACCAGCGCTCGGGGCACCCCGGCGGGCAGATCCACCACGGCGGCCAGGCCCGCGGCCAAGGGCCCGAGGGAGTCGTCCTGCGCCTGAGGGTTGGCATCGAGCCACAGCTCGATCTGCGCCACAGCCAGGCCACCCACGTCCACCCCCGCCTCGACCAGGGCCAGATCACCCCCCGAGTGCTCGAGGATGGCGCCCAGGCGCAGCGTGGAGACCAGATCCGCGCTGGCTCCCACCAGATCCCCCTGACCGGAGCGCTCCCAGGCGCGCAGCAGCCGCAGGCGGGCCACGCTGAGCAGCCGCCCCCCAAGGACAGGGCCCCCGGTCGTATCGGCCGCGGTGAGGTTCAGGCCCCCGCAGCCTTCCAGCTGGTCCAGGGCGTGGTGGAGCTCCAGGGAAGGCGGCAGGGGATCCGCCCCCTCAGGCGCGACGACCCCGGGCTCGGCGAACGCGCGGGCGAGCGCCCCCTCGTCCAGCTCGAGCGGCGCACGCAGCAGGCCCTGGAGCAAGGCCTCACCCCCAGCGCAGGCCGGCAGCACCGGGGGTAGGCTCGCGAGGGGGGGTGGGTCCACCGGGGGCCAGATGCGCGCGGCGCTGCGGGCCGAGGACCACGCCACGCCCACCAACGCCAGCAGGGGCAGCCCCAGCAACAACGCCAGACGCAAGGGACGGACGGACCGCGAGGGTGGAGGAGCTTCCGACACGAGGACTCCTGGGGGAGAGGCCATGCTACCTCACTCCACCGGCCCCAGATCCACACCCTCGAGCATGAACTGGTGCTCGGGGGCCTCCTCGAACCAGTCCAGCCAGGGCGAATAGGTCTGCACATCCACGGTCCCGGCGAGCGGATCGAAGCGCATGATGCGCAGCAGGCCTTGGCCGCCAAAGACGCGGTCCTGCACGTTGAAGAACAGCTGATGCACCGTGTTGCCCGCCTCGCCCTGGCTGGCTCGAGTGGCCGCCTCGCTGTCGATGTAGTGCCCGTTGAACACGAAGCTCAGCCCGGGATGATGCTGCAGGGCGTTCCAGATGTTCATGCCGGGGGTGGTCAGGGTCCCGTCCGGCCCCAGGTAGGCGTGGGTGAGCAGGATGGCACGGTGATCCGGGTGCTCCGCCAGCACCGTGTCGGCCCAGGCCAGCTCGTCGCCGTCGGGGCCAAAGCTCAGGGTGAGCACCAGCCAGGGCACCCCACCGCCCTCGAACCGGAACCAGGCGGAGTCCAGCCGTTCGGGGCGGTAGCTGCCCCCGAACCAGGGCTCGGCGTCCACAGCGTCCAGGGGGAAGGTCGCCCGGAACTGCGCGTGATCGTCGTCGTCGATCTCGTCGTGGTTTCCCGCACAGACCGCATAGGGCAGCGCGCCCTCGAGCAGGTCGAAGCTGGCGCGGGCGTTGGCCCACTCCTCGTCGCTGTTCTCATGGGTGACGTCGCCCTCGTGCAGCAGGAACAGGGTGTTGCGCTCCTGGGCCGTCTCCGCCGCCCAGCCCAGCATGTGGTCCAGGACGTAGGGGTAGGCCAGAGTATAGAACTGAGTGTCCGGGACCACGAGGAGGGTGAAGGGCTCGGGCTCGGAGGGCGCACTGTCGCCCGCCGGCGAGGGGCAGCCGGCCAGGAGCAGCGCGATGAGGGGGAGCGAGCGCACGGGTCTACTCCAGCACCGCGCCGACCAGGCCGGCGTCCACCAGGCTCCCCCGACCCAGCAGTTGCTGGTCGAAGAACACGGTGGCGTAGTGCCGCAGGGCGGCCTGAGACTCGTCCAGGGGCCAGTAGGCGTCGGCGCAGTCGTCGTGCGCGAGCTGTGGAGGATCCTGAGGGCAGCCGTCGGTGGCCAGGCCCACCAGCTGATCCAGCCACACGGAGCTCACGTCGTCGCGGGGGGCCAACAGGGTCTCGGCGAAGCCCCCCAGATCCAGGTCGCAGAGGTTGGTGGGCGAGAGGTGGCCAGCCCCGGTCAGGGTCAGCCAGCGGCCGTCGGGGATGAGGGCGAAGGCCTCGGCGCTCTCGGCCACGGGCACCGTGGCGTCGCAGCTGCCCACTGCGTACAACACGGGCACGTCGCGGGTGAGGGAGCCGTCGGTGGTCATGGGCATCAAGGCCGTGAAGCGCAGGTCCACGTCACCCACGCTGGCGGTGGACATGCCGCCCGCGCTGTGGCCGGCAAGCCCCACGCCATCCAGGGCCAGCCGCCCCTCGAAGAAGCCATCGAGCTCGGTGTTCCAGCTCTCCACCACATCCAGGGCGTCGGGCAGGTCGTCCTCGCCTGGATCGTCCAGATCGACGTTGCAGTCGGCCACCAGGTTGTCGAACATGCAGGGCAGGATGTCGCCCATCATGCGGCCGGGGTGATCCGGAGCCACCACCACGTAGCCCCGCGAGGCCAGGTGCTGGGTGTAGTCGATGCTCTGGGTGCGGAAGCCGCCGAAGCCGTGGGAGAAGAGCACCACGGGCAGGGGCTCGCCGGTGTTGCGCAGCGCGGCGTCCCGCACCGCGTAGGAGGAGATGGGCGGCAGGTCCACGCCGCCCAGCAGGTCCACCACAGCAGCTGGCACGAAGGGATCGGCGTCCACCAGCTCGCCGTCCGAGCCCGCGACCTCTTCCGCGGCCGGGTACCAGACCTCGAGGGTCAGACCCTCGAGATCGTAGGTCCGCACGCCCACAGGTGCCCCCTGCGCCGCGGGATCGTCGGGCAAGTCGAGGGGCTCGAGCCGCGGACCACAGGCCCAGGAGAGGGCGAACAAGGGGAAGAGAGCACGGTGCACGGGGACCTCCCAGAGGGCGGGTCACCAAGATAGCCCCGCGAGCAGGTAGACTGCCGGCGCGAGGTGATGGATGGCCGTCTTCAGAGACGAAGAGTACGCCGACTTCCATGAGCGCCCAGGCCTGGACCAGGCCCTGGATCGACTACCCGTCGTCATGCGCATCGACAAGCTGCGGGTGCAGTGGCTCGGCCCCCTGGTCAACCTGGGCCACGACGTGTGGATGGGAGAGCTGGCGGGCGCGGCCTGGGGCTACCTCGAGGACTGCGGCTGGCAGGAGATCCTGGCCGAAGCCGGCGATCCCATGGGATCCGGCGACCGGATCCGCACCAGCTGGGCCAAGGCCTTCGGCCAGGCAGCCCGCGCCCTGGCTTCGGCGGGCAGCTACGCCGGGCCCGAGGGCTGCGCCAACCGCTGGGCGTCGTGGCTGGCCTTCGAGATGGGGGACATCCGCGAGATCGTCGAGGCGCGGGCCAAGGCGCGGGGCTGCGATCGATAGCCTGGCGCAGGTGCGGCTCGCTCCCCTCGAGCTTGCTAGGCTCATCCCATGGTGCTCCTGGTTCCCATCTTCTTCCTGGCCTGCTTCCTGGTGACCCTGCTCGCCGCGAAGCGGCAGAGCGGCGGCGTGACCCGCAGCGGCGCCGTGGCGGCGGCAGCCATCGCCGGGCTGGCGAGCCTGCCCGCCGCCGTGCTGGCCGCGATGGCCCTGGTCTACGATCTGGACTCCGGGGAGCTGATCACGGGAGCCTCGCTGGCCCTGGCGGTCTGGGCCATGGGCATCCGGGCCGTGAAGCAGCCCTTCGAGCACGCCGTGCCCATGAACGACCCCGGCCTCGAGGCCGCCATCGCCCGGGTCGCCGCCAGGGCCGGGCTGCGCCGCGCTCCGCGGCTGCTGCGCCTTCGCACCCTGGGGGCCCTGCCGGTCTACGGCTGGGTGGCCGTGGTACACGATCCGGTGGTCATCCTGGCCGACGGGCTGGTCCACCGCCTCGAGCCCGAAGAGCACGAGGCCATCCTGGCCCACGAGATCGCCCACGTGAGCACCGGCTCCCTGTGGTGGCTGCTGCTCCCTCTGCCCCTGGCGGCCACCATCAGCATGGCCCTGCTGGCCTGGGTGGACATGTGGGTGGTCCTGGGCAGCACCTGGGCCCTGTGGGCCTTCCTGGCCCGCGTGATCTCCCGCCCCGCCGAGACGCTCTGCGATCGGCGCGCCGCGGCGCTCACCAGCGCCAGCGCCATGATCTCGGGGCTGCGCAAGATGCATGCCTTGCACCCCATCCGGGATCCGGGCTGGCGCTTGACCGTGGCCTGGGCCCTGGCCACCCACCCGCCGGCCGCGCTGCGCATCCACGACCTGGGCGAAGACCAGGGCCCCATGGCCCGCCGCCTGCGTCGGACCAGCGCCATCGCCTTCGGGCTTTGGCTGCTGCTGTACCTGGGCGTGCTGGCTTCCTGGAGCCTGCTTCCCTGGCTGGACAGCCTGGTGATCGGCTTGGCCCTGGGCTCGCTGGGCGCAGGCCTTCAGCTCGCGCCCCGCCTGGCCACGCGCTCGAGCCGGCGCCGCCAGCGCCGCCTGGTGCCCCCCGGGCTGCCGGGGCGCACCCTGACCCGCACGGGCTGGTGGCTGTTCGTGCTGGGCACCGCGAGCCTCCTGTCCGATCTGGTGGGCTGGTGGACCGGGCTGATGATGCTGGGTGCCCTGGTGGGCCTGGGCCTGGGCGCCTTCCGCGCCCGGGGGCTCAGATCCCTGCGCCAGCGGGTGCGCCGGGAGCTGCAGGCCCAGAACTTCGGGGTGGCCCACCAGATCGGCCGTGAGCACCCCCGCCAGCTGAAGCGGGACTCCGGCCTGCGCCACGACGTGGCCCTGGCCAGCCTCGCGGCGGGCTACGAGCGCGAGGGCATCGAAGCCCTCGAGGCCGTGGTCCAGCGGGCACCACGCCTGCTCATGGCCCTCATGTCCCTGGGCTGGCTCCAGCTCGAGCGCGACCCCGCCCGCAGCCTCGAGCTGGGCGCCACCCTGAGCCGGCGCATGCCCGGCGAGCCCTACGGACCGCTGCTCGAGTGCGCAGCCCTGCGCCGCCTAGGCCGCCACCAGGACGCGGTGGCGGCCTGGGAGCGCGCCCGCACGGCGGACCCCACCGAGCCCGGCGTGCTGATCCAGGCGCTGGAGCTGGCCATCGACGCCGGCTCCCTCGATGAGGCCACCGACTGGGACGCCCAGGCACAGGAACGCGCCCCTGGCGAGCTCACCCTGCAGCTGGCCCAGGCCCGCCTGGCCATCGCACAGGGGCAGGCCAGCGCCGCCCGCGCCCACCTGGACCGCTCCCGCGCCATCCTGGCGGACCACCCCCTGGCCTTCCTGGGGTGGCGGGTGGAAGCGCTCGAGGCACGGATCCCTGGCGAGGAGTGAGCTAGACCGCGGCCTGGACGGCCTCGCCCACCACGGTGGTGGTGGTAGCGAACTCCGGCGGGTTCTCGAGGTGCTTCTTGACCGCGCACTGGGACGCCACCTTCTCGAGGGTCTTCAGGTAGCGGGTGGGGAAGCTGGGAGGCACCTGAATCTCGAGGGTGACCTTGCCGATCAGGTTGCTGAGGGGCCGGGCCTCGTGGTGCTGGATGATGCGGACGCCCTCGGTGGGAATCCCGCGCTGCCGGCAGAACTGCAGCACGTAGATGCCAGCGCAGGTGCCGATGGAGCCCAGGAAGAGCAAGAAGGGCGAAGGCGCGCTGCCACCGCCGCCCGCCTGAGCGGGCTGGTCCGTGGGGATGACGATGTCGCCAAGGCGGGCGTCTACGCGAAGGCCACCGGGAAAGCTGATCTCCATGTCCATGATGCGATCTCCTGTCGAGGGTTCTGTCGAGAAGAGACGTTGGCAGGGCAGGCCGTTACGCGGGAATGGATGGAAACCGGCCATCAGGCTGGCGGGGGTCGTCCGCCGGTGAGCCAAGCCACACTCCCCTGGAGGAGCCCCATGATCGAGCTGCTGCGCACCCGCCGGAGCATCCGCGCCTTCCAGGACCGCCCCGTGGCTCCCGAGCACCTCACCCTGCTCGAGGAAGCCTTGCTGCGGGCGCCCAGCTCCCGCAACAGCCGTCCCTGCCGCTTCGTGCTGGTCCAAGACGCGCCCACCCGCCAGGCCCTCGCGGTGGCCAAGCCTGGCGGTGGACGTTTCCTGGCCGATGCCCCCCTGAACATCGTGATCCACGGTGATCCGGAGCTCAGCGACGTCTACGTGGAGGACTGCTCCATCGCCGCCATCCTGGTCCAGCTCCAGGCCCACGCCATGGGCCTGGGCAGCTGCTGGGTCCAGATCCGGAATCGTCGCCACGACGCCTCCGGCGACGCCTCCAGCCATGTGCTCCGGCTGCTGGGCCTGCCCGCCCGCCTCGAGGTCGTGGCCATCATCGGTGTGGGCTACCCCGCTGAAGACAAGCCCGGCTGGCGGCCGGAACAGCTCGACCCCGAGCGGGTGGTCCGGCTCGAGAGCTGAACGACTCGACCGCCGATCAGCTCCACGCCGACCGGATCTCGGCGACCAGCCCGGGCTCCTCGTGGAGCCAAGCGTCCCAGCTGGCGTCGCGCACGGAGCGGGCCGCCGCGCGCTGAGCCAAGGTCACAGCCTGCACCAGGGGCACACCTGCCAGGCGCAGCACGGTGGTGACCGCGCAGAGCACGTCACCCGCCCCCAGGCTGCTGCGCACCGCGACCGGCTCCGCGGGCAGATGCACCGGGGTCAGCCCGCGGGGCCTCACCAGCACACCCTCGGCACCGAGGCTGACCACCAGCTCACCTCCAGGGGCCGCGCCGACGGCGCCGCACAGGGCCTCGATGCCAGGATCGCGCAGCCCCCGCCATGCCATCAGCTCCTCACGATTGCAGAACAGCCGATCATCCCAGCCCACCACCGCATCCACGAGGGGGCCCTCCTCCGGCAGCAGCCGGTTCAACCCCAGACCGAGGGGCACGCCGTCGCCGCGGACAGCGAGCAGCCAGGCCCGCAGCCACGCTGGGCCACTGCGCCACAGGGAGCACAGGCCCGTGGCCAGCACGGCCCCTCGGCCCACCAGGGCGTCCGGGCCTGGCGGCCGCAGGTAGGGGTAGCGGGCGGGGTGGGTGGCCACGGTCCGCCAGGCGCCATCTCCATCGACCAGGATCTCCGCCCGCTTGGTCTCGAGGCCGGGCTCCGGTTTCTGCAGGATCAGATCCACCCCGCTGCCCAGCAAGGATTCCCGCAGCACGCCGCCCAGCGCATCGTCCGCCAGCTGACCCACCAGGGCCGTGGGCCAGCCCAGCCGCGCCGCCACCGACGCCACCACCAGGCCGTTGCCACCCGGGACATCGACGGGCGGCCCCCCGGCCTCGCGCCGCACCCGGTCCACCAGGAAGGGCCCCAGCACCAGCAAGGGCGGGCGTGCAGGGGTGACAGCGGTGGTAGAGACTCCCATGGCCATGTCGTCGCACGGCGAGACTTCACCGTCAACGGCGACGCCTAGAGGGAGTACTCGGCGCTGGCCTCGACGACCTGCTCATCCGCGGTGGACCAGCCGTAGGCATTGGCGATGGGTGCGGCGTAGTCACGGGTGAGCAGCCGGGCGCTCACGGTGATGGCGCCGCCTTCGGCGGGCAGCGGGAAGCTGTGGGTCGAGGTCGAGCTTCCTCCGAAGCCCAGGCGGTTGTCACTGGCGATATCTACCGCTCGGTAGTGCGCCACGCCGCGGTCGCCATCGGCGTCTACCATGACCTTGGCGAACAGCCACCCAGCGGCCCCTGCTGCGTCGTCGCCGGCCACCAGGTAGGCGATGTCGCCAGCCTGCAGCGCGGGGGGGGCGCCGTCGAGGGTCACCACGCCGCCGGTGATGGAGGCGATGGTCACCTCGCCCAGCACCGAGGTGATGGGCAGGCCCTTGGCCTGGGCGCTCAGGCCCGAGAAGCCCGCGGTGCCAGGGCCGTCGTAGTCGTCCCAGGCCCCGGTGGGGCGCACGAAGCGCACCGCGGAGGCCCCGGGCAGCACCTGGAAGCCGAAGTCCAGGCTGGCACCGCTGGCCATGAAGTCCGTGCCGTAGACCCCCATGGCCCGGTAGCCACCCACATCGGGCACGGCCTGGCCGCCGCTGGGGGCCACGGGCTGGCCGTCCTGGTCCACCGCCTCCACCAGCACGATGAGCTGGCGCATGGGGTGCCCGGTGGGCAGCGCGTGGCCGCCGCGCCAGTTGTTCACCCGCACCTGGGCCTCCACCGAGGAGTCCACGGTGTCGAGATCCACCGCCAGCCCGTAGACCTGGTCCTTGGCGAACCACTCGAAGTCGTGGCGCAGGATCTGGCCATAGGATCGCAGCCAGCCCTGGCTCACAGAGGGATCCACGTCCCGCTCGCTGAGGTTGTAGGTGCTGCTCTCCTCGTCGAGCACGTCCATGTGGCAGGTGGCGCAGGTGGTGTCGCCACCGGCGCAAGGCCCGGCCTCGCACTCGCTCCAGGTCTCGTTGATGGGCAGCCCATCGGGCCAGCGGGCCGCGTCCACGGGCATGTCGTCCCGCAGGGCGCCGCGGCTGTACTCATGGCAGCTCGAGCACCAGGCGGCCTCGCGCATACCAGGCTCGTAGGCGCCCTTCATGATGGCCAGCACCACGTCGGGGTAGGGCCCGAAGGTGATGGGGTCGAACTCCTGCGACACCACCGTGGTCTCCTCGCTGGGCCGCTGAAGCTGGATGGCACCATCGCGCCCGGGGGCGCCGCCGGCCACCACGCTGCGGGTCTTGTGGCACAGGTCGCAGGTGACGCCCTCCTCGAAGGCGATGCCCGTGGCCCGGGCCAGGTCGATCTGTCCGCCAGGGTGCACGTCCACCGCCGGAGCGTGGCAGTCGCCGCAGCTGCCGAAGGCCTCGAGATCCCCTGCCTGATCGGGGTGGTCGCAGACCGGACCGCCCTGCTCACCGCAGGCGTCGTGCAGGAAGGGCAGTACGCCCGCGCCGGTGTAGCAGCGCTCGAGGGTGCCGCCATCGATCCCGGGCTCCTGGCCCGTGGCCATCCAGCCGCCCAGGCTGGCGCAGGTGTCGGCGTCCACGGCGCTTCCGCCCACGTACAGATCCCAGGTGTGGGTGTTCGAGGCGGAGCCGTGGTGGGGAGAGTCCACCCAGTCGTCGGCCTTGGTGGGATGGCAGTGGCCGCACTCGGTGGTGTCCATGGACATGGAGGTGCCACCAGGCTGGAAGTGGTAGTCGGGGTTGTCGTCGCCAGGGACGGGCAGGCGGCGCAGGGTGATGCCCAGGGTGCTGCTGGGACCGTTGGTCTCGTGCACGTCGGCGCCGGAGCTGATCCAGCCCTCCATCCCCGCCAGGACCCAACGATCGGTGATGCCGTCGTCCCCTACCTCGACCGAGGCCATGCCCGCGGCGTCGGTGACGGACCAGTCGCCCTGGGCCGCGCCGCCCACCATCACGTAGGCGCCAGCGAGAGGTGCGCCATCGGGGTCGGTGACCAAGACCTCGGCACTGCCCGTCCAGCGAATCTCGGGGGCTGTGTCCTCCACGGGCTCGCTGTCCTGGGGCTCGCTGTCCTGGGGCTCGCTGTCCTGGGGCGCGCTGTCCTTGGGGGGAGCGCTGTCGTCGGGGTCTTTGGGGCAGCCCACGGACAGCAGGGTGAAGAGCAGGAGCGAGAGCGGCCTCATCGCGCGGCGTTCCAGTGCTCGACGATGGCCTCGAAGCCCGTCTCGTTGCCGTGGCCCATCCAGCAGTGGAGGATCTCCAGCTCGGGGGTGAGCACACACTTCCCGGGCAGGGCCGAGCCGTCGTAGGGGGTGGAGGGGATCACCAGCTGGTTGTGGTCGGCCAGCACGGGCATGGCGTCGTCGTTGATGACCTCCCAGTACACCATGGCGTCTTCGGCGTCGGGCACGTCACCCAGGGTGTCCTCGAACAGGGTGACGATGAAGGAGAAGGGAATCTCCGGGTGCTCAGTGGCGAACTCGTCGGCGTAGTCGGGGAGGCTGACCGCCTCCGTCTGACAGGCGCCTCACCACGAGGCTGTGATGAACAGGATGTGGTACTCGCGGGCGAAGTCCCACAGGTCCACCAGCTCGCCACACTGGTCGGTGAAGGCGATGTTCTCCACGACATCGCCCAGTGCGGCGCCCGTGGCGGTGAGGTCGCCTGGATCGTTGTGGGGCCAGCCGCAGGCGTAGCACTGCTCTTCGGCGTCCAAGGGATCGCTCACGCAGTCCACCTCGGCGCCGTCCTGGACCCCGTCGCCGTCGCTGTCGGCGTTGTCCGGATCCGTGCCCGCCGCGGCCTCGGCGCAGCCGTCCAGCCCGTCACCGTCCACGTCGTCGCTGGAGCAGTCCGGGGTGTCGCTATCGCTGGGGCCGGTGTCGTCCTTGTCGGGCTCACCACAGGAGATCAGGCCAACGGCCAGCAGGAACAGAGGGAGAGACTTGGTGCTCATGGGGACTCCGAGGGTCGGCTAGAGGGTGGCGCAGTTGCAGGCGTCGCTGCAGGCACAGTCGCTGCGGGACAGGGTGCAGGCTTCATCGGCGGCGACGGGCAAGGCGTCGCCGCTGACGATGGTGACGGTGGCATGGATCTGGGCGCCCCCGGTGGGGGCGTCGCCGAAGACCAGCAGGGTGTGGGTGCCCGTCTCGCCCAGCTGCACATAGCCCTCATTCCAGTGCTCATCCGTCTCCCAGGCCAGCGAGGGCACCTGCAGGGAGCAGGCCCCCGACGGGGCGTACAGCTCGCCGTACATCCAGGAGGTCTCCTCGCTCTCCACGAACACCCGCACCCAGGCATCCTCGACATCCACGTCGAAGCTGTAGGACGCGTAGTGGTGGCAGGCCTCGGGGCCCGGGATGAGGCCCAGCTTGTCCATCAGCTCCGAGGGGTCCCCCAGGTCGGTGTCGGCATCGCTGTCGGCGTCGGCGTCGGCGTCGGTGTCGGTGTCGGCGTCGGCGTCGGTGTCGGTGTCGGTGTCGTT
>CALDOK010000363.1 GCA_937912125.1 uncultured Pseudomonadota bacterium
GATCGTGGGCCGCTCCCACCAGGGTGGCCTACGCGTGGCTGGGCCCGAGGGAGGGTTCGCCGAGCGTACGGTGAGCCTGAACGACCTCGCCTGGGTGCTCGCGGCGCAGGATCAGAGTGATCGGACAGGGGTACGTCTGGACGAGGTGCTGGTGAACCGGCTGCGGTACCTGGACGGGACGCCCAAGGGGTCTACCCGGTGGATCGACACCGGCTGGGCGCTGGGAGTCGTGGGAGTGCTGGGCAAAGGAACGTAGTCGTGGTGAGAAGACCCGAGGCTGACACTGGCCATGGCCCGCTCACCAAGATCCCCCCCTCACCCCCACCCCGCCAACAACACCCCCAACAGCCGCTGCAGCTGAGGCCGCGCTTCCCCCTCCAGCGGGTACAGCGCCACAGCCCCACCCCGTGGTCGCCCCTCCGGCCAGCTCTCCCCGAGCATGGCGGGGCTGCGCAGGGAGATGTGATCCTCGGGCCCCGGGTACAGGATCCAACAGCTCGCCACCAACGGGGTCCGCGTGCCTGGGTGGCCGATGGTGTCGGTGTACTTGAGCCAGACCTCGTCCATGGCTTCCCATGGGACGCCCCCTGGCCGCTGGTGGGCGATGCGGTGCTTGGCGTCCAGCACATGCAGCTCCACGAGCACACCGGCGTCACGCAGCTCGATGACCAGGTCGGGCCTCCAGGGGTTGCCTCGGACCAGCTTGCCGACCTCGGCGTCGTGGTCTCCATAGGCGTACGCGGGTTCGTAGATGAGGTGGGCGCTTCGATCGCCGTGGACGAAGCGAACCAGCTCGGTGCCGGGCGCCAGGTCCGCGAACCAATGGTCCTCGTGCAGGGCCAGGCAGGTGCCCTCCTTCTTGCCGGCCCAGAGCTGCAGAGCCTCGCGCAGGGTCAGGGCGCACCACAGCTCGTACAGGCGGTCGAGGCTGTCGATGGGGGCGACCCCCGGTGGTGGCTCCCCAGCTTCGAGCTCGCGCAGCTGCTGCCAGACCTGGAAGAGCCTCCAGTAGCCAGGGTGGGTCTCGACCTTGGGGGTGCGCATGAACGCCGCGCTGCGCAGGCCCGGCGGCAGACGCATCCTGGAGGGGAGCGCCGAGAGCTGGCGATGCAGCGCCTGGAGCCGCTCGGTGCGCTGGCGGATGGCCTCGAGGCGGGGCTGGTCCAGCTCCTGGAAGAGGTTGCCGTGGCGGGTGACGAAGGCTTCTCGCGCCGCCCGGCTCTGCTCGATGCGCTGGCGTTCGGTGGCCAGGAGGGCGGAGAGCCCCTCGGCCAGCGCCTGCATCTTGCGCAGCAGGCCCATGACCCCCTGGTTCTCGGCGGTGTCTGCGTCGAGGCGCAGCTCGCGGCTGATCGCCACCTCGGCGCCACGCTGGCGTGCGCGCTGGGTCTGCTGGGGATGCCTGGTGATCCAGCGAGCGTCCGTGGCGGATGTGGGGCCGGTTCGGCTGGGGATGGCGGTCGCCCGCTCCCGCTTGCGGACGATGGGGTTGCGCGCGATCCATGGGATCGCCGAGGCGACGGCTCCCAGGGAGCTCTCCAGGGTCATCAGGGCCTGCTCCGGCGCGCTGCGGCTGCTGCCCTTTGAACGGCCGCCCAGCGCGCCCGCGATGCCGGGCGCCAGGCGATCCAGATCGGCCAACAGGGTCTCGAGGGCCGCCTGCGTCATCCTGGAGGGGGTCACCTCGAGCATCGCCTCCAGCGCCGGCGAACCCTGCTGGTCGAGCCGTAGGTCGACCCGGCCGGCCACGCCGTGCAGGGTGTCGGCCCGCTCCCAGCGGAGGCTGCCGTCGGGCTCGGGCCACAGCTCGTGGGAACGATCGCCGATGACGAGGGTCGCGGACAGATCAGGGGCGAGCCCCGAGGCGACCAGGGTCACTCCCTGGCCTTCGCGCACCTGCAGCCGCGCCGGATGGGCGGGCAGGAGATCGAGCTCAGTGGCTCCGACCTGCAGGCTGGCGCGGGGACTAGACATGGAAGAAGTCGTAGTAGTCGCCGAGCTCCTCACCCCGGGCCCTAAGCTCCTCGCATCGCTCGGCCGACATGCTCCACTGGTGTGTGCGCAGCAGCGCGGCGAGATCATCGAAGATCCGGCGGTAGCGTTCGCCCACGCCTCGCACGCAAGGCAGGATGCGCTGCAACACCTGGAAGTCCTGGGCCACCCTGGAGGTGAGCAGATCGGGGGCGACGGCCAGGTATCGCTCCATGGCGCGCATGGTCCTGGGAGACGGGGCGCCTGGAACGCGCTGCTCGTGCAGGTAGCGGACGACGCGGTGCAGCTCGCCCAGCTCCCCTGGAGGGCGCTCGCTCAGGCTGCGGAGCTGACGCCAGTCGACGCTCTGCTCGGGAGGGGTGATGATGGGCGCCTGCTGCATCAGCGCGTCCAGGGATGGGCTCATCCAGATCACCGCCGCGCGGGAGAGGAAGCGGGGGGAGAGGCGCTCCACTGTGTCATCGAGGTTGACCGTGCCCAGCAGGCGGACGTTGTCACCTACGGGGAAGTTGGCGGGGTAGCGGGCGAGGTTGGCTGGGTGCTGGGTGTCTCCGTAGAGCCGGATGGTGGGCTGGCTGTCTTCGAGCGCGGAGATCGGGCGGGCGAGGTAGTGCTCCGGGGCCGCGAGGTTCATCTCCTCGAGGACGAAGGGGAACAGCCCCCCGAGCTCGCGCTGCCTGTCGTTGTCGGCGCGCAGCAATTGCTCCAGGAAGCCCTCGCTGCTGGGCTCCCAGTGGTGGCGCTCGGGGTGCCAGTACCCGAACAGGGGGGCATCGTCTTGCCAGTCCCGCCGCACCACCAGCTCGAGGTAGCGGTCGGTACCTGGGCCGTGCCCGAGGCGCGTGAGCATAGAGCGGACGAAGGTGCTCTTGCCAACCCCAGGCGGCCCCGCCAGCAGGATCCACGGGCAGGTGATGAGGGAGATGAGCAGGTTGGCGATCTGGCGGTCGCTCCAGGGTGAGAGATCGCGGGTCAGCTCGGTGGACAGCTCGTGGAGGCTGGTGATGGCCCGGTGCTCGAAGGGGTTCGCCAGCACGGGCTCGGTGGCGATCGTTGCCGGGGCTGGCTGCGAGGAGCCCCCGTTGTTGGCCTCCCCCAGGAGGCTGGCGAGCACGCGGGTGCGCGTGTCCACAGCAACCTCCTCGAGATCCTTCACCTGGCTCCGCAGATCGGCCAGGCGGAGCTGGAGGGCGTCGCGCTTGCTGTGTTCTTCTTGCTGGAGCGTGTCGAGCCGGTCCTGGGCCTGGGCCAGCTCGTATTGGCGGGAGGCGAGCGCGGCCTCCAGGTCCTGGCGCTTGGCGTCGACCGCGCGCTTGATGGCGGCCAGCTCGGCCTCGGCGCGTCTCTCGGCTGCGCGTCGGATCTCACGCTGACCCTCCTCGGTCTCGAGGAACGCCTGGGCGGCCCGGTTGCGCTCCTGGTCCAGGTGGCGGGATGTCTCCAGCAGCCCCCCCAGGCGGGTGAGGCGTTGATCGAGGATGGGCCCCGGGAGCATCTCGCCGCTGGACTGCAGCCGGGCGAGCGCGCTCGACAGGGCGGCCACCCTGGAGTGATCTACGTCTGCCAGCAACCCGGCGAGCCACACCTCGATGTGCGCGCCGTCCATGCTGTCCCAGGGCTCCGCGTCCTGGAGCAGGAGCGTGTCCAGATCTGGCGGCAGCGGGGTCACGATCCGGCCTTGACCTGCGCTGCCCATGGCCACATGGAAGCGACCGAACAGGGCCTCGAACTGCTCGGCGTCGAGCCTGGCCACGAAGCCGCGCTCGTCGGCGGGTACGAGCTGCTCGGTGTCCTCGCTGGCGGCGTAGGGGCCCTGCACCATGCCCTCGGCCTCGATGAACACATGGTCGGACAGGTCGTGTCGGCCCGGGTAGGCGCGCAGCTCCTCGAGCTCGGCCCCTTCGAGGCTGTGGGTGGTGATGATGTCGTACCAGCGGCCCTCTGGAGGGGTCTGCGGTGCGCTGGCGAGGGGCAGCTCGACGCGCAGTGGCTCGGTCCAGGTCTTCTGGGGGTGAACGACGACAAGATCGCCGGTCTGGTGGTCTCCGGCGTGTTCTGCGGTGAGCAGGCGGTAGCCGTTGGGGGCCAACCGCTGCGGATCGATCCCGAGCCCAACCGGATGCCAGGCCACGGGGGTCACCCGCCTGTTGCGCTCGAGGCCGGCCAGCTCGCCGACCGCGCAGAGCAGCGGCTGGACCTCGAGCCGACCACCTTCGCACTCGCTGATGAAGTGCTCGATGTCCGAGGTGAGGTGCTCGAAAGGCAGCTCTTCGTCCGCGCGATCCGTCGCCCTTGCGATGATCTCGCCCAGCATGTGCCGCTCGCCAGGGGTCAGGCCGCGCAGGCTGCCGACCCGATCGAACAGGGCCTTCAGCTCCGGGCGTAGCTTGTCCTCGGCCTCCTTACGGCGTGCCTCGGCCAGGGCCTCGGCCCCATCGAGGTGGCGCTTCGCTGGCCCCAGCTTGTTCTGGGACAAGGCCGTCCGGGCCTCGGTGATCCTGGCCTGGAGGTCGCCCCCGGCTCCACCTCCGCGCGTACGCACGTCGAGCCGGTCCAGTGCCACCCTGAGGTTGTCGCGGTGCTGTTCCCAGGCGGAGCGCACGCGCTCATGGCGGCCGGGGAGGGGCTCGCCCTCGCGTGCTGCCAGGCTGCCCATGTCTCCATAGGCGGACTCCTCGAGGTCGGCGATCCAGGACGCCAGCTCTCGGGTCAGCTTCGACGCCTCTGCGTCGTGTGCGTGCTGCTGGAGAGACTCCTCGGCGTACTGGATCCAGGTCTCGGCCTCGCCGATGCGGAGCTGCTCGAGCTCGTCCAGGGCGGCGCCCAGGCTCTGGACCGATTCTTCCGCTCCGACAGCCTCCGCCTGGACGCGCAGGCTTCGGATGGTGGTGCGAACCCCTTCGAGGTGTTCCTCGGCTTCACGGGCCCAGGAGGGGATGCTGAGGGCCCCACCGGCCGCGGCCGCCTCTCGGATGAGGGCCAACATCGCCACCTTCAGCTCGAGCTCGAGCTTGTCGGGGATCTCCATCAGCGTCTGGACGACGGCTTCGGGTGTGAGCGTGGCTAGTGCTTGCGGTGCGCCAGTTCCACTCAGTGTTGCGAGCTCAGCCAGGCACCCTGCGGCCAGCCTGGCATGGCTGGGGCAGTGTTGGCGCGCCCAGGTCGGGGGGTCCAGGTCCAGGTCCAGGGGCTCGAACGACGCTGTGGTCCAGGAGTCGACCACGGCGACCACCGCCCCGCGCAGGGTGGTGAGGTGCTTGACTACCGAGTTCCAGACTTTCAGGTGGCGCTGCAGGCGATCGGTGGCGCGGACCTCGGTGGCCCAGTCCTCGATGTCGTCCTTCAAGAGACGCAGATCTCCTGGGGGGGCCTTGGCGCCGGCCTCCGCAGCGTGCAGCACCGAGTAGGCTTCTTCCTTTGCTTCCGCGTAGATGTCCTGTCCGACCTGCTTCTTGATGCGCGGCACATGCAGGAGGAGCTCCTCGAGCTTCTTTCGTGACGCAGCGAAGCGTCGGGGGCGCTCCAGCACTCGAAGACCTCCACACTCGAGCACCGATCGGAGGACGGTCGTCAGCCCCGTGTCCGCGATGTGGACCTCGGGACGCCAGGCGACCCCTGCGGGGCCTTCCAGGCCCACGGCGGTCAGCCACCAATCGGTCAGTGTGATGGCGACCAGCTCTTCTGGATCCGCGGACCACGCCTGGGAGAGTCGCTCGGTGAGCCGCTTCAGGCAGCGCCTGCGGTCGCCTGGGTCGTCCTCGCCTTGCCAGGCCAGGCGGTGGACCGCGCCTTGGTAGAGGGTGCACCAGTCGAGTGCTGCGGCAGGGGTGATGGGCGAGGCGAAGTGGGCCTGGGTCAAGGTGAACATGCCGTGGTCCCTCCCAGGGTCGGTGTCTGCGGGCGGTCGGTGTGGTCCGCGTGGTTCCGTGCCCCGTCGTGGCGTTCCTGATGGACCCGGTTCCGATGGAACAGGGAGCGGGCGTCGACTCGAGGCGCTGCCGCTACCTGAAGAGTACCAGGGAAGAGGCTGGTGGGGCCCGCCTCGCGGTCCTCTCGCTTCGTGCTGTTGACGGTGTGGGTGTGGTCCCTGCTGGTTCTGGGACGGGTGAGCCCAGGAGCGGTTTGATGGCGCGCCGGGACCCGTGAGGGGCTGACTCCGGCGCGGCCGGCGGCGCGTTCGGTGGCGATCATGTCGTTGCCCTCGATGGTGGGGAGAGTCGTTCGCGTGACGCGAACGGACGCGGGCGGCGGACACTTCCATGAAGACCGCCACATCCAGCCAAGGCTGCGGGTGCACCTGCGGTTCTGGTGGCGTCCAGCCCGTGCTTCCCGAACAACCCCGAGGTACCTGTTTCGCTGATAGGAGGCTCCATGCCCGCCAGCCCCACCATCCGTCAAGCCCTGGCCGAGTTCGTCGCCGACACGAACACCAGGGTTTCCGCCCGCACGGCCCGCCAGTACGAGAGCGTCATCGAGCTCTTCGAGAGCTGCATGGACAGCTACGGTTCGCTGGACGACAAAGACGACCGCCGTGACTTCTGCGATGCCGCAGGCCCCGACCGGATCCCCGAGCTCGTGGACGAGTTCCTGGGCTGGTTCCTGGTGCGCAAGGTGGTGGCCAGCCCCAGCTACCTGAAGAGCTGCGGCACGGTGGTCAAGAAGCTCGGTGGGTGGCTGCTGGAGCGCGGCTACATCGACCAGGATGACGCCCTGGAGATGGGCGTGTCGGGTGGCCAGGCCGTGCGAGATCTCCCCAGGGCGGACGCCCTGCGAGACGCGCTGGACGATGTCTCCACCGCCCATGCCAGCGGCGAGACCGAGGAGGGGCACTTCGCCATCGAGCGGATCGAGAAGGGCAAGCTGGTCGTGAGCACCATGGCCGGCAGTGAGCTGCGGGTCGCCCTGCCCTCGTGGGTGCTCGAGATGTGCGTGCCTGGCTGGACCTTCTCCGGCATGCTCGGCAAGCGGCGCACGGTCTGGGAGCTGGTCGAGGTCTGGAACGTCTACCCATAGGAGCTAGGGCGCGGCCCCTCCGCCGGAGGATAGGACCTCAGGCCATGGTGAGGGAGGCAGGCGTGACCAGGAGCAGCGAGCTGCAGCGCGGGGTGACCACGAACGGGAGGAACGGTGCTTGAGCGAGGGTCGCCCCTGTCCGAGCGGCTCCTGGCGGCGGCGGAGCGGCTCTTCGACGGCGACGAGCACGCCGAGGGCACGCTGCGCTCGGACCAGCACGAGGTGTTCGAGGCGTTCGCCGACTTCCTGGGCGAGGTGGCCTGCGGGCTCGAGGAGCAACGGTGGGCGCACATCGTGCTGCCGCCGCGCACGGGCAAGACCGTGCTGGCCGCCCGCATCGTCAGCGCCACGGGCCTCCACGCGGCCTTCGTCGTGCCGACCCGGGTGCTCGTGCAGCAGGTGGCCGATGAACTCGCCCGCTTCGCCTCCGAGGTGCCCACCGGAGCCTTCTTCTCCGAGCGCAAGGGGCTGGTCCGGCACGGGCTGAACCTCGTCACCTACGCCAGCCTCGTGAAGCACGGCGGTGCGCTGCCCGCGGCCCTGCGGAAGGCGGATCTGGTCTTCGTCGACGAGGCTCACCACGCCATGTCCGCTCGGCGTCGCCAGGCGCTCGCGAGTTGCTTCGACCGGGACGCGATCCGGGTCGCCCTGACCGCCACCCCCGACTACGACCAGGAGCGTCGCCTCGACGTGCTCTTCCCGCGGCGGATCGCGCGCGTCGAGCTGCGGGAGGCCCTCGAAGGTGGCCTGCTGGCGCCGGCCCACGTCCACGTGGCCGAGGTGGATGTGGACGGGTCTCGGGTCGAGCTGGTGGCGGGGGAGTACCGGGCGGACCAGATCGGGGAGCTGCTGGGCCAGGCGCCCTTCCTCGAGGCTGCCCTGCGCTATCGGTATGCCGAGGCCCACCGCCAACGTCCCTGCATGATCGCGTGCTCCACCCGGAGGCAGGCCCACGCGCTGCGGCGCTTCTTCCGGCAGCGGCGGCCTGCTGGCAGCCCGCTCCCCGCGCTCCTGCTGGGCGAGACTCCCGCGGAAGAGCGCGAGCGCGCACTTCGGTCCTTCGAGCGTGGCCGCATCGACACCCTCGTCCAGGTGGGCGTGCTCATCGAGGGCTGGAGCTCCGCGCGCTGCAAGCTGCTCATCGACCTCGCGCCTGGACGCTCCCGCGTGCGCGCGACGCAGAAGTACTTCCGCGTCCTGACCCGCCACGGCGACGAGCACGCCCACATCGTGGTCATCCTCCCCCGCGATCTGGCGCGCCCGCCGGTGCTGCCTCTCGATCTACTGCTCGAGCCAGGCGAGACCTACCGCTGTGGGCAGGTCGTTGGTGGTGGCAAGAACCCATCGCCCGCGCCCGAGCTGCCCCCTGTCCGCGCCGTGCGGCTGGTCCAGCGGGTGCTGGTGAGCGCCCGCCTGGGTCTTCCGCAGCTCGCGCGCGGGGATCGTCGCGGCTTGCTGGCGGTGCTCCGGAGCTGCGAAGACCTGGTCCTCGATCCATTCCCGGGTCGCATGGGCTTCGAGCGTCTGTATTTTTCCCATCCCCTGTTCAGTGGGACCGGGCGCGCCCTGCTGCGCTGGCTGGGGGTCTCCGCGAAGGCGGGGGCCTTCGAC
Organism: uncultured Pseudomonadota bacterium; assembly: GCA_937912125.1. Classification (GTDB taxonomy): domain Bacteria; phylum Myxococcota_A; class UBA796; order UBA796; family JAFGLY01; genus CALDOK01. The sequence goes on from CALDOK010000363.1 coordinate 8,617, forward strand.
GTATGGGTGGCGCAGCTGGTCCCGGATCAAGCGGCTCGCGCCTGGCTCGGTGGCGGCTGGGATCTCCCGGAGCTTCCTCGGCCTCCTGCCTGGATTCTGCCCAGCCCGCAGGATCCCGAGGCCCTGCTGTTGGAGGCCGAGCGGGACCGCCACCTGCAGGGGCTGTTCGCCCAGTTGAGGCCGCGCACGCAGGAAGCCGTGCGGCGCCGCTTCGGGTTCCATGGGCACCCGCCCGAGACCTATGCCCTCATCGGAGAACACTTCGGTGTGAGCAGCTCGCGGGCGATGGGTGTGGTCAGCGATGGGCTCCGCGGGATGCGGGAGGCCATGCAGCACAATGACTACTGGGACGACGCCCCCTGGCGCTGGCGTGACCGGGCCGGGCTCGGGCTCGGTGCTCGGTATCGCGACGACCAGGACCCGGTGCTGCTGAGAGCGCAGCGCGAGCGGCGCGGTGGCGACCTGGGCATCGCCAGGCTGCGGCTCGAGGAACGTGTGGAGACGCCGCAGGGGAGCCGCAACGGCTTCATCCACGCGGAGCTGGCGACCTTGTTGGAGAGCTGCTGCGCCAGGGAGCGCGCCGCGAAGCACAGGATGCTGGCCATCGAGCTCGGGCCGCCCCCGCTCTGTGCGCGGATCGGGCAGAACCTCTACGACGCCCGTCGCTTCCGCGAAGCCCTCCCCGCGCTGGTCAAGGCCGCGCGTGAACGTTGGCGGATCGCGGACTGTTGGATTCGGTGCGACGATCCGGCGGCCGCGGTGCAGCTGCTCGCGCAGGCTGAGTCGTGGAGTGCCGAAGATCGCTACCACCACTTCCTGGCCAGCCACCTCGCGGGGGTGCGCTGCGGCGGTGTGCTGCTGTGGGCCCTCTGCATCTCCAGGGAACTCGGGAGCACGATCGCGGCCATCGATGAGGGCACGGCGCTGGGCGGGTCAGGCTCCTACCTCGCGGCTACGAAGGACCTGTGGATCGCCTCCGAAGGCGCGCAGGAACGCCTGGCGCTGTGGCTTCGCGCCCCGACCGTCGTCCGGTTCCGCAGGGAGTGGAAGAGCGTGCCCTGGGGAGGCTGGGGATCGTACGCCGAGCAGGTGCGCGCCCGTGTGCGACAGCGTGGCATGCAGCTCGTCGAGGAGATGGAGGCGCTGGACCCGTGGACGCCTGTTGGTGGTGAAGAATGAGTGCCTATTCCCCCTCCTTCTTCCCACCCACGTGCGCGCCCAGCAGCGCCCCCACATCCACCCCCGCCATGGCCCCACCCACGAAGGCGTCCTGGATTTAGGCGTCCGCCGTGCTCTCTGCCGCCGCTGCTTCCGGTTCGGGCTCCTGCTCCGGCGGCCGCTCGGGCTGTCGGTCCGGCCACTGTTCAGCGGTCGGCGCCGCATCTGTGGGCTCCCGGCGCTTCACCACCCTCGGCTTCATCCCCCCAACATCCACATCCTGACATCCCGGCGGAAGGCTCTTGCGCTTCGCCGCCTCCCTCCTCCACCGCTGGCTGTCCCAGTTCGGCCACTCCGGTTCTGTGGGCCATACGCCCTTGGGCGAGCTGCGAGGCACGTGGGGGTGCTCATCCGGCCCCATGCCCGGTGCGAGCAGCAGCTCGGTCCACCTTCGGGCCAGGGGCCTAGCGCTGCCGAGCCAGAGCTGGGCCAGGTCCTCCAGCAGCGCGGGACTCCCTCGACCGCCTCTGAGCCCGCGCACCAGCGCCGAGGGCAGCCTGTTGCGCCGTGCGACGGCCTGCCACAGCAGCCGAAGGCCCTTTGGAGTAAAGAGCGGGTCACGGCTGCCAACGGCGCACAGGCCGGCCTCCTCTGCCGCCTTTCGGATGGCGCGGCCCAGGTCGGTGCGCGGCTTACCCTCTTGCCGCGGGCTCTCGAAGAGCAGCCTTCCTGGTTTCATGACCGCGAAACCCGGCCACGCCTCCCAGACCAAGATGACCATCCACGCTGGCAGGGGCCGCAGGTGGGTTCCGTGCGGTCCGCGCACCCGCACGGTCGCCTGGATCAGGTCCATGTCGCCGATCCTCAGCGACAACACCTCGGCTGTCCGCAGCCCAACGCCGATGATCAGCGCCACGGCCACACGGAACAAGGGCTCGAGGACGGCCATGAGGCTCCGCGCCTGACGGAGGCTCGGCGTGCTGCGCTGTTCACGGCGCACGGGACTGGGTGGCCTGGCGGTGCGCCACCCGTGGGCCACTGGCGAGAGGCGCAGCTCTGCGCGTCCGAGCCTGACCGCCTGTCGCAGCACCCGCAGGTCGGAGGAGATGAGTGCGCTCGACCGGAAGCCCTTCTTGGCGGCGACGTAGCGGGCGCGGGCCCGCTCGAGGCCGGGCTCGCTCAGGTCGGACAGTCGGAGTCTGCCGAGCACCTCTGCGACGTGGCGGGCCGCCTTGCGTTTTTTCTGCACCGTGGTTTCGCTGCTGCTCTTGGGCACCAGCAGACCGCCCGCCCCGTCGAGCAGGAAGTCCCCCAGAGCCGTCCCGCCCACGTGGTCACCGGAGAAGCACTTCGCCAGGACCTCCGGCCAGGTCTCGGGGTGTCGGCGCTTCAGGGCGGACCAGCCCGCCACCGAAGTGGCGTTCCGGCAGCACTCGAAGTCCCGGGCGGCCTGACGGGCGAGGCGCTCGGAGGGGCTCTGGTCGGGGTCGTCATTATCATTGCGAGTTTTCTTCGTCACGGTACCTACCTCGCGGGAGAATACAGAAGACTGAGGCGCTCGCGCACCCGCTGCATGGACCACCTCATGCCTGTAGACTCCGCTCCCCACCTGAGCCCGCGCTTCCGGCGGGCGTTCGACCTCGAACGGATCAGGGAGGCCATGCAACGCTGGCACGGCAGCTCGCTGCCCGCTTGGTTCTCGGCTCTGCTGCCTGCCGTAGACGACGAAGGCATCGTCTGCGGCGGGATCGGGCCCATAATCGACCGGAAGGAAGAAATGGTGACGACAGGTAGCATACAGCCCCTGGGCCTGATGGACCCGCCCGAGGACGTGCGGCGCGGCGCGGTGCAGCGGATGCTCCTGCAGGAACCATGGGCGCTGCTCGCGGAGGAGAACCACCAGGACAGCCTCTTCCCCCGGCTCGACGGGATGGGGCTGGTGGAGGTGGCGTTCGCGGGTGTCCTGGCCATGACGACCGGGCTGCTCACTTCGCCGCCCTCGCCACGGTCTCGGCGGCGGTGGACCGCCAGGTGCGCTGGGCGATCCAGTCC
>CALDOK010000364.1 GCA_937912125.1 uncultured Pseudomonadota bacterium
GCTCTCGGGGCTTGGACTTGGCGCTTGGGGCTTGGACTTGGCTCTCGGGGCTTGGACTTGGCGCTTGGGGCTTGGACTTGGCTCTCGGGGCTTGGGCTTGGGGCTTGGACTTGGCGCTTGGGGCTTGGGGCTCTTGGCTTTGTGGGCCGCGTCAGGACTTGGCGGGCTGGGCCTCCTGCGGGTCGCCGTGGTGACTGTGTGCGGCCCCCCTCGCGGGCGAGGGGCCGCCCCCATTCACCCCGGCGACCCTCCGGAGTCCCCATGCATCCTCATTATTTCGACCACGAAACGTTGGACGTATACCGTCTCTTGGCGGACGTCGCCCGTTGGTATCTCACGGCCCGCTTTCCTCGGGGCTCGGCGAAGTTGAAGGCCCACGGCGTCGATGCAGCCCAGTCTGCGGCGCTCAACACGGCCGAGGGCCGGGGGCGGGCGGGCCAGGCCCGGCGGAATCATTACGAAATCGCGCTGGGCTCGGCGGCTGAGGCCTGCGCGGCCCTGGATCTGGTGGATGTCCCCGGTGGTCCCGAGCAGCAGCAGAAGCTGAGGCGGGCAGGCGCGATGCTGAAGAGGTTGGGGGGATAGCCCCCAGCGCTCTGCGTCGAGGTCCGAGTCCGCGCGGCCAGTCCGGCGCATTGAGGAGGGCCTTGCCCTACGCGCCCAGAGCTCCGTGGCTGATCGATCCTACCTGGCCCCGAAGATCGCCGTCCCCACCCTCACATGGGTGGCACCGCAGGCGATGGCCAGCTCGTAGTCGTGGCTCATGCCCATGCTGAGGTGGTCCAGGGGCAGCCCCTGGGCCCGGCCTTCCGCGGCGAGCTCGGCCATGGCCAGGAACCAACCCCGGGTGGGGGCCTCGTCGGCCACCGGGGGGATGCACATCAAGCCCTTCAGGGCGATCCCGGGCATGCCGGCCAGGGTGCGGCAGAGGGCCAGCGCCTGCTCTGGAGCCACGCCGTGCTTGGTGTCTTCCCGGCCGATGTTGACCTGCACCAGGATGCCCGAGCTGCGGCCGCCGGAACGAGTGGCGATGGCCTGCCCGAGCTTCTCGTTGTCGACCGCATGGATCAGCGCGGCGGTCCCCACCACATACTTCACCTTGTTGCGCTGCAGGGGCCCGATGAAGTGCCAGCACGGCAGCGGCGGTGCCTGGCCCACCACCGGGCCGATGCCCAGCTCGACGGCCTTGTCGCGCAGGTGCTGGGCGTAGTTCTCACCGAAGTGCAGCTGGCCTGCGGCGAGGGCCTGCTGGATGGCCGACGCGGGCTTCATCTTGCTCACCGCCACCAGGGTGACCTCGCTGGGGTCCCGGCCGGCGTCGGCGCAGGCCTGGGCGACCTTGGAACGGACGGTGGCGAGGCGTTGCTCGAGGGTGTCGATCATGGTGGACTCCGCGCTGCCCCGGGTGATGCGGGGTGGCGCTGTTATTGGGCTGTGCTGGCGATGCCCAGTCGTCGGAGGCTGGCGGCCACGGCCTCGAGGGGCAGGCCCACTACGTTGGTGTAGCTGCCCTCGACCCGGGCCACGAGCACCGCGCCCTGGCCCTGGATGCCGTAGGCGCCGGCCTTGTCCATGGGCTCGCCGGTGGCCACGTACAGCTCGATGAGGGCCGGGCTGAGGGAGCGGAAGCGCACCCGCGTGGTGACGTGCTCCACCAGCCGCACGTCGCCATGGAGCAGGCAGAAGCCTGTGGTGACGGCGTGCCAGCGGTCGCTCAGGCGCCGCAGGATCTCCGCGGCTTCGGCGGGATCCCGGGGCTTCTCGAACACGGTGGCGGCGAAGGGCCCCTGCCCGGGCTCGCGGGCGTGGACCACGGTGTCGGCGGCCAGCACGGGGAGCGCGTCGTCGTCGGGGTGATCCGCCAGGTGCAGAGCGCGGGCGGCCTGGGCCTTCCAGTCAGCCAGGCGTCGCGCCAGGTGGACCGGATGTTCCCCTGGCTGACGCTGCTCGTCGATGTGGGCGGGACGCACGATCACGTCGAGGCCGGCGGCCGTGAGCAGATCGTGCCGCCTTGGGGAGGCGCTGGCGAGGAGGATGGTGGGACCGGGAGGCATGGGCGCCTGCTATCGGGTCAGTGGGCCCCCAGCACCTCGACCTCGAGCAGCCCCTGGGCCGAGGCGGTGATGGCCGTGCGGCGGGTGTGCTGCACGAGGTGGGGTTCGAGGCGCACCAGGCAGTCCCCTGGGGTCTCCTGCACGCTCAGGCGGTAGTCCTCGAGCAGCAGCTTCCAGTCGGGTTGCAGCTCGGCGGTGGTGGGGCAGCGGCCCTCGGCTTGCCGCAGCACCTGGGCGGCGCCGCTGAGCTCGAGGCCGAAGCGCGTCAGCAACGCCCGCTCATTCTTCAGGGCTTCGTCGCGGACCTCGGCGATGCGCCGGTCCACGGCGGCCTCGTCTGGCATCCCAGGGGTCGCTGTGAGCCAGCGGTCGCCAGCGTGGGGCTGGCGGTCCACGGGCAGCACGGCCTTCATGGTGGGGATGTTCAGGCGCAGCAAGCCGCTCTCGTCCGCGAAGCGAGGCTCCACCGGGAAGGCGAGGAGCTGGTCGGGCCCTTCGCTCTTTCGAAGGGCCGCCACGGGTCCGTCGGTCAGGGCGGTGGCGGTGATCAGCTGCACCTGGGCTCGAGCGCCGGGCTCCAGCGCGATGCGCCCGGCCAGCTGGGAGGCGCCGTCCCACAGGGTGAAGCCGCCCTGCTGCCAGGCCTGCTGGAGGGAGTCCAGGCCCACGAGGGGGACGAGGGGAGGGGCTTGGCCTGGCTGCAGGCCCAGGGTGTAGAGGTGTTCGCCGTCCCGAAAGCCCAGAGGCAGCAGGGCGGCGCCCTGCTCGAGCTCGATCTGCATGGCGGCCTCTGCGGCGCCGGCGGCGGTCTGCACGGGGAAGTAGAGCCAGCTCTGCCCCTGCTCGTCCTGGCTGTACGCGGCCTGGGCGCCGCTGGTCTCGGTGCTCCAGGCCTCGCCCTGGAGCTGGACGGTGATGGTCCCGCCCTGCACCTCGAGGCCCCCGCGCACGCCGTGGCCCTGGATCGTCCAGCTGCCGGGCGGGAGGGTGGCCTTGGGCGTGCAGCCCGCTAGCGCCAGGCTGGCGAGCCAGGCCAGCGGAGCCATCACCTGGACTCGCAGCCGACCTGGAGCTCGAAGTTGTCCTCCACCCCGCGCTTGCCATCGACGATGACCAGGTAGCGCGAGGGGCGATCGGTCCAGACCGTGGTGGAGCCGCTGCCGGTGCTCACGTCGGCCTCGCACTCGGTGAGCAGCTGATCGGAGTCGGGGCAGGAGCCGATGTCGTCCTGTCGCAGCACGATCACGTCCAGATCGGCGCAGGGGCTGTAGAGGTCGAAGGTGGCCAGCACGTCGCCCGCCAGCTCGATCTCGTACACCCGCTCGGAGCCCAGGTATTCACCCTCGGGCACCAGGCAGAAGAAGTTCTCGTAGTGCTCGGCGTCGAAGTGATCGCTGCCGCCCTCGGTGGTGGCCGTGACGCTGGCGCCGCAGCTCAGGGACCCGCTCAGGCAGTCCGGGCCACCGGGGGGCCTGTCGGGCAGCACCTCGTCGCAGAACTCGGTGTCGGTGTCGGTGTCGGTGTCGGCGTCGGTGTCGGCGTCGCCTTCCGGCCCGGAGTCGTCAGGCTTGACGGCGCACTCCAACAGGGTGCAGCCACCGAGGCTGAGCCAAGCGAAGGCCGCGATGATGATGCTTGGGCGCATGGGCACTCCCAGGATGCGGGAGTGGCCCTGGGGGAGCCTCGCATCCGTGTGCCGGGAAGATTAGCATGGGCGACCGCGACCCACGACGGAGACGCTACGATGGCTGGAAAACAGACCGAAAAAGGCTTCCCGGACCTGTCCACGGTGCGCGACATCGGCATCGCCGCCCACATCGACGCGGGCAAGACCACCCTGTCCGAGCGCATCCTGTACTACACGGGGACCAAGCACAAGATCGGCGAGGTCCACGACGGCGAAGCCCACATGGACTGGATGGAGGAGGAGCAAGCCCACGGCATCACCATCACCACCGCCGTCACCCAGTGTCCCTGGAAGGACCACCTCATCCAGGTGGTCGACACCCCGGGCCACGTGGACTTCACCATCGAGGTGGAGCGGGCCATGCGGGTGCTGGACGGTGCGGTGATCGTCATGGACGGCGTGCGCGGGGTCGAGCCTCAGACCGAGACGGTGTGGCGCCAGGCCAGCCGCTTCGCCATTCCCACCATGTTCTTCATCAACAAGATGGATCGCCCGGGTGCCGACTTCGAGCGCGCCCTGTCCACCATCCGCGGGCGGCTCGGGGTCGAGCCCGTGCCCGTGACCGTGCCCGTAGACGGCGGCGTGCTGCACCTGCTGGACGAGTGCTTCCTGCGCTTCGAGGGAGAGATGGGCGAAGAGGTGGTCAGTGAGCCCGTGCCCGCTCGCTACCAGTCTCTGTACGACGAGCAGCGCGAGGCCCTGCTGCTGGCCCTTGGCGACTACGACGAGGAGATCGCCGACGCCGCCCTGATGGGCGAGCCGGTCGATCGTGAGCGTGTGGTGCGGGTGCTGCGGGCCTGCTGTCTCGAGCGCCAGCTCTTCCCGGCCCTGGGCGGGTCCGCCCTGCGCAACCAGGGCGTGCAGCCTGTGATCGACGCCGTGATCGATCTCCTGCCATCTCCCATGGACTGCAAGGCGGTCCAGGGCACCGATCTCGAGGGCAACCCCGTCGAGGTGCTCATGGACCCCACGGCCCCCCTGGTGGCCCTGGCCTTCAAGGTGCAGCTCTGGGACGGCCGCCGGCATGTGTTCGCCCGCCTCTACCGCGGGCAGCTCGAGCCCGGCGACAAGGTGCTGATGGCCGGCAAGGGCGAGGTCGAGCGGGTGGCCCGCGTCTTCGACGTCGATTCCCACAAGAAGAACCGCCTGCACCGGGCGGTGGCCGGGCAGATCGTCCTGCTGGCGGGGCTGCGCCACGCCACCACCGGCGACACCCTCTGCGCGCCGGACGAGCCCGTGCTGCTCGAGGCCATCCAGGCCCGCGACCCGGTGCTGGGCCTGGCCGTCGAGCCCGAGTCTTCCCGCGAAGAAGACAAGATGCACGAGGTGCTGCGCAAGGTCCTCGAGGAGGACCCCACCCTGCAGTACATCGAGGATGAGGACACCGGCCAGCGCATCCTGCGAGGCATGGGTGAGCTGCACCTGCAGATCGTCAAGGAGCGCATCCTGCGCGAGTTTGGCCTCGCCCTGCGCTTCGGCCGCCCCTACGTAGTCTCTCGCGAGACCGTGCTGGGCCAGGCCAAGGCCAGCGGCGCCATCGACCGGGTGTTCGAGATCTCCGAGGACAAGAGCATCGAGCTCAAGGCCAGCGCGGTGGCCGAGGTCAGGTCCATGGAGCGTGGTACCGGCAATCAGGCCATCGTGGAGCCGGAGGTGCTGGGTGGCACCCTCAGCAACGCTCAGCGTGATGCGGTTGTCGCCGGGGCCACTGACGCCATGGTGGGCGGTCCCATCGAGGGCTCCCCGCTCCAGGACGTCCAGGTCCAGATCCTCCAGGTCACGCTCTTCGGCGAGGCGTCCTCACCTCAGGCCCTGCGCATCGCGGTGGCCGAGGCCGTGCGCAACGCCCTGTCCGGTGCTGGTGGGGTGCTGCTGGGTCCGATCATGAAGGTCGAGGTGGTCTCGCCCGAGGAGTCCCTGGGCACGGTGCTGGGCGATCTGCAGGCCCGCCAGGCCGCCATCCTCGACAGCACCACCGAGCACGGCTTCGCCTCCCTGGTGGCCGAGGTGCCCCTCGAGAAGCTCATCGGCTACGCCACGGACCTGCGCTCCCTCACCCGAGGCCGTGGCCAGTTCACCAGCGAGTTCGACCGCTTCGACGTCTGCGGCTAGCCGGGGGCTCTCGGTGACAGGGTCCCCCCGCCGCGCCTGGTGGGCGGCCTTCGCCTGGGGGGTGGTGATCATCGCGTCGGTGCCCGTGGCCCGGGCGCTTCAGGATCTGGTGCGGGTCACTGTGGGCCGACAGGCCTACCTGGTGGTGGTGATGCTGGTGCTGGCGCTGGCGGTCGCGGCTGCAGCGTGGGTCACCGTCCGCTCCCAGGGCCGGGACGCCTGGCGGCGCTTGCCCTGGCTCGCCTGCTCCGGCGCTGTCTGTGCGGCCTACGCCTGGCGCCTGCGCCACGCCCCGGAAGAGGCCCTGCACTTCGTGGAGTACGGTGTGCTCGGTCTGCTGCTGTACCGGGCGCTGCGCCACCACATCGCCGACCGCGCGGTCTTCCCCGCGGCCGTGCTGCTGGGGGCGGCCTTCGGCCTGGTGGACGAGGGGGTGCAGTGGCTGGTCCCCGGCCGCTTCTGGGACCTGCGCGATGTCTTCGTCGACGGCCTGGCCGTCACCCTGGCGCTGGTGGCCCTGGCCGGGGGGCAGCGGCCTCCGGAGCTCGCCCGCGGGCCAGACCCCCGCTCGGTGCGCTGGCTCTGTGGGCTGGCTGCGGCCTTGCTCCTGGCCGTCGGCTTGGCCCTGTCCAACACCCCGCCGCGCACCGTGGCCCTGGGTCGGGTGATCCCGCCCCTGAGCTATCTGGTGGACTACGGCGCGGTGATGACCGAGTACGGCTACCTGCACCCGGTGGAGGGTGTGGGCGGGCTGTACTCCCGGCTGAGCTGGGAAGAGCTGCGCGGGGAGGATCGACGCCGGGCCGCCCGGGTGGCCCGCATCCTGGACGGCTACCCCAGCACCCCCGACTACCAGCTCTTCCTGCGGGACTACCCGCCGTTTGGCGATCCCTACACCCACGAGCTGCGGGTGCACCTGTTCCGCCGTGATCGTTACCTGGCGCGCCTGGCCGCCGAGCGCTTGCCCATCGCCGAGCGGCGGCGCATGGCCACCACTGCCTGGGCCGAGGACGCCCTGCTGCAGGCCTGCTGCGGGGCCACGCTGGCCGCCTCTGGCTACGCCCTCCCCGTCGAGACCTGGCTGCCCCACGAAGCCGACATCGAGCGTGACGGCGCCTACGTCAGCGCCGTGAGCGGCCACCTGATCGTGCGCTTCCGCCTGTGGCAGGCCTGGGGCCTGATCGGGCTGCTCTGGGGGCTGCTCGGGGTGGTGGCTACTCGGTCCACCAGCCGTCGGCATCCACCATCACCGTGACATCGCCGTGCTGGTCCGTGCGCATGATGGTGGCGCCCGCGGCCTCGATGCGGTCCATGGCGTCGGCGGTGGGGTGACCGTAGGAGTTCGAGCCCACCGAGATGAGCGCCAGCTCCGGCTGGATGCGGTCCATGAACGCCGCGCTGGAGGCGCCCGCTGAACCGTGGTGGTGGACCTTGTAGATGTCGATCAGGCCAGGGTCGAGATCCTCTTCGCAGTCGTCCTCGGGGCAGTCTCCCCCCAGCAGCAGGGTCACGCCGGCGAAGCTGACCCGCAGGACCACCGAGTTGGCGTTCTCGTCCGAGTCGCCGGGGGAGCCCGGGTGGAGGATGTCCGCCTGCACCCCTGGGCCCAGATCGATGCTGTCGCCGGTGTGCACGGTGGAGCGGCAGCGCACGGCCTGGGCGGCGTAGCTCTCGTAGGCGTTGCTGGTGGCTGAGCCGCCGTGATCGAAGCAACGTCGGACCTCGGGGTGGGCCGCGAGCACCTCGTCCATGGCGCCCAGGTGGTCGGCATGCATGTGGGACAGCAGGGTGTAGTCCAGCCGTTCCACCCCGGCCTGCTCCAGGGCCCGCTCGATCTCGTCGTCGCTGCCGCTCTTGCCGCCGTCCACCAGCATGGTGGCGCCGTCGGGGCCCACCAGCAGCAGGGCGTCGGCCTGGCCTACGTCGATCACGGTCAGGCGTAGCGTGCCACTGGGCTCTTCGTCGTCGGGGGGATCGCCGTCGGGGGGATCATCGTCGAGGGGGGGCTCGCCCGTGTCCTCGGTGGTGGGCGGGCTGTCGTCGCTGTCGGGGCGGTCGGCGGCCCTGGGGGGGAGGGGAGCGGCCCAGCCATCCTGGCCGTCGCCCCAGCCCGTGTCGTAGCGGTCGGAGTCCTCGGTGGTGAGGTCCACTGGGAGGGAGGGGCTGCAGCCGGCGGTGATCAGGCCGGCGAGCAGGAAGGCGACTGAGAGGGGCAGGTGGGTCATGAGCCGAGGGAGCGCGGAGACGCCCTGCCTGTCGGCTCGAGGTGCGCTGGGGTTTAGGGCGCGCTGGTCAGCGCGGGCCCAGAACCATGCAGGCCCAGCCTTCGCAGAGGGGGGAGGGCTCGCAGCCCTGCTGGGCCAGAGTGAGCATCAGCGTCAGGGCTCGCCTGCTTTGGCGCGGCACTGGGCGGCCTGTGCCGTCAAGTCGAGGCTGTCGAAGACCTGGGCCGTGAGCAGCCAGGTCCCCGGCCAGGCGGGCAGCGCCTTCATGAGCTGCTTGGCCACGGCCATGGCCTGGGGGCCCTGGCCCTGCTGCAGCAGTCGTCGCAGCATGAGGCAGGCGCGGGTGACGGGGTGGGGCTGGCGGTGCAGCCCCAGGCGCTCGCGGGCCGGCAGGTCCCACCCCGATGCAGCGGCCGCGCAGAGTGCTGCGTCGGGGGCGGGCAGATCGGGCAGCAAGCGCTTGTCTGTGAGGGGGGGAGGGGACCAGCCCGGGCTGGAGGACAGTCGCAGGTGCCAGGGGCAGGGGTGCTGGACCCAGCGGTGCAGCCGCTCCTGGGCGCCGTAGGCGCCCTCGAAGTACAGCCGCACGCTCTCGAGGGGGTCCCGGGGCACCTCGAGGCAGACGTGGATGGCGCGGTCCCGGGCGTGCAGCTGCAGGCAGAGCTCCAGGGCTCCGGGATCTCCGTCGTCCACGACCACCAAGGCCTCGGCGGGCTGGGCAGGCCGAGTGGGCAAGCCCAGCTGGCTGCGGACCCAGGCCTCGCTGGGGGTGTCGGGCCCGGGCCAGCGGGCGGCTTCCTGGCGGGCTTCGTCCAGCAGGTCGCGGGCGAACAGCCCCGCTGCCCAGGCGAAGGCCTCAGGGCGCTCGGCGCGTGGTGCCAGCTCTTGCCAGCGTCGCCTGAAGACCGGCCTGACGAAGTGCAGCGTGCGTCGGCGATGCTCTGCGGGGTCCCTGTGCTTCTGCCACTGGCCGGCGCCCGAGCCCCGGGCCGCGTCGTGGGAGCGATACTGGAACACGGGCAAGGGCAGCCCCTCGAAGGGCCCTTGGCGGGCCAGGCGTAGGAACATGTCCATGTCCTCGCCCCGCACCATGCCGGGCTCGTAGGGGCCCGCGGCCCGCTGGGCGGACATGCGCACCAGGGCGGCGCTGACCAGGGCGGGCACCTGCTGCAGGGTGTGCAGGGGGGCCATGGCGCCGGGCAGGCGGCAGCAGGGGAGGTAGTCCCGGGCCTGGCCCGTGGCGCCGTCGAAGACGATGCTGTCGGCCATGGCCACGGCCAGCTCGGGGTGGTCGAACAGGGCGCGGCCCAGCAGGTGCAGGGCGCCGGGCAGCAGCAGGTCGTCGTCGTCCAGCACCAGCACGGCCTCGCCCCGGGCCGCCTCGAGGCCCGCCTGCAAGGCCGCGGGCTTGCCCTGGTTGTCCTGGCGCAGCACGCGGACACCGGGGGTGGCCTCGAGGATGGCGGGGGTGTCGTCCGTGGAGCCGTCGTCCACCACCAGCAGCTCGCAGGGCCAGCGCTGGGCCAGGGCCGAGGCCAGGGCCTGGGGCAGCAGCGCCGCGCGGTTGTAGGTGCAGGTGAGGATGGTGATCAGGGGGCCTGTGACCGGCTCGAGGGGCTCGCTGGCGGAGCGGGACGGGGACCCACCGTGGGTGACCAGGCTGAGGTCGGGCTGGACAGTGGCCGCGAAGGGCAGCTCGGCCCAGGCGGACAGCTCACCCAGCCCAAGGGTCCTGAGCAGATCCTGCGCCTGGCTGGCGTCGCCGTCGTTGGCCCACACCGGGCGGCGTCCTGCGATGCTCAGCGCCGCGCACAACCAGCCGTCGTCGGGGCCGGCGATGCCCACCACCGCGGGCGCCCTGCGGATGAGCCCGGCCAAGGCCAGGCGCTCGGCCTGGGAGCGTGGGCGCAGGCGGGTGGGGAGGGCCATGAAGCACTTTCAGGTTGTTGGAAGAACTATGATAATCAGCAGATGAGACGCCGCGTTTCATCGCTGATTGAGGGCTTGCTCGCCCGCGACTCTCGAGGTACAGCGCCGGCGTTCTTCCCCCTATCATGGAGATCTCACATGAACGTCAAGCTCTTCCTCGCGCTCCCTCTGTTCGCCCTCGGCCTCACCGCGTGTGGTGATGACGAAGACACCAGCGAGCCCAAGACCGACGACACCCAGGTCGAGGACACCGGCCCGGTCGAGGACTGCCAGCCCGTGGCGTGGACCGACGGCAACAGCGGCACCTTCACCCGCAACTCCGCCGCCGACGACGACGTGAAGCACCACTGGGACATGCCCGAGGGCGCCCACAAGCTGGTGGCCTCCGTCACCTGGGACGCCGAGTGGAACATGGCCTACGACCTGGGCATCGGGTTCTGCCCCCACTCCGGGACCTCCTACATCACCGACTCCGGCAACACCGGAGAGATCGCCTTCGAGCTGCTCCCCGGCGATGTCGTCGAGGGCGCAGAGACCTTCGATGTCGACACGCAGTGGTTCGCCCACATGCGGCTCGACATGGTGGTCGGCGGCCCCGAAGACGGCGAGACCACTCCCTACACCATGGACGTGCTGGCCTGCACCTGGGTCCAGTAGCTCTCCATTCGCCTCATCCGCGTACAGCGCTCGCACCTCTCGGGGTGCGGGCGTATTTTGCGTTAGGGGTCCCAGACCCCTTCCTCTCGGAACCCAGACCCCGGAGTAGCCATGACCCGCCTGCTTTCCCGCCAAGATGTCATCCAGGTCCTCGACATGGGCGACGTGCTCGACATCCTCGAGGGCGCCTTCGCCGACTTCGCCAACGGCAAGGCCAACATGCCGCAGCGCACCCCCATCACCACGCCCGAGCACGGCGGCCTGGCCCTGTTCATGCCGGCCTACCTGCAGGGCATGGGCGCCCTGGGCGCCAAGGTGGTCACGGTCTACAAGGACAACCCGGCCAAGTTCAACGTCCCCACGGTGCTGGGCACCATCCTGATCCTCGATGAGAAGACCGGCGCCCCGGTGGCCCTGATGGACGGCGGCTACCTCACCGCCATGCGCACCGGCGGCGTGGCTGGCCTGGCCACCCGGCTGCTGGCCAAGTCCGACGCCAAGGTCCACTGCATGTTCGGCACCGGCGGCATGGCCCGCACCCACGCCTGGGCCGTGGACAAGGCCCGCGACATCCAGCAGCTGGTGCTCTACTCCCTCGACCCCATCGAGAAGCGTCAGGCCTTCGCGGACAGCCTGAAGGACATCATCAGCTGCGAGATCGTGCTGGCCGACGACCCCGCCGTAGCCGTGGCCGAGGCCGACGTGGTCACCCTGATCACCTCCGCCAAGGACCCCATCGTCAAGGGGGAGTGGTTCCAGCCGGGCTGCCACATCAACGGCGTCGGGTCCCATGCCCCCCACATGCGCGAGCTCGACACCCTGACCGTGCAGCGCTCCCGGGTCATCTGCGACCTCATGGATGCCTGCAAGGCCGAAGCCGGCGACTTCATGATCCCCGCGGCCGCGGGTGAGTGGTCATGGGACCAGTGCGGCGGCAACCTGGGCGACGTGATCACCGGGAAGATCCCGGGGCGGTCCAACGATCAGGAGATCACCCTGTTCAAGTCTGTAGGGCTGGCGATCCAGGACATCTCCGTGGCCTTCCATGTCTTCAACAAGGCGGTCGAGACTGGCGCTGGCAAGGACTTCGCCTTCTACTAGCGGCTAAAGCCGGCCTATGGCGGCTTTAGCTGCTGTCGATCGTGCGGACGGCGCCTTTGGCGCCGCAGCACATCGCCAGCGC
>CALDOK010000365.1 GCA_937912125.1 uncultured Pseudomonadota bacterium
TCGATGCCCCAGCCGTCGCTGCCGACGCAGGTGATGAGCAGGCTGTCGATGCTCTGCGCCAGCTCCAAGGACAGGAAGGCCCCGCCCCGCAGGTTGTCGGCGGTGACGGTGTGGAACCACCCGCTGAACAGGCTGACGCCGCCGCTCGAGGCCTCGATCTCCAGATCGCCGTAGAGGTCCAGCAGCTGGAGGGCTACGCCGTCCACGGGCTCATCGAAGTCCAGCTGCAGGGAGTTGGCGCCCGAGGACCACAGGGCCGCCCCCATGAGGTCCCGGGGGAGGGCGCCGTCGATGTCATCGGAGGCCAGCAGCCGCCCTGGCGTCACGAAGTGCAGGCCGTAGCCTCCGTACAGCTCGGTGACGTCCGTGCCATGGACGATGCCCTCGAAGTCGAAGCTGGCGATGGCGGGATCGCCCCACTCGTGCTCGAGATCCCAGAGCCAGTGTTCCTGCGCCTGGCGGGGACGGAACAGGTCGTCGATCCAGCCGTCGCAGTCGTTGTCCAGCAGGTCGGCGGGGAGCTCCGGGGCGCCGGGGAAGGCGGTGGGGTCGTCGTCGTCACAGTCCATGGCCTGGGCCTGGATGGACACGAAGCCGTCCCCGTCGTCGTCCGCGAAGCTGGGGAACCAGCTCCACAGGTAGACCATGCCGTTCCCGCTGTAGACGTCCGTGCTGGCCAGGGGGGCTCCCAGGGCCAGATCCCCGTAGCCGTCGCCGTTCCAGTCCTCGAGGTAGGCGATGTCGCTGCCCGCGTTGGCGCTGGCCAGCGACCCGTGGATCTGGTGGTCTGCGTCGGCCGCGTCCACGTAGCCAAGGGCGGGGAGGGTGGTGAAGGCGTAGATCACGCCGCCGGCGGTGATGCCGCTGATGGTCTCGTTGGGGGAGGCGAGCAGCAGATCCGTCTGGCCATCGCGGTCGAGATCGCCGCCGGTGATGGCCGTACCCACGTGCCCGTAGGCGCTGTTGCCCAGGATGATGGTGTCGGCGAGCCCGAGATCCATGGCGCCCATGGTGGGGGAGGGGTCCAGCAAGACATAGACCTGGCCCGCCTCGGCGCCCCCGGTGTCGGAACCCGGCGCGCCGATGACCAGATCCAGCAGGCCGCTGCCGTCCAGATCCAGGAGGCACAGATCCGTGCCCGCCTCGTCGTAGCTGGACTCCCCCATCAGGGTGGCGCCAGCCGCGCTGGTGACGAGGTTTGAACCCGACCAGGCCCCGCCGGGGACCACGTAGATCGTGCCCGTGTTGGTGCCGGCGGTGTCGGACTCGGGCGCGGCCAGGAGCAGCTCGCTCAGGCCATCGCCGTCCAGATCGGCGCCGGCCAGGCTGATGCCCAGGGCCTCGGTGGTGTGGGTGCCCTCGAAGCTGGCCACGGCGCTGCCGACGTCCACGCGACCGCCGCTGGCCACCAGGCTGCCATCGAAGAGGTAGACCGTGCCTGCGTTGGTCGCGGTGGGGTCGTGGTTGGGCGCGGCCACCAGCAGGTCGGCCCACCCGTCGCCGTCGACGTCACCGGGCAGCGCCACGGCGGAGCCCAGCAACCCCTGGCCCGTGCCGCTGGGCCCGTCGGCGATCCAGTCGGAGTCGGCGCCCAGGGCCGAGGCGCCCGCCAGATCCGGCCCGAACAGGACGTAGACCGCGCCGGCGTTGGTGCCCGCGCCGTCGTGGTTGGGCGCGCCCACAACCACGTCGTCGAAGCCGTCGCCGTCGATGTCGTCCGCGGCCAGAGCCGCGCCGGCCTGGTCGCCCATGCCCTCGCCGCTCAGGCTGATGCCGACGTCAGAGAGCAGCCCCGCGGGGCTGGGCCCGTACAGCAGCCAGGCCAGGCCCGTGTCCAGATCCTGGTTGCCCACCAGCAGGTCGGCGAGGCCGTCGGCGTTCAGGTCGCCCGTGGCCAGGACGCGGCCGGCGTAGCCCCAGTTGCCCGTGCCAGTCCAGCTGGAGTCGAGGCCGAAGGTGGGGATGGTGGTGGTGGCGGGGCGGTCGCCCGACTCGTAGTACCAGGCCGCGGTCCCGTCCGTGAGGCCACCGCTGCAGGACCAGGCCAGCCCGTCGCCGCTGGCGCCCTGGGTGCCGACCACCGCTCCCGCGCCGCCATCCACCGCGGCCAACCCGAAGCTGACATCGTCCAGCAGGACGACGGCCTCGGAGGCGTGCTCGAGCACCTGGATCTGGAAGCTGCCTTCGCCCCTGGCGCCTGGGTGTTGCGCGCCGTCCCACTCCACGCCGAGCACGCGGTGTGGGTACTGGCCGTAGGTCTGGGTGTGGATCGTGGCCCCATGGAGATCGTCCCAGAAGGCCGCCACCCCCGCCCAGGTGTCGCCGCCAGCGGGGCAGACCCCTGCGTCGGCCGAGGTGGCGCCGTCGAAGAACAGGGCGCCGTTCGAGCTGATCCAGGCCTGCTCGTAGCCGACGCCGTACCACTGCACCGTGAAAGGAAGCGTGATGGCCGCCAGCTCATCGTCGCCCAGGCTGTGGCTGACGCCCGCGCTGAGGTCGAGCCACCCGTAGGGGGGACCGTCCGGTTCGGTGGAGTCGGCGAAGAACAGGCCGCCGCCATCGGGCCCGCCGGTGACGGCGGGGGCCGGCGACGAGAGCAACGCCAGGAGGATCAGGAGGGGACCGCGCAGCATGGAGAGACTATAGCTGGGCCGGCTGGCGTCGGGGCGAGCTGTGCCAATCGTGACGAGCGCGTGTGCGCCGACTGGACAGCGCATTACACTGAATGAGCGGTCATTCATTCTGGAGGTATCGATGGACAGGGAAAAGATTGTTTTCGCAGCTCTCAAGCCCATGGACATGGCTCTCGGCGGCGTCGTCGGTGCCCTCAAGGCCACCGGACAGATCCAGCGGGTCACCGATCACGTCTACAGGGGCGTGAGCACTGGCATGCGCGCCATGTACGAGAACGCGAACGACCTGAAGTCCGAGGGTCTGCAGAACGTGCCGGCCAGCGGGGGACTGCTCTTCGCCATCAACCACCAGAGCTGGAACGACGTGCAGGTCGTGAGCGCCACCTGCCCCCGGCGCCTGCGCTTCCTGGCCAAGTCCGAGTTCGAGCACTGGCCCATCTTGCGGCACCTCATCGTGCTCTCGGACTCTCCCTTCATCCGTCGCGGGGGCGACACCGAGGGCATGGCCCAGGCCATCCAGTCCCTGCGAGACGGCAAGTCGCTGGCCATCTTCCCCGAGGGCACCATCCCTGGCGAGGAAGACGTGATGCGCCGCGATCTCCAGCCCCAGACGGGCATGCTCAAGGGCCGCACGGGCGCGGTGCGCATGGCCATCCAGGCGCGGGTTCCCATCGTCCCGGTGGGTGTGACAGGCACCGGGAGATCGTTCCCGCCCGAGGTCTACCCCCGGCTCGAGGTGCTCGAGGCACCCAAGAACAACCCGGTCACCGTGCGCTACGGCGAGCCCATCCACTACGATGAGTACTTCGACAAGGAGTGCACCTACGAGGACTACCGCAAGCTCACCGACGAGCTGATGAAGGCCATCTCGGCCCTGGTGGACCACAGCCAGAACTACATCCCCATGCAGGTCCCCATCCCGCCGATGCCTCAGTACGAGAAGGTCGGCGTGCTCTTGCTGCACGGCTTCACCTCGAGCGTCAAGACCGTCAGCGGCATGGTGCCTCACCTCGAGGCTGCGGGCATCCCCTACCGCATGCCGGTGCTCCGTGGGCACGGCGGCATCTACACCGATCTCGAGGGCTGCACGGCCCAGGACTGGCTGGATGACGCCGAGGCCGCGCTGCTGGATCTGGCCAAGGAGGTGGATCGCGTGGTGGTGGTCGGGCTCTCCATGGGGGGGCTCATCTCCCTCAACCTGGGCATCCGTCACCCCGACGTCGTCGCCGGTGTCTG
This sequence comes from uncultured Pseudomonadota bacterium, assembly GCA_937912125.1. Taxonomy (GTDB): domain Bacteria; phylum Myxococcota_A; class UBA796; order UBA796; family JAFGLY01; genus CALDOK01. The sequence goes on from CALDOK010000365.1 coordinate 3,870, forward strand.
CACCTGGGCGGCCTCGCTCCTGTTCCGCGACCCCCTCACGCCCCTGGCCGGCGTGATGGCCCGGGTGGTGGACACCTGGCCTTCGCCAAACGCCTTCAACGACCAGAGCCTGGCCCTCGAGTCCGAGAACTACCCGCGCTTCCCCACCGAAGCCTTCACCTCCCTGCGCTACTTCGCCCGTGACACGGGCCTGCGGCTGGGCCAGGTCAAGGTGCCGGTGTGCGTGATGCACTCGAAGGCCGATCAGGTCATCTCCCCCGCGTCGGCCAACGTCATCTACCGCGATGTCTCCTCCACCCATCGCGAGATCCATTGGTTCGAGAAGTCTGGCCATGAGATGGGCCAGGACTGCGAGCGCGATCAGGTCTTCGCCGAGACCATGGCGTACGTCCTGAAGCACAAGGCGCCAGCTGCAGCCCCCAAGAAGAAGGCGCCGGCGAAGCGCAAGGCGGTGGCCAAGGCTCCTGCCAAGCGCACGCGCAAGGCGCCCGCCCAGAAGGCCTGAGGCCGCCCTCCGCGGCGCCAGCCGGCCGCCCGGCGGGAGAGGTTGCGGGTTTCCTGGCCCTCATCCGAGGGCCGGGCCTGGCTTGACCTGGAGCTAGTCCTCGTACAGGGCCTGGGCTACCTCGGGGAGCTCGACCTCTGCGAGGTGGGCCTTCTCTGTGCGGCCGGTCTCGGGGTCCCAGTGCATGGCCCTGTAGTACTCGCGGATGAAGCCGTCGGCGTCCAGGGTGGTGTTGCGGAAGGGGCCGCTGGCCAAGGGAGGGTCGCCGTACAGGCGCGGGTGGGGCCGACAGTCGCGGGCGGGGTTGATGCCCTCGCGCACGTTGAAGGCGTGGCGTAGCTGGTGGATACGCTCGCCCACCTGCAGGTACTGGTCGGCGCTGAGCGTCCAGCCCGTGGCGGCGTTCATCCACTCGACCATGGGCAGGGGGCCGCCCACCTGGGTGCCGAAGAAGCAGGCTCCCGTGGCGTCGACGATCATCTTGTAGAAGGAGTCCACCGCCAGCATCTCGCCCTTGCCCTGCGGCTTGTTCTTGGAGCGCTTGAAGGCGATGGGGGGGAGCTTGGGCGCCCTGGAGAACTGCTTCTCGAGCACCTGCAGCTCGAGGTAGGTGAAGGCCGAGATGGTGTGGCGACCGGGCCCAGGCTCGCAGGTGTAGGTGGCCAGGTAGCCGGGGTCGAACTTGGCGTCGTGCATGGGGGCCTCCATGCCCCCGCTGTGCACGGCGAAACGATCCGAGCCCTTGCCGATGCGCTCGGAGGCCTTCTTGACGCCGTCGGCCAGCACGTCGCCGATGCCCTCGCGGGCGATGATGCGCTCGACCAGCGTGATGATGGCGGCCGAGGCACCCCAGTGCAGCACCAGGCCGTCGGTGTCGGCGGTGGTGAGCAGGCCCTCCTCGAAGCACTCGATGGCGAAGGCCACCGTGGCGCCGGTGGAGATGGTGTCGATGCCGGCCTGGTTGCACAGATCGTTGAGCACGAACAGGGAGCCCAGGTCGTCGTTGAGCAGCAGGGCGCCGAAGGCGCACAGGGTCTCGTACTCGGGCTTGTGCATACGCTCGATGGGTCGGTCCCCCTTGTTGTAGGAGACGATGCCGCCGCAGCGCAGGGGGCAGGAGAAGCAGCCGTACTTCTCGATCTCGTGCTTGCAGACGGCCTCGGCGCCGATCCGCTGAGAGCGAGCCAGGGGGAAGTCCACCACGGACCCGGACCAGTTCTTGATGGGGGAGTCGCCGCTCTCGGCGGACATGGCCGTGAGCGCTGGCGTGCCGAAGCGGGCCAGCAGCAGCCGCCACAGATCCGAGGGCTGACGGGTCATGCCCGGCAGGATGCGGGTGAGCTTGCCTGTGGCCCCGAGCAGCCGATCGCCCAGCAACCTGTTCATGGGGCTGTCGACGGAGATGGCGTCCTTGAAGTCCTTGCTGATCTGCTTGACGCGAGGCTTGTCGGCCACGCCGATGCGCGCGCGGCCGGTGGCCACCACGGCCTTGAGCCCCTTGGCCCCCATCACGCCACCCAGCCCGCCGCGGGCCGCGATGCGGCCGTCGTCGTTGCAGATGCCGGCCATGAAGCTCTTGTTCTCGCCCGCCGGGCCGATGCAGGCCACCTGGCAGCGCTTGCCGTGCAGCTCCTTGAGCTTGGCCTCGGTGGAGGTGGTGTCGAGGCCCCACAGCTCGGAGGCGTCCCGGATCTCGGCGCCCTGTTCGTCCAGCAGCAGATACACCGGTGCCTCTGAGCTGCCGCGCACGAACAGGCCGTCGATGCGGCAGCGCTTGAGGAACGGGGAGAAGTAGCCGCCGCAGTTGGCGTCGGCCCAGCCGCCGGTGGAAGGGGACTTTCCGGCCACCATGAAGCGACCGGTGAAGAGGCTGCCGGTGTCGGTGAGCAGGCCAGGCACGAAGCCCAGCATGTTGTCGGGCCCCATGGGGTCGGCGCCGACGGGGATGCGGTCCCACAGGATCTTGGCCGCCAGCCCGATGCCGCCCAGGAAGCGCTCGTAGAAGGCGTCGGGCAGCTCCTCGTGGTGGATCTCGCCGCTGCTCAGATCGACGTGGAGGATGCGGCCCCAGTAGCCGTTGCTCTGATCGAGGTTGCGAGGCTCGGACATGCTCACTCCGGGACTTGGGTGCTCTGAGCCTATCGCGTCGACCCTGTGCGGGCGCGCGGGTGGGCGGCTTCGCCCGCGTCTATTCGCCGGCCAGCTCGATGGCGCCGATGTAGCCGTGGCCAGAGGACTCGGTGTGTTGGCAGTTGCTCTGCACGGCCACGCCCTTCAAGGGGCCGGGGGGCTCGCCGAAGAGCTGCTCGAAGTCCGCCGCCAGGTCACGGCGCTGGCGGCGCCACTCTCCGGGGGAGCCGGGGCCGGCCTGCAGCACCATCACCCGCACGTCCTCGCGCCACGACAGGCCGCTGCCGGTGGCGCCGGGCGTGCCGGTGCTGTCCCAGATGTAGCCCAGGACCTTCCCACCCTCGAAGCCGAAGAGCAACTGGAGGACCTGGTCGTTGGTGTCGCGAGCCCGGAAGCTGGCGCCCGTCGGCAGGGTGTCGGCGCGCCAGGACCAGCTGGCCCAGCGGTGAACCGAGAGGTCGATGCTGCGCTCACTGCCCACGATGAAGCCGGCCTCTTCGCACTCCAGCTCCAGCACCTTGCCCGCCGGCGCGGCGGCTCCGCTGGCCGTCACCACGGTGGCGCGAGCGACATAGTCGCCCAGGGGCACCACGGGAGACCAGCGCTCGAGCTGCCAGGGCGCGGGCAGTCCGGCTGACGCTGCGGCCCCGTCGAAGCCCAACACCAGGGGATCCTGAGCCAGGGCAGGCGCGGCGGGGATCGAAGCCGCGAGCAGGACCAACAGGAGGGGGTGAGAGAGGAACCGCATCGTGCCTCGTGCTATCGAACACTGTGATGGCGTCGCTGTTCCGCGGCGCCGCGAGAGGACAGGCATGGGTAACACAGTCCTTGGCGTCGCCCTGATGCTCCTCTCCACCTCCATGATGAACCTTGGGGCGGTGCTCCAGAAGAAGGCCGTGGACACCCTGCCGCCCTTCGACGCCACCCCGCTGGCCCAGAGCGTGCGGGCGGTGCTGCGCACGCCTGTGTGGCTGGCGGGCTGGGGCATGGCCACCGTGGCCATCGTGTTGAACATGGCGGCCCTGGGCCTGGCGGACATCAGCGTGATCCAGCCCCTGAACGGCTTCGGCTTGGTGGTGCTGGTGCTGGCGTCCCGGCTGTTGCTGGGGGAACGCCTGGACGCCTGGGCGGCGTCGGGGGTGGCCCTGGTGGTGGCCGGCGTGGCCGTGGTGGGCTTCACCTTGCCCAGCAGCCGCGCCTTCTCCACGCCGAACGAGCTGCTCGGGGTCTACGCGCAGCCAGGCGCCCTGGCCGCGCTCGCTGGCTTCGCCCTGCTGGCGGGGTTCAGCTGGCTGGTGGCCAGCAAGGCCAAGCGCCACGCAGGCACCCTCTTCGCCTTCGCCGCCGCGGTCTGCTCGGTGGTCGGCCTGAGCTTCTCCAAGGGCTACTTCGGCCTGCTGGCGCTGGCGGGTGTGGGGGCGGTGCTGGGCTCAGGCTGGCCCTGGCTGTTGTTGGCGCTGCTGATGTGCTTCTCCATCACCGCCATGATGCTGCAGCAGCTGTCCTTCCAGAAGGGTCGCGCCGTGGTGGTGACCCCGGTCTTCGCCTCCACCTCCGTGGTCCTGCCGCTGGCGGTGGGGCGGCTGGTGTTCGGTGAGCTGCTGCCGCTGCAGGCCCTGGCGGGGCCGCTGCTGATCGTGGTGGGGGTCGTGCTCATCGGGATGCGCGATCAGAACGAACCCACGCCGGGAGACACGCCATGAGCGACGACCCCTTGGGCTACCACAGCAACCCACGGCTGCTCGCCGAGGTGGAGCGGTTGGCGGCCCACGCCCCCGGGGGCCGCGCCGTCCTGGTCGAAGCGGGGCGCACCGTGCGGGGCCAGCCCATCCCTGCGGTCCGCGTGAGCTCGCCGGGACCAGACCGGGATGGCAGGCCCCGGGTGCTGGTCTCGGCCAACGTACACGGCAACGAGGTGATCAGCAGCGAGCTGGCCATGGCGCTGCTCGCGGACCTGGCGGCGAGCACTCCGACGGATGCGGCCCAGGCCTTGCTGGGGCGCGTTGAGGTGGTCATCGTACCGGCGGTCAACCTGGACTCACGGGCGGCGGCGGCCGACGCCTTGATCGACGGTCGGCTCTTCGCGCGAGCGCCCAGGGGCAACGCCAACGGGGTGGACCTCAACCGCAACTTCCCCTGGGTCCAGGGCGGGCACGACCCATGGCATCCCATGGCGGGCAGCTCCATCCCCTGGATGCCCTGGTACCGGGGGCCCGAGCCCCTGTCCGAGCCCGAGGCCTTGGCCTTGGCGGAGCTCGCGGAGCGGGATCGACCGGTGGTGGCCCTGAACCTGCACTCGGTGGGTCGGCTGTTCCTGTACCCCTGGAACGCCTACGCCGAGCCACCGCCCCATCTGGACGCGTTCGTCGCCATCGGTGAGGCCTTCTGCGCCTCTCAGCCCGGCCCCCGCTACCAGATCAAACAGGCCCAGGCCTGGTACGGGATCATGGGAGACATGGACGACTGGCTCTACGAACGCTGCGGCACCCTGGCCATGACCGTGGAGCTCAGCGGGGCCATGGAGGCGGTGCGCGAGCGGCCCACGGCGCTGTTCTCACCTGCCTCCTGGATGAACCCGGTGTCTCCCGGTGCGACGGTCCGGAACAGCCACGTCCCTTGCTTGATGGCCTTGCTCGAGGGGCTGAACCAGGCCGAGGCTAGGGCTGCCGCACCCACACCCGTGAGCCTTCCCAGCCCACCTCGAGCAGGGCGCTGCCCTGCACCATGTCGACGCCCAGCGCGTCGCGTACAGGCTGCTGGGTGAGCAGATCCAGGCGGCCGTCCACGCCCGCGTACAGCCCACTGCTGTGGGCCCAGCCCAGGCCCAGGGTCGCGCAGGCGTACTGCGATCCGAAGCGGTCCAGGCTGAGGTAGTACTCGTTGTAGGCGTTGTTTGCCAAAGAGATGCCAGCGCCGGCGTCCACCCACAGCTGGGCGGGCAGGTCCACGGAGACCAGCGCGCCGCTCTCGGACCACCACCCGGGCCTGGCGTCCCAGAAGTCCACCGCGTGGTTGCTGTACAGCCCCACCGGGCCGGGTTGCCACGAGAAGTTGCCGAAGGCCTCGGCGGTGGAGCCCACGCCGGGCAGGACATAGGCGATCAGACCGGGCTCGAAGGTGAGGTCTTCCCAAGCCTGAGATACGCTGACGATCAGGTCCAGCTCACTGAGGGCACGGCTGGCTCCCGAGTCGAGGTCGATGTTGCCCCAGGCCATGATGGTGACGTTCTCGATGCCGAGCCAGGCGGCGGGCTGCAGGGTGGGCCCCTGACTCGCGGGCATGCCTCGCCAGACATAGCGAGAGGCAGCCCCCAGCTCAGCCCCGGCGGAGAATGAGGTTCCCTGGCCGGGAAGGGCGGGCAGATCCTGGGCGAGCAGGGGGCTGGACAGCAGGACGAAGAGGGCGGGTCCGAGCATGGTCGCTCCTGAGGGCGGGCTGGCGCCCCCTATTGCACGTCCGTCGCGCGTGGCACTGACGCCGCGCATGGCGCCGCGCTTGACGTGTGCTCAGGGCCGGGTTCAAATGACGCCACGCGGACCGGGCCCCGGTTGCTGCGGGGTGGGTGGGAGTGACCCGACAACCATGCTCGGGCGCTCCAACCAGGATGCCCGAGCCCCCTCTGGAGGCTCGCATGAATACCAAGGTCATCCTCACTGGCAACGATCTCACCATCGAAGACATCGTCGCGGTCGCCCGCCATGGTGCCCGGGTCGAGCTGCACCCCGACGCCGTGGCCCGCATCAAGCGCTGCCGCGTCTTCATCCAGGAGCGCATCGAGGCCCGCGAGACGATGTACGGCGTCAACACCGGCATTGGCGAGTTCTCCGAGGTGCTGCTGTCCGACGAACAAGCGGACCAGTTCCAGCGCTACCTGATCTACAACCACGCCGCCGGCATCGGCGAGCCCTGCCCCCTGGACCACGTGCGCGCGGCCATGCTGCTGCGAGCCAACGTGCACTGCAACGGCAACTCCGGCTGCCGCATCGAGATCACCCAGGCCTTTGTGGACTGGCTCAACGCCGGGCTCACCCCGGTGGTCTGCGAGAAGGGCTCGGTGGGCGCCTGCGGCGACCTCTCCCCCATGTCCCAGATCGCCCTGGTGCTCATGGGCGAGGGCGAGGTCTTCTACAAGGGCCAGCGCTACGACGGCCTCGAGGGCCTCACCAAGGCGGGCCTCACGCCTCCAGGCCTCAAGCCCCGCGACGGCTTGGCCGCCATCAACGGCTCGAACCTCATCAACGCCATCGGCTGCCTGTTCGTCTACGACTGCGAGCGCTTCTTGATGCAGGCCGAGGTCGCCTGCGCCATGACCCTCGAGGCTCTCAAGGCCAACATGAAGCCCTACGACACCCGCCTGCACCAGCTGCGCGGGTTCCAGGGCGCGGTCACCAGCGCGCGCAACCTCAAGCGCATCATGGACGGCTCCGACCTGATGACCGGCAAGGAGAAGGTCAAGGTCCAGGACGCCTATTCTATGCGCTCCACCCCCCAGGTCATCGGCGCGGCCCGCGACCAGCTGCGCTGGACCAAGTCCCAGCTGCTCATCGAGGCCAACGGTGTGGGCGACAACCCCATCTTCATCCCCGACGACCAGATCGTGCTCACGGGCGCCAACTTCCAAGGCACCCCCATCAGCCTGCCCATCGACGTGCTCGGCGCCAGCATCTGCATGGTCAGCGTGCTGTCCGAGCGGCGCTTCAACCGCCTGAACCACCCGGCCCTGAGCGTGGGCCTGCCGCCCTTCCTCACGGGCAACGCCGGGCTGATGTCCGGGCTCATGTTGTCCCAGTACACTGCCGACACGCAGATCGTGGAGCAGCGGATCCTTAGCGCCCCCGCCTACATCCAGTCCATCCCGGCCGCGGCCGACCAGGAAGACTTCGTGTCCATGGGCATGAACTCCGCCCTCAAGTCCCGCCAGATCTACGACCTGGGCTGCGGTGTGCTAGGCATCGAGATGATGGCGGCCGCCCAGGCGCTGGACTTCCGCACCTACTCTCCGGGCCGCGGCACCCAGGCCGCCAAGGACGCCGTGCGCGAGGTGGTGGAGTTCCTCGAGATCGACCGCCCGCTGTACAACGACCACAACAACATGAAGGCGGCGACACTGGAGTGGAAGATGCTGGCGGCGGTCGAGAACGAGATCGGTCCCCTCGACGCCTACTAGCAGCAAAGGCGGGCGTAGCCGCCTTTGCTCGCGTCGATCGTGCAGACGGCGCTTTGCGCCGCTTCACATCGTCGCGGCGCGGGAGGCACGGCGACCGTGGCGTGTGTAGCCGCCTTTGCTCGCGTCGATCGTGCAGACGGCGCTTTGCGCCGCTTCACAT
>CALDOK010000366.1 GCA_937912125.1 uncultured Pseudomonadota bacterium
TGACTTGCTCGGCAGGCCGAAGTGCTGCTTGTCAGAGAGGAAATACAGCCCGTACAGCCCGTACCGACCGCGCGCAGGCAGGCGCTGCGGGTCCAGGTGGTAAAGGATGATGCTCTTGATTCCCATCCCGACGACGCCTTCCTTGTGCATGGTTTCGTCGTCGTCGAGTGGGTCGAGCCCAAACCCCTCCGGGGTGTCGTGGGCGGCATAGGCGGCAGTGGGGTGGTCCTCCAGCCACTGCGCTGTGAAGTCCATGACGTTGCCGAACACTTGAAGGAGATCGCGTGACGAGCACGCCCGGAAGGCCATTTGCCATTCCTTCAGCTCCGCGCGACGGTTGCGAAGTGTATTGGCGATGACTGGCACGTCCTTCGAGAGCATCTGCTTGAAGGCGTTGGGGTCGTCGAAGTACTCCTCCATCGCGGCAGCATCGAAGAAGCGGTGGTACTTCTCGCATTCCTTGTCGTAGGAAGCGAGCGCCTTCTCGAACACGCGCGACAGCACACTTGAGACAGCCTCCGGCTTCGAACGGGCTTTTCCGCCGAACGCCGCTGCTAGCTTGGATGCGGCATCCGTCTCGCGAGCGTCGTCGATGAATTTCGTCCAGTAGTGGGGCAGCGCCTTCTCGATAGTCGCCCAAACCCGAGCGATATGCTCAGGCCGGCGGATGAGCTCGTATTCACCGAGTTTCTGGTTCGTGGAACGGATCATCTGTCCCTCCGGTCAGGCTGAAGCGAAGTTCGCGCGCGAGAGCGCGCCAAGTGGGGCGCACCTTGTCGGTGCTAGAGAGGATGCGGAGGGGCTCGGCGAGGGCGCTCTCCGGCGTCGTCGTGACGATGTGGACGGCGTGCCGGGCTCGCGATGCCGCGACATAGAGCCGTCGACGCCAATCCGGGTCGCCCGCCTGGGCGAAGTCTGCGTCCACGACGACGACCAGCGAACCCTCCAGGCCCTTGAAGCGCCGGGCCGTCGTCACCGTCACGCGGTTGCCGGCCGGCGCGTCGGTCGTGCGCTGGCCACCGATGCGTTCGAGCGACCACGGGCTGCGCTCTCCCATCGTCTCCATCGTCAGGATGGCGATTTCATGGGGTGCAGTCTTGGCCCGGATCGCGGCCTCTACAAGCCGACCGGCGATTTCAACGGCTTCCGCCGTGGACCCTGCCCGGTGGAGGCGCGGGGCGGGACCCTCGACGCCGAGCGTGGACGGCTGCGGTAGATCGGCGATCCGGTAGGCCGAGCGTGCAATCTTCTCGGTGTTGCGGCAGTTCCGCGTGAGCACCAGGCGGCAAGGGATCTCGTCGAGCCAGCGCGTCTCGGTCTGCCGCTGGACCGCTTGGTGGCGGTCGTAGAACACATAGAACGTGCCGTCTCGGAAGCGGTACTTGAGCCACTCCAACCAATCGGTGTCGAAGTCCTGGCCCTCGTCGATCACGACATGGGCGTAGTCGAGCGGACGATCGTCCATCAGGTGCTCGACGAGCCGCTTTGCGGCGTCGTCGAGCGAGCCGTCACGCCCAGTCACCTCCAAGGCGAGTTCATGGACGTTCGCGTAGCGGACGTTCGGCTGCCCGTGGTTGTTGCGGAGGTGGTCGCGAAGGAGCGCGTTGTAGCAGAGGTAAAGGACCGGGTTGTCGGGCGACGCGATCCGCCGTGCCTTTTCAATGGCGAGCAGCGTCTTGCCGGTACCTGCCGCGCCAATGATGGCCGCGTGGGGCTGCTCGTCCAGAAAGTCGATGATGCGGGCCTGCTCGCGAGTGAGCTGGATGAGCTGTTCCTCGCGCTCGTCCACGGTCTGCCGAATCGAGCGGACGATGGACAGCGTGGGAGCGAGAGCGGACAGGACCTTCTCGGCCGTCGCATCGTCCACGCCTCCCTTGGATCCGGGCAGCACCCTGCGCCAGTAGGCGAAGCAGCGCCCCAACACCTCCAACGGGCGGGCGATGCTCTCTCCGTCGAAGGTCATGTCCGAGTGGCAGTTCATGGGGAGGTCGTCGCGATCCACAGCCCCATCGGGGAACCACACAGCGTGCGCGAACAGCAGCCGCGACGCCTCGGGCACGCGGGCTAAGACCTCGGTGCGGAGGCGATAGAGCGTGTCGCTGGCCTGCTTCTCCGGGTCGATGGGCTTCTTCTGTCCCGTCTTGCGGTTCTGCTGCCACCACTCGCCGCGCTCGCACCAGACTCGTCCACCCTTGACTTCGACGACGAGCACGCCCTGGGCGGGGTCGAAGATCACGAAGTCACCTTCGCCCTGCGCGCCCAGCTTTTGGGTCAAAGCCCGCGAGTTCCCGGGGTGCAGCCAGCGCAAGGAGTGGATCACGGTCACGCTGTCAGGCAGCGCGCGCAGGGCATGGTAGACGCGCTCCTCCCCCTTGCTGTCGTGGAAGTCGCGTGGGGTGCTCGGGATCATCCTAGCCATTCGTTCTCCTTCAGAAAGCGGCGTTGGTGCAAGGATCGACAGGCGATGGGGCGTAGTCCTTCCGGATATACGAAGTTCGCCTGCTATAGCAGAACGGAGTCGCCCGTGTCGAAGAGCCGATCGAAGGTCCATCCCAACTACAAGGGCCGATACCGCGTCACGAACTGGTCGGAGTACGACCGAGCTCTGGTTCGGCGCGGAGACCTTACGATCTGGTTCACGCCCGAGGTGGTCGCGGCATGGCAGCCGCGCGGAGAGGGGTTTCGTGGCGGGCAGAGGCGGTACTCGGATGTGGCCATCGAGGCCGCGCTGACCTTGCGGCTGCTGTTCAGGCTGCCTTGGCGCCAGACTGAGGGGCTACTGGCCTCCATCTTCTCTCTGCTCGGCCTTGGGTTGAAGGCGCCAGACCATACGACTCTGTCCAGGCGCACTGGCGGGCTCCGAGTGGAGCTGCACCGCCTGCCGAGGACGAAGCCCATACACCTCATCGTCGACGCCACCGGCCTCGCCATCGTCGGCCAGGGGCAGTGGGCCGCCGCGAAGTGGGGGGAACGCGGACGGCGAGGCTGGCGGAAGCTCCACGTCGCCGTGGATGGTGCTGGGCAAGTGCTCGCAGTCGAACTCACCGACCGGTCCATTGCCGACGCCGTTGTTCTACCCGGCTTGATGGACCAGATCGCCGAACCCATCGGGAGACTTACTGCTGACGGCGGCTACGACACCCGCGAGGTCTACGCCGCCGCGAGTTCACGTGGTGCTCGGGTCGTAGTGCCGCCGAGGAGGGATGCTGTCGTCTCCGGCGATTCCGTCCTCGCTGACCGCGATGCCCACATCGAGAAGATTGCCGAGCTGGGGAGGCGACGATGGCGGGTCGAAGCGGGGCAGCATTCGCAGGCCCGTGCCGAGAACACCTTCTTCCGCTACAAACGGCTCTTTGGTGGGCGACTCCGAGCCCGTGGCGAGTTGGCGCAGAAGAATGAAATCCTGGTAGGCTGCAACATCCTCAACCGAATGACCGAGTGCGGAATGCCGCGTTCAGAGCGGATCGCGACAGCTTGATCCGAGGGGCTGGAGGCATCCTCACGCGACGGTTCGATCCTTGCACCAACGCC
>CALDOK010000367.1 GCA_937912125.1 uncultured Pseudomonadota bacterium
GGCATCGGCACCTTCCAGCCCAAGGACGAGAAGAACCAGGACTCCACCGAGCTCACCGGCGACATCAACTACCGCAAGATCGCCGAGTACGGATCGGACTCCGACCCGCGGGCCTTCAACTTCGACGGTGAGTTCAACATCGCCAACCGCGGCCTGGTGGAGTTCATCGAGGTGCTCAAGCTCGACGTGGCGTTCTTGTACGACCTGCTGGGGGCCAGCCAGGAGCACAGCATCAAGCCCAAGAAGTTCCCCCAGACCCACATCGACGAGGTCATCATCGGGCACACGAACGAGCCCGAGTACCGCAAGTTCCAGAACAACGAGTTCATGGAGGCCTTGCGGGACCGCACCCTGCGCATCGACGTGCCCTACATCACCACCTGGAAGAACGAGTCCCGCATCTACGCCAAGGACTTCAACAACGACAAGGTGGCCAAGCACATCGCGCCCCACACGGTGGAAATGGCCGCCATGTGGGCCATCCTCACTCGCCTCGAGGAGCCCAAGCAGTACAAGCTCACCCTGATGCAGAAGCTGCGGCTGTACGACGGCAAGTCCATGCCCGGCTTCACCGAGGACAACGTCAAGGAGTTGCGCAAGTCATCGGAGCGCGAGGGCATGGACGGCATCTCCCCCCGGTACGTCCAGGACAAGATCTCGAACGCTCTGGTGGCCGACGCCGATCAGAACTGCATCAACCCCTTCATGGTGCTCAACGAGCTCGAGGGCGGCCTGCGGCACCACAGCCTGGTGGCCGACGAAGAGACCCGCAAGACCTACATCTCGCTGCTGGCCGAGGTCAAGAACGAGTACCGGGACATCGTGAAGAACGAGGTCCAGAAGGCGCTTGTGGCCGATCAGGATGCCATCATGCGGCTGTGCGGCAACTACATCGACAACATCAAGGCCTACACCCAGAAGGAGAAGGTCAAGAACGCCTTCACCGGCGACTACGAGGAGCCGGACGAGCGCATGATGCGCAGCATCGAAGAGAAGATCGACATCCCGGAGTCCCGCAAGGACGACTTCCGGCGTGAGATCATGAACTACATCGGCGCCCTGGCGGTGGACCACAAGACCTTCAACTACTCCATGAACGAGCGGCTGCACAAGGCCCTCGAGCTCAAGATGTTCGAGGACCAGAAGGACAGCATCAAGCTCACCTCGCTGGTCAGCCAGGTGGTGGACAAGGACACCCAGGCCAAGATCGACGTGGTCAAGCAGCGGCTCATCGAGCAGTACGGCTACTGCGATGTCTGCGCCACCGACGTCTTGAACTTCGTGGCCAGCATCTTCGCCCGTGGTGACACCAAGGACGAGAAGTAGGGAGTTTCTGGTGGTCCTACCCATCGACAAAGACCTGGACAGGTTCAAGAAGATCGTCCGCGGTCGGGTCCGCAAGGACCTCAAGAAGTACATGGGCTCCGACGAGATGCTCGGGCGCCAAGGCAGGAAGGTCGTCTCCATCCCCATCCCCGAGATCCACATCCCGCGCTTCAAGTACGGCAAGAACGAGCAGGGCGGCGTGGGTCAGGGCGAGGGGGAGCAGGGCGACGCCGTGGGCCAGGAAGCGGGCGACCAGCCGGGCGAGCACATGCTCGAGGCCGAGGTCAGCCTCGAGGAGCTGGCGGAGATCCTGGCCGAGGAGCTCGAGCTGCCCCGCATCGAGCCCCGGGGCCACAAGGAGGTGTCGTCGGCGAAGTCCAAGTACACGGGCATCTCCATGGTGGGTCCGGAGTCTCTGCGGCACAACCGGCGCACCTACCGTCAGGCGCTGAAGCGGCAGATCGCGGCGGGGGCCTACAATCCCGACAAGCCCGTGATCATCCCCATCCGCGAGGACCGCCGGTACCGCAGCTTCGAGACCGAGCACGAGCCGTCGTCAGCGGCGGTCATCCTCTACATGATGGATGTCTCGGGCTCCATGGGCCAGAAGCAGAAGGACATCGTGCGGCTCGAGACCTTCTGGATCGACACCTGGCTGCGGCACAACTACCGCAACATCGAGACCCGCTTCATCATCCACGACGCTGCGGCCCGTGAGGTGGACCGCGACACCTTCTTTCGCACCAAGGAGAGCGGCGGCACGCTCATCAGCACAGCCTACAAGGTGGCCATTCAGATCCTCGAGGCCGACTACCCTGCGGCCGACTGGAACATCTACCTGTTCCAGTTCAGCGACGGCGACAACTGGTCCGGGTCCGACACCCGCACCTGCATGAAGCTGCTCGAAGACAAGCTGCTCCCCGTGGCCAACATGTTCGGCTACGGCCAGGTGGACTCCGACTACGGGTCCGGGCAGTTCTACACCGATCTGCAGGAGAACTACGGCAAGGACGAGCGGGTCATCCTGTCGCGCATCCCCGACCGAGACGCCATCATGGACAGCATCCGCGAGCTGCTGGGCAAGGGGAGGTAGCCATGCCATCCCTCGTCCACGGCCTGTCCCTCCGCAGCCTGCCCCTCGAGATCGAGCGGGAGCGGGTCAAGATCGAGCAGCTGGCCCGCGACCACGGGCTGCAACACTGCGAGACCATCTTCGAGATGTGCAACTGGGACGAGATCAACATGATCGCGTCCTACGGCGGCTTCCCCACGCGCTACCCGCACTGGCGCTTCGGCATGGAGTACCTGCGCATGAAGACCGGGTACGAGTGGGGGCTGCAGAAGATCTACGAGATGGTGATCAACACCCAGCCCAGCTACGCCTACCTGCTGGACAACAACACCCTGATGGACCAGAAGCTCGTGATCGCACACGTCTTCGGTCACGTCGACTTCTTCCAGCAGAACTACTGGTTCGAGCACACCAACCGTCGGATGCTGGACGAGATGGCCAACCATGGCGCCCGCATCCGGCGCTACATCGATCGCTACGGAGTCGAAGAGGTCGAGGCCTTCCTGGACGCCTGCCTGTCCATCGAGAACCTGATCGACCCCATGCGGCCCCACATCGTGCGGGAGCGCCGCAGCGATGAGGACGTCACCGACCCCGCCATCGACGGGCCGGGCAAGCTGCCGTCCAAGACCTACATGGACAAGTACATCAACCCGCCCGGCTACCTTCAGCGGATGCGGGAGAAGGCCATCGCGGAGCGGCTGCCCGACCTGTCGTTCCCGTCGCGGCCCGAGCGGGATGTGCTGCTGTTCCTGCTGCGCCACGCCCCCATGGCGGCTTGGCAGGCCGACGTGTTGGCCATCGTCCGCGAAGAAGCGTACTACTTCGCGCCTCAGGGCCAGACCAAGATCATGAACGAGGGCTGGGCCAGCTACTGGCACTCCCACCTGATGACCCGCCACATCATGGACGACAGCGAGGTCATCGACTTCGCAGACCACCACGCGGGCACCATGGCCACCCGGCCGGGCAACCTCAACCCCTACAAGGTGGGCCTCGAGCTGTTCCGGCACATCGAGGAGCGGTGGGACAAGGGTCAATTCGGCAAGGAATACCTCGAGTGTGACGACGAGCGGGAGCGGGCCCGCTGGGACACCGGCGCCGGCCTGGGCCGCGCCAAGATCTTCGAGGTGCGACGCACCCACAACGACGTCACCTTCATCGATCAGTTCCTGACCCCCGAGTTCGTGCGTCAGCAGGGCCTGTTCTCCTACGAGTACGACAGGCGCTCCAAGCAGTTCGTGGTGGACAACCGTGAGTTCGAGGCGGTCAAGCAGAAGCTTCTGTTCATGCTGTCCAACCACGGCCAGCCTCGCATCCAGGTCACCAACGGCAACCATGCCAACCGCGGCGAGCTCGAGCTGACCCACATCCACGAGGGCGTGGACATCCAGCTGGACTGGGCCCGCGAGACAATGGGCAAGCTCCAGCGCATCTGGCGACGGCCGGTGCATTTGCTCACCCGCATCGACGACAAGCCCACCCTGGCCAGCCACGATGGCAACGAGTTCAAGACCGCGCTGGTGGGTTCGGCGGCCCCGAAGAAGTAGTCCTCAGGGCATCCCCTCGGACGTGAGCATGGCCAGCAAGATGGCGTCGCCCAGGTGTGATCCCGTCGCGCCCTCGCCGCTGGGGGACGCCAGGCCGGGGGTCATGCCAACCGCCAGGGAGCCACCGAGCTGGGCCGTGCGCAGCAAGGCGTCGCGGGTGGGGGCGTCCCCCAGGGCCGTCGCTGCTCCCAGAGCGAAGCCCGTGGCCGAGACCGAGTAGCCGAAGATCAGGGGGCCGGAGTCCACGCCGCCGGTGCCGGGAGTACCGGGGACGTACTCGCGCATGGCCAGCATGCCCATCAGCGAGCCTCCCAGAGTGTCGCGGCTGGCGGTGTAGAGGTCCTGTGCCAGGTCGGGTGCGGCCCGGTGCAGGAACCAGGCTGTGAGGAACGAGCCGGAGCCCTTGGGTTCGTCCAGGGGGAGGCCGTCGGCGGCCACCACTTGGAACAGCATGCCGGTGGCGGGGTCCCGGGCGGCGGCAATGGCAGCCGTCGTGGCGGCGAGCTGTGCGCTGTGGTCTTCCCCGGTGACCCGGTCGTGCAAGGCCAGAGCGGCTATTCCGGCGGCGTTGTCCACTGGGAAGATCTGGCGGGGGTAGGTCTCGAGCAGGTCGCCGTCGAGCTGCCCCGCCAGGGCCTCTGCCCAGCGCTGTTCGATGGGGGTCAGGTGGGAGTCGGGGTCCAGAGACCGGTGCAAGGCCAGGGCCAGGCCGGCGTAGCCCAGCAGGGCCACCGAGCCGCGGGGGTCATCCAGCCGCTGGTCGATGTCGATGCCGCCGTACTCGTGGGTGTCAAATGCGCGGCCCTCGGCCGAGACCATGTGCTCGAGGGCGGCCACCATGGCGGGCAGATCGAGAGGGACCTGGTCAGGGCAGAGGCGCGCGTGCTGGCCCAGCCCCACCGCGGCCATCATCCAGGTGCCGAAGAGCCACTCTCGATCGAACAGCGCCCCGCCTGCGCCGAAGTCTTCGGTGCCCAGCTCGGCGCTTGCCCAGTGTCGTGCGCCTTGCACCAGGTCCTGGATGGTGGGGTCGCTGCAGAGGGGCAGGGCTGGCACCAGCGCCTCGACGGGCTCGGGTGAGGGCACCACAGGGGGCTCCGTGGGCGTCGAGGGTGGCGCGGTGGCGAGGCCCTCCACCGGCGGCGCGGGCCCGCGGTGGGTGCAGGCGATGGTGAGCAGCAGGGTGAGCGTGGTGTGTCTGGACATGGCGGAGCCTCGCAGTGGCCGTCAGGACAACAGGGATGGCGGTCTGGTTCTTCCGCGGGAGGACCTCTGTGGGCACTCATGGGGGTGAGTTGTGGGCCCGGTCCGCCTGGGGGACCTCAGTGGCCACTCATGCCGGTGAGTGCTCGGTCCGGTCCGCCTGGGGGACCTCAGTGGCCATTCAAGGTGGTGAGTGCTCGGTCCGGTCCGCCTGG
>CALDOK010000368.1 GCA_937912125.1 uncultured Pseudomonadota bacterium
CCCCCCCACCGCCATCCTGGGCCCAGATGAATCATCCGGGGCCGCGTTGGCGGTCTGCGGTGCGTTGGCCCCTGTCCAGGATAGAAGATCTCCCTTCACCGTGTCCCGGGAGCCCCATGTCCTTCTGCACCCTCTTGCTCGCCCTGGTGCTGTCCGGTCCAGCTCACGCAGCTGCCAACGTCACCATCGTCGCGGAGTATCCGGTGAAGATGATGTGGAATGGCGAGCAGATCTCGCCGGCCGGTGGGGCTGAGGCCCTCGACCTCGAGGGGATCGATGCGGGCATCCACGAACTCACCATCATCCGGGTGCCCGGCAACAAGGTGCTGTACCAGGGGACGCTGGCGGTGGCCGACGGTCAGCAGGTCAGCGCCGTCATGCAGCGTGGCAACCTCGCGGTGTCCTCCATGCCCATCGGCAGCCAGCCCGAGGCCAGCAAGGCCCAGCGCGCCATGCGCATCGCCCAGGGCGTGGCGGGCGCTGCGGCCACGGCCAGCGCGGTCAACCAGGGCGTCAGCGACGCCAAGGACGGCATGCAGGGTGCTCAGGCCGCCATGGACAACGGCGAGAGCTACCGCTCCGAGACCTCCATGGAGGTCTCGGTCTCCAAGCAGGGCGTGGGCTTCAGCTCCGAGACCAACACCGCCTCGGCGGGCCCCGGTGGCATGCAGGCCAACCACAGCGGTGTCAGCTCAACGGCAGGCGCTCAGGGCGTGAGCTACGGCCGCTCCACCGGCGACGCCAGCCTAGATGGCGGCGGCCTGCAGGCCAGCTCCCAGGAGAACGTGGTGGCCGTGGGCCCCGAGGGCGTGGCCGTGCGCAGCGGCAGCGGCGACGTCACCGGTCACGAGGCCACACAGGTGGTGGTGGGGTCCGGCGGTGTGGCGGTTTCCACGAGCGAGACCACGGCCGCGGGTACCGAGACCACCGCGGTGGGCGTCGCGGTGGATGTCGGTGGCGGCAGCGCCGTCATCGGTTCCGGAGGGGGCTCGGGCACGATCCGCGCCTCCCTCGACCCCGCACAGGCCACGGTCGAGGAACGCGAAGAGGCGGTCACCGCCCTCGAGGACGATCCCGCCGCCACCGCCGAGATCATCCTGGTCATGCAGACCGACCCCGAGCTGGCGGTGCAGAAGCGCGCCTGGCGCGTACTGCGCGCGCGCTGGAAGCGGGGCACCGGTGACCCCGCCGATCACCAGGCCGCGGCGGCCTGGCTCATCGAGCACGGCGAGCTCGGCCTGCAGGTCGAGGCCCTGCGGGCCATGGGCGACTACGGCGACGACCTGGCCTTGGCCCAGAGCCTGCTCGCGCACAGCGAGCTGCGCCTGCAGCGGGCTGCCTGCGTCGCCACCGCCGGCATCGCCCTGCGCCAAGACCAGGCCGGGCTGGCCAAGGAGACCGTGCAGGCCTGCCAGGACAGCTTGACCGACAAGAAGTCCATCAAGGAACTCGAGAACCTGCTCGAGGACATGGAGTAGAGCCCCAACATGCCCCAGGAACGACCCACCAAGTCCGCCGTCATCGCGGCGCTCCGAGCCCTGTTGAACGAGGATCTGCGCGCCCTCGTGAGCGTGGCCGAGGCCGCCCGTGACGAGGTCAGCTCCGATGAAGCTCGTCAGGAAGGCCAGTACGACACCCGCGCCATCGAGGCCAGCTACCTGGCTCTCGGCCAGGCCCGCCGCATCGCCGAGCTGCGCCAGCAGTTGGCCTGGACCACCACCTTCGACGCGGGCCGGGAGTTCGACCCCCCGACGGTCCAGGTGGGGGCGATGGTGCAGCTCGAGGGGCACCGTCGCGAGCTCGTCTTCGTGGCCCCTGTCGGGGGAGGTCAGCTCGCAGTGGGACCCCACACCGTCCGCGTCATCAGCCCCAGCGGCCCCTTGGGTCAAGCCATGGCCGAGCTCGAGGTCGGTGACGAGTTCGAGGTGGACAGCCCCCGCGGGGTGTTGAGCTACGAGCTGCTGGAGGTCTGGTAGACTTTCGGAAACCCGCACATGAGGTTTCCATGAGGATCTGTACCATCGCCCTGCTGTTTCCCGCCGCCCTCTTGGTCGCTTGTGGCGACAAGGACGAGACCAGCCCTCCCGACACGGGCCCGGCCGACACGGACACGGACAGCGACGCCGACTCGGACACCGACAGCGACTCGGATGCAGACGCGGACGCGGACAGCGACGCCGACACCGACGTGGGCACCTGCTGCGGCACCGGCATGATCGCCGAGCTGTCCCAGCTGTCCAACACCCACATCGCCGTGGACAGCGCCTGCAACAGCTACGTGTTCAACGACAACGGGCTCGAGCGCTCGCTGTGGAAGATCGCCTGCGATGGCACCCAGACCACCTTCGCCGACGACGCCCAGCTCAGCGCCATCGGCGGCCTGGACGCCCTGTACATCGGCCCCGACGACGACACCCTGTACGCCACCACCAGCACCCACATCGTGAGCTTCGACAGCGACGGCGACCCCAGCACTGTGTTCGACGACGGTGCCTTCGTGGGCTTCTCCTCCCCCAGCTACATGAGCCGCGACAGCGCGGGCAACAGCTACGTCTCCAACTTCATGGGCGGCGACCAACAGGTCTTCCAGATCAGCCCCGCGGGGGAGGCCACCGTCCTGGTGAGGCCCAGCGACCCCACCGGCGTCGGCACCAACGCCATGCTGGCGAGCGGCGACCTGCTCTACTTCGGCAACAGCGACGTGATGCGCGTGCCCGCGGGTACCGAGATCGAAGAGCCCTACATCTCCGACCTCGGCGCCCGCATCATGGCCGTGCACGAGGCCGCCTTCGGCGCCGTACCCGCCGAGGCCATCCAGATCAGCGCCAGCCTGCCGGGCCACAGCTTCGCCATCGACGGCGACGAGACCCTCTACGCCAAGGGCGGCGTGCAGTACGTCATCGACGAGGGCGGCTGGGTGCAGAAGAGCTACCTGCACATCCTGGGCATCACCCCGGCCGGGGAGGTCACCAGCGTCGTGGCCCTGGACGGCGAGGACGCGGTCGATCTCGTCTACCGCAATGGCTGCGTGTTCTTCTACCGCTTCTCCTGGGACAGCATGCGCCACCAGCTGCACGCGCAGTGTCTGCGGTAGGAGTATGGAGAGACCCAGCCTCGCCACCCTCGCCCTCTGCCTCGTGATGGCCAACGTCACGGCCTGTCACCCTGATGACGGCGATGGCGACGGCTACCCCGTGTCCGAGGACTGCGACGACGGCGATCCTGCCATCCACCCCGGGGCGGACGAGCACTGCAACGGGGTCGACGATGACTGCGATGGCCACGTGGACGAGGCCGGCGTGGATTCAACCGACTGGTACTGGGACGGCGACGGCGACGGCCACGGGCGCTCCGAAGCCAACGCCACCCCGGCCTGCGAGCCGCCCCCTGGCATGGTCGCCCCCAACGACGACTGCGACGACGACGAGCCGGCGGTCCACGGCGAGCACCCCGAGCTGTGCGACGGGCTCGACAACGACTGTGACGGCGTCATCGACGAGGCCGAGGCCGAAGATGCCACCACCTGGTATCGGGACGAAGATGGGGACGGCTACGGACAGGACGGCGACACTGCGACCACGGTCTGCGAGCAGCCCGAGGGCTACGCGCTGGCAGGCGGCGACTGCGACGACGGCGATCCGGAGGTCAACCCCGGAGCTCCCGAGCTGTGCAACGACCTGGACGATGACTGCAGCGGCCTCGCGGACGACGGCGATGACCTCGACGCCGACGGCACCACCACCCCCTGCGACTGCGACGACGGCGATCCCACGGTGCACCCCGGGGCCGAGGAGGTCTGCAACGAGGTCGATGACGACTGCGACGGGGAGACGCTGATCTGCGGATTCTGCGATGATGGGGACGGCTGCCACCCGAGCGTCTCGGTCTACGCTGGTTCCTCCTACGCGGGGTGGGAGAGCGCGACGGCCGGTGATCTCGACGGCGATGGACAAGATGAGCTGCTGATGGGCCACCCCGGCCTCAACTGGCCGGATGTGGCCGCCTCGTTCATGTGGGGTCCCTTCACCGGCGAGCCCCGCTGGGACGAGGCCGAGATCCACGTCCTCATCGACGAGACGGATTATTGTCCGGGGGATGCCATCATCGCGGGGGATGTGGACGGCGACGGCCTCGACGATGTGCTCCTGCGGGGCATCGGCCCGGACCTGGGCACCGACGGTGGCGTCGCTTGGCTGCTGCGATCACCCATCCGCGACGAGACGAACCTGGCGGAGGCGGACCTGATCCTGCTCGGGTCCCAGGTGGATGACTATGGAGGCTGGGATCAAGCCATCGCGGACCTGACGGGGGACGGCACGGCCGAGATCCTGCTGGGCTCCCCAGGTGATGACACGGCGGGGGAGGATGCCGGCCTGGTGGCCGTCCACGACGGAGGGTCCGCGGGCGCCCAGGCGCGAGACGACGCCCTGGCCATCGTCTACGGGGTCGTGGATGACGAGCTCGGTCGCCAGCTGGCAGCGGGAGACCTGAGCGGGGACGGGCTGGCCGACCTGGCCCTGGGCATCTCGCGCTACGACACGAGCGACGCCTCCAGCATCGGCCAGGCGGCGGTGCTGCTCGGCCCCCTCGCGGGCAGCCTGTCGCGCTCCGACGCCGACCTCGTCGTCGTGGGAGAGAACGAGGGTGACGGCCTCGGGGGCGACATCGCCATCCACGACATGGATGGCGACGGTCGCGCCGACCTGCTGGTGTCCGCCATCGGCCATGGGGATCCGAGCCACGGTGCGATCTACCTGCACCTGGGCAGCGCCGAGAACGACTGGAGCACCAGCGCTGCTGCTGCCACGTTGCTGGGGGACGAGGACTGGACCGTCGGCGCCGAGCTCGTCGTGATCGACGCCGACGGGGACGAACGCCCGGACGTGTTCACCAAGGTCTACATCGCGGACTACTCCGACCCTGACTACTGGAGCTTCGCCTGCTACGGCTACGGCGCCGTGCTGTACGGCGGCCCCCTCGAGGGCACCGTCGAGCTCGAGGCCGCGATCGGTCAGTTCGAGCACAACAACTGCGCGTGGATGACGTCCATCGCGGGTGGTGATCTGAACGGCGATGGTGTGGGCGATCTGATCTGGTCCCGCACGCTCTACACCCAGAGCTACCGCGAGTACATGTACAGCGACATCTTCTTCGGCTGGGGAGGCTCCTAGCCCTTCTTCTGCTTGGTGATCCACGCCCAGGTCATCACGCACTTCACGGGCTCCTGCCCGTCCTCGTCGGTGATCGTGACCGCGATGTCCAAGGCCCCCTTGGGCTCGCTCTGCATCGTCGCGATCTGCTCGTCGGTGAGCCTCGAGATGGCCCGCTGCGCCCCCTTGGAACGCCGGATGTAGTCGATGTGAGTGGACTTCATCAGGGGCAGCTTGTCGTCGGACAGGTGCCAGCCAAAGGTCAGGCCCGTGGCCGTCTCGGCCAGCAGAGCGGTGGCGCTGGCGTGTACGCCCTGGATGTGGTTCTGGACCTTGCGGCGGTTGGCGAGGGTGAACTCGCCGCCGTCGTCGCCCAGGGCCACGCAGACGATGCCCGCGGTGCCCACGAAGGGCACGGTGCGCCCCAGGGCCATGCTTCGGGCCCAGGTCTGGGTGAATGCGGGCAGGCGGTCGATGGGGGCCAGGGCGCGGCGGAGCATGTTGGGACGGGACATGGCTGACTCCTGTTGCGCCCCCCTATGATCCTGGGTCCGTGCTATGCCAGGAACATGAGCGAGCTGTCTGACCAACGCAGCATCGGCGGTCGTACCCCCTTCCTCGTCGGGGCGCAGCTGGGCCTGATCTTGCTGGCGCTGCCCTGCGCGGTGACCCCCAGCTTCGAGGGCATGTTCGAGGACATGTCCTGCTGCCTCCCGCAGATCACCGAAGTGGTGATGAGCCCCATCTACCCGCTGGTGGGGGGCTTCGTGGTGCTGGGCATGCTGGTCCAGGCCTACACGCGCCGTGGCCGGCTGGCCCGCCCCGGCCTGCTGGCCTGGAGCGCGGTGCTGCTGGGGGTCTTCCTGCTGCTGCTCTACATCTTCGGGCTGTACGCGCCCTTGCGCCCTCTCTAGGCGGGCTCATGGCCGCGATGGACATCATCCTGCTGGCGCTGATGGAGCTGGCGATGCTGCTCGTCGGGGTCTACGGCTGCCTGGTGGGCTTCCGCATCTACCAGGGAGGCGCCAAGGTCGACCGCGCGGCGTGGGAGCGCTGGTACAACGCCACCGGCCACTGGCTGCGCTTCGTGGGGCCCTTCGGCCTGCTCGTCGCCCTGGCCCTGCCGCTGATCTTCGCGAAGCCTGCCTGGCTCCCCGCCTGGGCCCCCGGCGCCTCGGCGCTGGCGCTGCTGTCGCTCGTCCTGGTCTTCGCGGTCGTCACCTGGCGCTGGACCCCCAAGGTCGGCTGGCCCAAGGGCATCACCGCCTGGCTCGTCCTCCTGTGGCTCGAGCCCCTGGCCTGGTCGGGGGTCGCCATGGGCATCCTGGACTTCCTGGGCCTGGACGGTCGGCCCTTCGCGGATCACCGGCTCTGGGCCTGGTACCTGGGGGGGCTGGTCTTCGCGCGGCTGCGCCAGGTGTGGTTCACTCGGTTCCTGCACGCCGCTCGCATGAAGCAGGGGGTCCATGCGCGGCGTCGAACCGGCCCGCTCGACCTCGGTTAGCGCAGCGCGCGCCGGGCGGCTTTGTGGGCGATGAAGCCCTTGCCCGCCAAGGCGACGCCGAGCAGGGCCACGCTCCAGGAGAGCAGGCCGCCGCCCACGATGAAGACCAGCCCGCCGCTGATCACCAGCGCAAGGATGCCACTGGAGACCAGCGTGAGCCCGTCCTGGGCACGCCGCTCGAGGGCGTGACGCTCGTCTCGGGACTGGGTGTTGGTGGGGGTGGGCATGGCGGCTCGACTCCGGAACAGCAGGAACGGGGGGAGGTGCGACTGTGGGGCAGCCTCACGACAGCTTGAGCACCCGGACTCCGATGACCGCTACGTCCCTCTTTCACGCCCGCTGGACCCTGGGGGTGGGCCGTCTATCGAGTCCGCCGCCGCGCGGCTCGCCCTGGCGATGCTCTGGATCGACGTCGTCATCGTGGTCGGTGGAGGGCACGGTCGATTCCTGTCCGCTTGGGTGCGTTTGCCTTGTTCCGAGGGAAGAGCGCGATAGCCTGAACGCATGTCCAAGACCCTCGCCCTCTTCCATCCCGTCATCCGCTCCTGGTTCGAGGATCAGGTAGGCCAGCCCACCGATGCCCAGCGCCTGGCCTGGCCGGCCATCGCCGCGGGCCAGCATGTGCTGCTCACGGCCCCCACGGGCTCGGGCAAGACCCTGGCGGCGTTCCTGTGGGCCATCCATCAGCTGGCCAGCGGCGCCTGGGCGCCCGGCCAGACCCGGGTGGTCTACATCTCCCCCCTGCGGGCTCTGAACAACGACATCCGCCGCAACCTGCTGGGTCCCCTGGCGGCCCTGCGGGCCCGCTTCGAGGCCGCCGGCCAGCCTATGCCGGCGATCCAGGTGCTCACCCGCAGCTCCGACACCCCGGGCAGCGAGCGCCAGCGCATGGTGCGGCGCCCCCCGGAGATCCTGGTCACCACCCCCGAGAGCCTCAACCTGCTGGTTTCCTCGGCCGGAGGGCGGCGCATGCTCAGCGGGGTGGCCCAGGTCATCCTCGACGAGATCCACGCGGTGGTGGACTCCAAGCGCGGCACTCACTTGATCACCGCCGTGGATCGGCTGGCCTTGCTGGCGGGCGAGGTTCAGCGGGTGGCCCTGTCGGCTACGGTGCGCCCCGTGTCGGTCGTGGCCGACTTCGTGGGGGGCTACACCTACCGGGGTTCGGGCGAACATGCGGTCTACACCCCGCGCCCGGTGGCGATCCTCGAAGCCCGGGATCCCAAGCGCCTCGAGCTGCAGCTGCGCTGCCCCGACAGCTCCCGCCCAGTGCCCGAAGGCTTCGAGGCCAGCAAGGTCTTCTGGCGCCGCCTGGCCGACGAGATCCTCCCCGACATCCGCGCCGCCCGCTCCACCCTGATCTTCGCCAACAACCGGCGCACCACCGAGAAGCTCACCCGCTTCTTGAACGAAGACGCGGGTACCGGGCAGGGTTCCGAGATCGCCTGGGCCCACCACGGGTCTCTGTCCCGTGAGCTGCGGCTGGCGGTCGAGGCCCGGCTCAAGGCCGGCGAGCTCGACGCCATCGTGGCCACCAACTCCCTCGAGCTGGGCATCGACGTGGGCGCCCTGGATCAGGTGGTGCTGGTCCAGACCCCACCCACGGTGGCGGCGGCGGTCCAGCGCCTGGGGCGCGCCGGTCACCAGGTCGGCGCCGTCAGCCGGGGCGTGCTCTACCCCCTGGGGGGCCGCGACATCGTGGACGGGGCCGTGGTGGCCCGCGCCGCGCTCGAGGGTGATCTCGAGCCCATCCAGTTTGTGCGCGCGCCGCTGGATGTGTTGGCTCAGGTCATCGTGGCCATGGCGGGCCAAGCGGCCTGGCCTGTCGACGATCTCTTCGCCTTCCTGCGCTCCTCAGCGCCCTACCACCCTCTGTCCCGCAAGCACTTCGATCTGGTCCTCGACATGCTGGCCGGCCGCTACGGTCACGCCCGCCTGCGCGAGCTCCAGCCCCGGGTGATCCTGGACAGGGTCACCGGCACCGTCAGTGCGCGGCCAGGCGCCCTGCGTGTGGTCTACCTCTCCGGCGGCACCATCCCCGACCGCGGCTACTACAACCTGCGCCACGCTGACACCAAGGCGCGCATCGGGCAGCTCGACGAAGAGTTCGTGTGGGAGCGCTCCCTGGGCGACACCTTCACCCTGGGCACCCAGACCTGGCGGGTCCAGCGCATCACCCACAACGACGTACACGTGCTTCCCGTGGGCGCCGACACCCCGCCCAGCATCATCCCGTTCTGGCGGGCCGAAGCCCGCAACCGCAGCTTCCACTTGGCGGGGCGCATCGGGGCATTCCTCGAGCGAGCCGACACCCGGCTCGGTGACCCCGCCCTGCCGCGTGAGCTAGAGCGCGACCACCACATGCAGCCCGCCGCGGCCCGCGAGCTGATGGACCTCCTCGAGCGCCAGCGCAAGCACACCGCCAGCGCGCTGCCCCACCGCCACCACCTGTTGGTCGAGCACTTCTCCGACCCGCTGAACAGCTCGGGCAGCAAGCAGGTCATCCTGCACACCTGCTGGGGGGGGCGCATCAACCAGCCCCTGGCGCTGGCCATCACCGCCGCGTGGCGGCGCAAGCACGACGCCAAGCTCCAGGCCTTCCACGACGATCACGGCGTGTTGTTGCTGCTGCCCGACCGCTTCGACACCAGCGACGTCCTGTCTCTGCTCGACATCGCCAGCCTCGAGGATCTTCTGCGCGACCACCTGGGCGCCACAGGGCTGTTCGGGGCCCACTTCCGCGAAAACGCGGCCCGCGCCTTGCTGCTGCCCCGCATGAACATCAACCGGCGCCAGCCCCTGTGGCTCAACCGGCTGCGGGCCAAGAAGCTGCTCGAGCACATCGCGCGGCACCCCGACTTCCCCATCGTGCTCGAGACCTGGCGCGAGCTGCTGCAGGACGAGATGGACCTGCCAGGGCTGGCGGCCCTGCTCGACGAGGTACGGGCGGGCGAGATTGTGGTCAGCGAGTGTGTCACCAGCGCGGCCTCGCCCTTCTGCGAGGGCCTCACCTGGCGTGCCACCAACAAGTACATGTACGACGACGACACCCCCGAGCTGGCGGGGAGTGGGGCCGCGCTGCGCCGCGACCTGCTGCGCGAGGTGGTGCACACCCCGGGCCTGCGCCCCAGGGTCGCGTCGGCGGTGGTGGAGCGGCTGGTGGGTCGGCTGCAGCGCACCACGCCCGGCTATTCTCCCGCTGATGTGGCCGAGCTGATCGCCCACCTCGAGGATCGGCTGTTGGTGCCCCAGGGCGAGTGGACCGTGCTGGTCGCGGCCATGGTGAGGGATCACGAGATCGAGCCCGGGGTGCTGCTGGCAGAAGCCGCCCCACGGCTGGCCTGGCTTCGGCTGACACAGGACGCTGGCGGTCTCTGTGCCCTGGGGCGCCTGCCCTTCCTGCTGGCTGCCCTGGGGCTTCAGGCGGGTCCGGCCGTACTGCGCGATCCCCTCGATCCCAGCCAGCCCCTCTCGCCGGCTGGGATCGCGGTGGTCCAGCGCCTGGTGGGCGCGGCCGATGCGGCTGGCCAGGGCCCCGAAGGCGCCGACGAGGCCAGCCTCGACACCCTGCTGGCCCAGTGGCTGCAGCTGGCGGGCCCCATGGAGCCGAGCGCGCTGGGCACGATCTTCGGTCTCAGCCCGGCAGCGCTGGCCGCCGGCGTCGGGTCGGCCTTGGCCCAGGGCGAGCTGGTGCTGGGGCCCTTGGTTCTCCACAGCGATGCCGAGCTGATCTGCGACGCCCAGAACCTCGAGATCCTGCTGCGCATGGCCCGCGCCGCGGCCCGCCCGAGCTTCGATCCCCTTCCGGCCCAGGCTCTGCCCGGCTTCCTCGCCGCACACCAGGGCCTGGCCCCTGCCTCCGGCGACGTGGCAGGGCTCCAGCGTTCCCTCGAGCAGCTGTTTGGCTTCCCGGCCCGGGCCCGGGCCTGGGAAGAGTGGATTCTCCCCTCCAGGCTCCAGCCCTACCACAGCTCCTGGCTCGAGGAGCTCATGCAGGACAGCGATCTGATGTGGCTGGGCTGCGGCAAGCAGCGGGTCACCTTCTGCTTCCCGGCCGAGCTCGAGCTCTTCCATCAGCCCGACCCCGGCGCTGATCTGCAGTCCCTGGCCCCGCTGCTCGAGGCTCACGGCGTCTTCGATGTGCAGACCGCCCAGCAGGCCACGGGCCTGGGCACCGCCCCCCTCACCGACGCCTTGTGGCAGGGCGTGTGGGCTGGCCGCCTCACCAACAGCACCATCGCCGTGCTGCGCCGGGGCGTGCAGCAGCGCTTCGAGCCCAGCACCGCCGCCGTGGCTCCCCGTGGGCGTCCGCCCGGGCGTGGCTCCTTCGACCGCTGGCGCGCCAGCCGTCCCTTCGGAGGCCAGTGGCAGGTGCTGCCTTGTACGGCCACGGATCTCGACCCGGGCGATCTCATCGAGCAGGTGGAGCGCGACAAGGACCGCGTGCGGCAGCTGCTCGAGCGCTACGGCGTGCTGTTCCGCGCCCTGCTGCTGCGGGAGCAGCCAGCCCTGCGCTGGGGGGCCTTGTTCCGGGCCTTGCGGCTCATGGAGCTGGGCGGGGAGGTCGTGGGCGGCCTGTTCTTCCACGGCGTGCCGGGCCCCCAGTTCGCCTCCCACGCGGCCTTGCGCGCCCTGCGGCAACCCCTGCCCGCGGAAGCCATCTGGTGGCACAACGCCGCCGATCCTGCGTCCCCTTGCGGGCTGGGCTTGCACGATCTCGCGCTGCCTGATCGCCGCGCCTCCACCTGGCTGGCCTGGAGGGGCCGCGATCTGGCTCTGGTGGCCAGGGCCAATGGCTCCAAGCTCAGCTTCGGCCTGCCCGCCGACCACCCGGATCTGCCCGCCTGCTTCGGCCTGTTCCGCCTGCTGGTCGACCGCCGCTTCCAGCCCGTCTCCCACCTCGAGATCAGCGAGATCCACGGCGCGCCCCCCCTCGAGTCCCCCTACGCCGAGCCCCTGCAGCGCTGGGGCTTCCGGCGGGAGTACAGGTCCCTGGTGCTGCGCGCGCGGCTGTGAGCCCTTCGCTCCATGCCGTGGTCTCCCTGGCGCGTGACGGCTTATGGTCGGCGCGACCGCTCGCCGCGCGTGGCGCCTGGTGGGTGAAGCCCAGAAGGAATTACATGTCTTCCTCCCTCCGCACCCTCCTCGCCACCCTCGTGCTGCTCTTGCCCCTGGCCGCGTTCCAGGTGGTCTCTGCCCAGCAGCCCGTCATCACCAGCAAGAGCGGCGGCAAGGCTGCCGGCTCGGCCATCTCGGAGCTGTCCCAGCTGCGCGGTCGCCAGGTGTGGATGGTCAACGCCCCCCAGGCCGAGTGCGCCAAGCTCGAGGCGCTGGGCATGGTGGTGAACTGCGCTCAGGGCCAAGAGACCTACGGCATGGAGCGCTCCATCGTCATCTGGTGCCAGGACTTCGACCACGCCATCGCGGGTAGGCTCCTGAACCACCTTGGGCGCGCCGACTTCGAGCAGCACACACACGCCACCTACCCCCCAGGCACTGACAACGGTGAGTGCGGGATGATGTTCGAGATCACCATCCGCTACCCCCTCGGGGGCAGCGGCCCAGCAGCGGTGCCGTCTCCGGTCGCCGCTGGCTCTGCGCCCTCTGGCATCTTCAGCAAGGAAGGCGGTGTCGCCTCCGCCAGCCCACAGCCCGCGCCCATCTCTGCCCCGTCCGGCGGCATCTCCCAGCTCTCCCAGCTGCGCGGTCGGCAGATCTGGATGGTCAACGCGCCCCAGGCCGAGTGCAACAAGATGGCCGCCCTGGGCATGATCGTGGACTGCGAGCAGGGCCGTGACACCGT
Source organism: uncultured Pseudomonadota bacterium (assembly GCA_937912125.1). GTDB lineage: Bacteria > Myxococcota_A > UBA796 > UBA796 > JAFGLY01 > CALDOK01. The sequence goes on from CALDOK010000368.1 coordinate 12,458, forward strand.
GGGCCTGTCCCACCAGATCGTCATCTGGTGCCAGCAGTTCGATCACGCCATCGCCGGTGCCATCCTCAACCACCTGGGGCGCCGGGACTTCCAGCAGCGCACCCACGTCACCGAGCCCGACAATGTCGACAACGGCGAGTGCGGGATGCTCTACGAGATCACCATGTACTACTAGCGGGGGTCGGGTCCACTCCGCCGCCGCCACGCCAGCGCCGCCAGCCCCAGGCAGCCCAGCCACCAGGCGCTGGGCGCTGTGGGCACGCTGCTGCAGCTGCCGCCTTCGCACTCGGCCCCCATGTCCACCACGTAGAAGGACTCCACGGTGATGGCCGCTTCGTCGCCGGCCTCGCGCAGCTCGTAGCCGGTCATGCCGGCGCTCTGGCAGCTGTCGGTCACCAGGAAGCCGTACCAGGGCACGCAGTCGCCCGAGCAGTCGGGCTTGCCGCCCTCGCAGCTGCCCAGGTCGGGACCGGCGGTGTCCCAGGCGGCGCTGCCGGGAACGCAGGCGACGCCCTGGTCCGCGGCGTCTTCGGGGTCGAAGCGGTGCCGGCGCAGCAGGAAGCGGTCCTGGTCTTCGGCGGTGTTGACCAGATCGTAGCGGGCCTCGAGGCCGGGGTCGCCGCCCTCGAAGACCTCCACCAGGAGCAGGATCTCCTGCCCCTCCTGGTCGGCGTAGAGCTGGGGCTCGAGGCCGGGATGCTCTGGCTCGTGGCTGCAGGCGGCCAGCAGGATCAGGGGGAGCATGGGACACCTCTGGGGGCCCCGGGTTCTAGCGCGCTGGCTGGTGAGCGGCACTCGCGGGTCGTCACCGCGTCGATGTCCGACATCGCCGGGTCGCCTGGCGTCGTGAACCTGAGACCCGTCGGTGTGTAAGACGCATGCAATATCGGTTGGGTTGCGCCTTGGGCTATCGTCGGTGCGACCTTCCAGAGGGCCAGGCAAACCGCTGGCCAGCTTCATCCGTTCATCGGAGCTTCCATGATGCGCCACACCCAGGGCCTCTTTTCGGCCTCACTCGCCATCCTGCTACTGCCGGGCGTCGCCCTGGCCAGCACCGCCGACATCAACTCCAGCGGTGGGGTCACCGCGGGCGACGGCCTGCGCATCTACCTGGCCAGCAACGCTCAGCTGCAGATCTGGCGTGACGGCTCGGGGCAGGTGTACCACCCTGGCACGACCCCCCCCAGCACCAGCATCTTCAACGGCATCTACCTGGCTGACGGCAGCTCGCTGTGCGGGCCGGAGTCCAGTGTGTCCATGGCGGACGACTACTGGACCGAGACCAGCCAGAGTGCGGTCACCGGTGCCGGCACCGAGGCGGATCCCTACCTGGTCGAGACCGTGGTGGACTGCGGCAGCGCCGTGACCCTGGCCTTCACCACCAGCTACGCCGCGCCCAACGAGTGGTTCGACATCTCGGCCACGATCACCTCGTCGTCGAGCAACGATCTCAAGCTCTACCACATCATCGACACCTACCTGGCGGGCGGTGACAACGGGCCGGCCTACGTGGACGACACCACCGCGCCCACCATCGTCGGCGTCGAAAAATCGGGCATCTACGAGGTCTTCGTCCAGACCACCGACCCCTGGGACCACTTCTTCTCGGGCTACTACTACACGCCCCACCAGGACATCGCCTCCGGCGCCGACCTGGACGACAGCCTGGACTTCAGCACCAGCACCGACAACGGCATCGGCGTGCAGTGGGACCTGGGCGTGGTCACCACCGACACCGTGAGCTGGCGCATCTCCTTCACCGACGATCTGCCGGTGGACACCGACGGCGATGGGCTGCTCGACGCCGAAGAGCTGGTCATCGGCACCAACCCGAACGATCCGGACACCGACGGCGACGGCCTGAACGACGGCGACGACGAGACCTACACCTACGGCACCGATCCGCTGGACGACGACAGCGACGACGACGGCCTGCTCGA
>CALDOK010000369.1 GCA_937912125.1 uncultured Pseudomonadota bacterium
GGCAGGCATCATTTCGGACCCAAGAAATCAGTACGGTTTTCTTGGGTCAACGGCCATCCCACCATCGTCCCGGGAGCACCCCATAGATGCACGAATCCAGCAGTGTCGCGGGTGTTGAGTACCAGGTTGCCGTCTGTCGTCGGGCTGACGGGTCGGCGATGGAGATCCTCGTCGGCGCGGGGCGCTACACAGGTGCTTCACGCTTGCCGACCAAGTCGGGCATGGAGATATTTTTCCCGTACTTGCGCTTCGTACCGTGGGTGAAGCTCGAGTACATGCTGGGCGAGCCCCCCTACAACGCGGATCGCCTCGAGGGGCTCTGCGACGTAGTGCTTCTCTTCTCGGAGACGAAGTGTGGCAAGTCTTGTAGGGCGAAACTCCAGGGAATGAGCATCGATAGCTGGGAGGCATTCCGGCGCCAGTGGCCTGAAGGCGACCCCCGACGCCTGCCGTTCGACGAGTATGATGTGGGCTGTCAGCTCAATCAGGAGTTGAGGCGTCTGCTCGGGCCGGAACAGCCCACGAAAATCGTCGTCGCGGTTCTGGATGCCCTGGCCAGGGAGCGTCCCGCGCTGCTTATCCACCCGGCCGTCCGCGCTGCCGCCCTGAAGGTCTTGGGTCATCCGGTGGACATGGGACCGTTCGAGATTGCGCGGGCCACCTTACTCGCCAGCAGTTTCCTGCGCGCAGCAGGCGCCTCGCCTCCGGGTGGCCAGGGGCGCTCGGTGAAGTTCGACATGGATGTGGCGTTGGCCCGAGTAGCAGCCATCGGTGCAGCCATAGAAGCCCTGCGCAACAAAGGCCACAAGACCACTGACCAACGCTCCTGGCGAAAGCCGTCGAAACTCAGGATCAGAGTTTACGCTGCCCTGGCCGGCATCGCCGAAGAGGAAGCGAAGTGCCAGATAGACAGCGCGATTCGATACCGGCAGAAACCGCTCGGTACACGCGGTAAGTCACTGGGGCTTTCCTGGTGCCCACCCTACTCGGTCCCTTTCCAGGAGGACCACTTCCATTGCCCGACGAACTTCTTCGAGATCGAGTGGGGGTTGGCGCGCTGGCTGCAATCGCCGAGACTCGGTGAGATCCTCTGGCTACTTTCGGCTCGGCCCGGCGAGGCGGCGCGCAGGACAGACTCGGCCCGCTACTTCGGAGGGCGCACCGACGGGGCCGAGATCACCGACGACATCGCACGGATGATGGGCTGGAAGGACCAGAACGGGCACCCGCTGTCGGCCTGCGAGGTTGCCATGTTCGTGGAACTGTTCTGCCTGACGGCCCGCCGTGAGCTTCTGGAGGTGAAGACTGAGACAGGTGCCCACTTCGTGGGAGAAACAATCGTGTCGGATCTCGTTCCGGCAGTTGTGCCTGAGGACGCGTTCCGTCATCTCGAGGCGATGTCGGATGAGGCGATGAGCGTAGTGAAGTCGCTGCTTGTAGAGCACAAACTCGCGGAAGGACGCCGTTTGACTGGCGTGCGGGAGGCCTGAACAAGAACACGATGTTCTTCTGCAGCCGCCTGCGAGAGCTGCCCTCGAACCTTGCAGGCACCCGGAGGGGGATCAGTTCAGCGAACTCTCCTTCGCCGTGGTGCGGAAGGAGCTACAGGAGAACGGCGTCCAGCTCGCCACTCCCAAGGGCATGATGGACTTCGACAGCCCGGAGCAGCGGCTCCACCAGGACATGCTCGCTGCCATCGCCGGCTACAAGCGGCACAAGATCAGGGAGCGTACCGGTCGTGGAATTCACCGCCCACGGACACAGAACCCACCCTGGCCACGCGCAGCGGGATCCCCCTGGCCACGCGGCAGGATCACACCAGAGCACCGCCTGACGCCGCCCTGAGGCTGACAGCCATGAGCTCGGTGGGGTAGCAGTCCGAGTCCCCTGGGCGGGTGGAGGCCCGGTGCCTGCGTTCTGTGCTCATGGCGAGCCGTGAGTTTCCCCTTGACGCATCAACTCATCCATCAATACATTCATCACGACGACAGCGAACCCGGCGCCCTGGAGGTCCGTGCCAGCCACTCTCACCACCTTCACCTTCCAAGCCCATGTCCCTGTCGTCGTCCATCTGGGTCTGCGCCTCCTGCGGTGCCATCATCGAAAGCCCCGCTCGCTCTGCGAGCTGGTGCGTGTCGTGCGGCTGCGTGGGGCTGTGGCGCCACCGCCAGCGTCGTGAGGTAGGCGAGGCCCTCGCGGCAGCCGAGCGCCCTGTCACTGCTGCCCTCGCCTTGCTGGTGGGCGGTCCCGGTGCCGGTACGTCAACGCTCGCCGTCCAGGTCGCAGCCCAGCTCTCCCCCGTCCTGGTGTTGAGCGCCGAGGAAGCTCCCGGCCCCGCCCTAGCGCGGCGCCTGGTGCTCGCGGGCATGGGCCAGCGCGGCGATGTGCTCGTGGTCCGGAATCCTGCCGTCGAGGAATTGGCCGCCCACGCCCGTCAGGGCGGCGCCATCGTGATCGACTCGGTCACGGCCACCCAACTCCAGCCCAGCGACCTGCACGCGCTCCTGAATGCCGGCACGGAGCTGGTGCCGTCAGCCATGGCAAGCACCACAGGCGCGCCTACGCCTCGGCTCTCGTCCTGGGCTTCACTCTCTACATTCTGCTCGAGTCGCGCACGCGCCGCAGGAGGACCCATGCACCAGCCCCAGCCTGATCCTACCCATCGCCCCGGCTACGGCGCCGGTCCCCGCACCGACCTTGCCCCCTTCGCCCATGGGCCAGCGACGATGACCGGCTTTGGCCGACAGGCGTTCTACGCGGGCCTGGATGAAGCGCTGCCCGCGGAGCCCGGCCGCTGGGAGCCCGCGCCTGACCTTCGCGCGGCGCCGCGTTGGTGGGCGACCTGCCTGGTCCTCGGCTTCGCTGGTGCCCGAGCGCTGGACAAGTGGGCAGGAGAGATCCGGTGAGCGCCCAAGGTGATCACCAGCTGGCGCTCGACCGGCTGTTGCAGCTTGCGCTGTGCGCGCGGCCCAGCGCTCAGCCGCTACTGTTCGGCGTCCATGGCCTGCTCGAGCGCCGGGCCCTCCAGGCGGGCGTGGGTGTCGCCGACGTTGCCGAGGAGGCCCCCCACGTCGAGGGAGAGTCGTCTGGACCCGTCACCTCCTGGGCCGCCGTGGCGCGGGCCGTGGGCATCTCCAACGATACGCTCACGCGGCGGCGCAAGGCCTGGGGTGTCGAGGCCGCCAAGCCCAACTTCGATAGCACCGACGACGCTCGCGGTTGGTATCGGAGCTGTGAGCATCGCGGGACGGGCCTCGAGCCACGCACTCGCGCGCCACGGGCCCCGCGCCACTCCAAGCCCATGAAGCAGGGGACGCGCGGCACCACCCTGGCCGACCTCCGCAGGCGCTGACGCCCCTGCGCTGGCTACCCAGCGCTCTTGCGCGCCTCGAACCGCACGACGCCCTCGGGCTGCTCCGGCCCTGTCCAATCCACCGGGGGCAGGCCATCGACCGCAGCCCGTGCTTCCTCATCCAAGTCGCGCCCGTAGTGGGTCCCCCGGAGCCCCTGTGCGTGGCCGACGAGGTGGTTGATGATGTCCGGCGCCACGCGTTCGCCTGTCAGGTGCGCCTGCAGGGCGGCGCGGAAGGCGTGGTCCGGCCGCGCCTGGCAGCGGTTCGGCGGGTCCCAGGTGTGCCGCGGGACCTCTTCCGCCTTCGTCGCCGCCTCCCACGCCTTCCGAATGCTG
>CALDOK010000370.1 GCA_937912125.1 uncultured Pseudomonadota bacterium
GGAGGCCGGGTGCTCGCCGAGGCCAAACTGCCGAGCCACCAGGGCGCGGAAGGCGGCGGCGTCGGAGCGGGGCAGGCGGCCGTCGCCGAACTGCACCAGGGGCGCGCGGCCGTCGCCGCGGAAGTCCACCACCACGTCGCGCTCCCCGAACGCGAGCTGCACCCGCTCGATGTGGTCGAGCTGCTCCAGCAGGGGGCCGGTGGTGGCCTCGAAGTGGGCGATGGCCGGCCCCAGGTCGGGGTAGCGCGGGGAGACGCGCAGCGAGAGGTTGGGGTTGCCCTCCAGCGGGCACTCGCGCACGTCCACGCCCACCAGGCGCAGCCCGGGGGCCATGCCACCGACGAGCGCCGAGACCATGCGGCGGAGCGCGGCGGGGTGGGCCGAGAGGATGTCCTCGGCGTAGCGGCAGGGCCGGCCGGCCCAGGCCGAGACCAGGGCCTCGGCGAGGCGCTGGGCGAAGCGCTGGGTGCGGCTGGCGAGGCGCAGGCGCCGGCCGTCGTCGAGGAAGTGGAGCAGGACGAGGTCCTCCTCGTGGCCGTGGTGGATGAGGGCGCCGTCGTCGCTCCAGTGGTGGGCGCGGCGGAGGTTGCGGCGCAGGCCCAGGAGCATGCCCCCGTCAGGCCGGGAGAAGGCGAACTCGAAGCGGAGCGGGGGCACGCCGGCCGGCCGGGGGACTGGGGCGATGGCCGCCTCGACGCGCTCGGCGGTAAGGAAGTCGAGCAGACCGTCCTGGAGGGGCGTGACGCGCTCCATGAGGACGTAGCTGTGGGAGTTGCGGCGATTCCAGGCGGAGAGGCCGCGCACGTGGACCAACGCCTCGGGGGCGGCGTGGGCCAGGTGCAGGACCAGCAGCAGGGGATCGGGCCGGCGGCTCCGGTCCAGGCAGCCGGCCCGGATCGCGGCGGGCAGGGCGGCGGCGACCTCCCCGATGGCGTCGGGGTGCTTGCCCCGGGCGAAGTCGGCGGCGGCCAGGTAGGGGGCGATCTCGGCGCCCAGGGAGAGCAGCCGCGCGCGGAGATCGGCGGTGGTGCCGTCGACGGGAAGCTGGAGGCAGTCGGCCACGCAGGCGAGGGCCCGGCGGGTGGGCAGGAGTGAGGCGATCCGCGCGGCGCGGTAGTCGTCGTCGCCGAGGTAGCGGACCAACTCGGCGTGGCGGCCGAGGCGGAGATCGCGTAGCCAGAAGTTGGGATCGTCGAGGAGCGAGGAGCGAGGGACAAAGCCGGACAGAAGCAGGGGCATCGGCATCCTCCCAGGGTTGGGGATGGCGATGAGGAGCATACTGCACAGGCGTTCAGCCGGCCACCACCGGAAGCGATGTTGGACAGGATCTGGCCAGGACGGATCGCGGACCGATCCTCACTGATCCTCATCGACTAGGGCTGGCACTCACGAGGACGAACCGCTACTTGTTCACTTCATCCACTCGCACTACGAGCGATGAGGGCGGAATGCCGGAACGGTGGGTCTCGGTAGATGACGTGGCGCAGCACCTGGGAGTTGCGCGGGACACCGTCTACCGATGGATCGAGAGTCGCGCCCTCCCCGCCCACCGTGTGGGCCGGCTGTGGAAGTTCAGGCTCGAAGAGGTGGACGAATGGGTGTGCTCGGGCAGCGCAGCGGATAGCCAGGAGGTCGAGAAGGGGCGGGAAGGAGGTGGGCAATGACCGGGGTGAACTTGGGTCTCCTGGCCACCCTCCGGCGCTCCGAGCGCGTTGAGGAGGAGGCTGGCCAGTGACTCGTCACCTTCCGAACTTTGCCACCCTTCACGAGCGTCACCGGGGTCTGAGTCCCGCGCTGGGGGCCGCCTACGCGGAAGCTGCCGACGTGTGCCTCTCCCGGCACCACGAGCCACCCGTGGGGGTCAAGGTAGTCGCGGCCGAGGAGGTGATCTGCACCTGCGAGTGGTCGATCCCCAGCGAGCGAGCGCAGGCGGCCTGGAACAACGACGACGACGCGACTCGCGATGCTGCGTATGCTGTCGGGCTAGCGGCCCTTGAGTTGACCACGGAGCGCGTGGCCATCGCCCGTGCCGAGACGAGGACCGGGGCCGACTACTACGTGAACACGCCAGACCGTGACCGCGATCTCGAGACGGCGCAGCGACTTGAGGTGAGCGGCTCCGACTCGGGCTCCGACGCCGATCTCCAGAAGCGGCTGAAGAAGAAGCTGCGACAACTCAAGAACGGACGGAGCGCCCTGCCTGGAACGGCCTGTGTGGTCGGTTTCAAGGCATGTAGGGTGCTCTTGCGCGACCTGGAGGACTCGGATGCTCCCTGACGCCCACATGCGGGCCGAGAACCTCGCCGCTCGCGCCGAGCTGCTGCTGCGCAAGGGCCAGGACATCATCGCTCGTGAGGCCTATGCGGAGGCCGGTGTGGAGGAGCGGACAGCCTTGAGGGAGGTGCCCTCGCACTTGCCGCGGACCAGGGGGATCCTCGCAGTGAGCGCCGTCGCGCTCTTCTACAAAGCTGGGCGTTACCTAGACGCCGCCGACCTCGCCGAGGAGATGCTCGGTGAGGACCTTCCGAGCTTCGCCCGTTGGCAGCTAGCGGACCTCCGAGCGGCGGCAGTGGAAGGCATCCAGGGCTGCGCGCCCCCGATCACCTTCGACGCGAACCCGCGGGTCGTGCGTGCGCTCATAGAGGCCGAGCGCTTGACCTGGGGCCACCAGCACAACCCTTCCTTCGCTACCGAGGTTTCCCTCATCGACCCGCTGCCGCACCAGCGGATCGCCGTGTACGATCACCTGCTGCGCGAGCCACGCCTGCGCTTTCTGCTCGCCGACGACGCCGGTGCCGGCAAAACCATCATGACGGGCCTCTACCTTCGAGAGATGCTCTGCCGCAGGCGCTTTCGTCGAATCCTCATCGTCCCACCCGCTGGGCTGGTCGGCAACTGGCAGCGGGAGCTGCACACGCTCTTCGCCCTGGAATTCCGTATCATCCGCGGCACCGACTCCCGCAAGGGCAACCCCTTCGAGGGCGAGGACAGCGACCACCTCATCGTGAGCGTGGACACGCTCGCCGGGCAGCGCATGTTCGGGCGCCTGCAAGAGGACACCGTCCTGCCCTACGACCTCGTGGTCTTCGACGAGGCGCACAAGCTCAGTGCTGACCGCGACGACGACCTGGGCCTCCGGGCGACTGACCGCTACCGCCTGGCCGAGGCGCTCTGCGGCGTGTCGAACCCGGACCCACGCTGGGACCTGGACTGGGCCTGTCCTCATGTCCTCCTTCTCACCGCCACGCCGCACATGGGGAAGGACTTCCCCTACTACTGCGTCTGGCGGCTCCTGGAGCCCCAGGTCTTGACGACCATCGACGCCTTCGAAGCCCAGTCTCGCGAGTGGCGGGCGCACCGGTTCATACGGCGCACGAAGGAGGAGATGGTCCGGTATGACGGCACTCGCATCTACCCCCGGCGTGAGTGCCACACCGTCGCCTACCCCCTGACCCAGGGTGCGCTGTCCGAGCAGACTCTCTACGACGAGACCACGCGCTACATCGAGAAGTACTTCAACCTCTCCAAGATCCTCAACCGCGGCGCCATCCGCTTCGCGATGAGCATCTTCCAACGGAGGTTGGCGTCTTCGACGTGGGCCATTCTCCGCTCCTTCGAGAACCGGCTGGGCCGGCTCGACGCCCTCATCGAGCGCGTCGAGGCCGGCGAGCTGACCATCGAAGAGCTGAACCGCCTCGCCGACCACCTCGATGATCCCTTCGAGGACCGCACCGCCGACGAAGAGGACACAGTCGGTGGTCGGGAGCAGAACGAGGTCGAGGCCGACGATCTCATGCAGGCTGTGGTCACCACAAGTCTGGCCGAGCTTCAGGCCGAGCGTGAAGAGGTCGAGCGGCTACGGGACCTGGCCCAAGCGGTCTACGCCGACGACCAGGAAGAGTCGAAGTTCCGGAAGCTGCGCGAGTGGCTGGCTTCGCCCGAATATCATGGGCAGAAGGTGCTCATCTTCACGGAGCACCGCGACACCGCCAACTTCCTGATCGCCCGCCTGGAGGCCATCGGCGAGGCCGACAGAATCGCGACCATCCATGGCGGTATGGACTGGAAGGAGCGTGACGAGCAGGCCGCGAGCTTCAACAGGCCGCTAGCGGAGGGTGGCGCCAAGTGGCTGGTAGCCACTGACGCGGCTGCGGAGGGGATCAACCTCCAGCGCCAGTGCTGGCTGATGGTCAACTACGACATCCCCTGGAACCCCGCGCGCCTTGAACAGCGCATGGGTCGCATCCATCGTTACGGTCAGGACCATGACCCCGTGGTGATCCTGAACCTCGTGGCCGAGAACACGCGAGAAGGCCGCGTGATGATCACGCTGCTTGACAAGCTGGAGAAGATCCGCCGGCAACTCGACTCGGACAAGGTCTTTGACGTGGTCGGCCGGGTCTTCGACGGGATGTCCATCCGCGACCTGATGACCACCCTGACTTCGGATGCCGCCGAGAGCGAAGCGAAAGGCCGGATCGACGGCCGGCTGACCAAGGAGCAGGTCGAGGCCCTCCGGGCTCGTGAAGCCCGCCTATACGGGGACGGCGGCGATGTGGCCGTTCACCTTCCTCGACTGCGGGAGGAGCGGGAGACCGAGGCGCTAAGGCAGTTGCTCCCAGGCCACGTCGCCGGCTTCCTCGCCAGTTCTGCGCCACTGCTCGGTCTCCGCCTGGTTGGCGATCCTGATGGGATGTTCCGGCTCGATGAGGTCGTGGAGGGCGCGGGTGCCCCACTCCGTGCGCTGGTGGCCTCGGTCGCGGAGGAGAAGCGAGGCCGCTTCACCGTCCAGCGCCAACATGCGTACGAGGCCATCTTCGTCCATCCGGGCTCGCCGGTGTTCGAGCACATCCACGCGTCGCTGGTCCACCGGCATGAGGACGCTCCTCTTCGGGGGGCGATCTTCGTTGATCCCACGGCTGATGAGCCGTACCTGCTCCACGTAGCGCTCCTGTCGGTGCAGAGGGCCGCGGACACCGCTCTGGCGAGCTTGTCGCGCCCGGAGGTGCTGACTTCGCGGCTAGTGGCCGTACGGCAGCGGTCGGACGGCCAGTGCGAGCCGGCGTCGGTCGAGCACTTCCTGCTCATCCGACCCGAACGCGGCGTCGGGCTACCGGATGGGCTAGCATCACTCCCTGGCGAGGGGTTCCGGCTCCTGGCCCAACACTACCTCGAAGATGTGGTGCTCGAAGAGCAGGTCCAGCACGAGCGAGAGCGCCGCCTCCACGCGCGGGCGGACCAGCGCGATGCCGTCGTCAAGGGCTTCGCGGGACTTCAAGCCGATCTTCTCGGCCGCCACCACCGGCTGAGAGAGAAGGTGGCCAACGGCAACACCAAGGCCCGTGGCCCTCTGGCCCAGGCCAAGCAGCGCATGCGCCGCCTGGATGCTCGTCGCAGGGACGCTCTGGGTGCCATCGACCGCGAGATCGAGCTCATCCGCCCCGGCCCAGTCACCTTCCTGGCCCACGCCTGGGTGCTACCGTCGTTTGAGCCCCGCGACCGCGAGGCCTACGACGACGCCGTCGAGATGAGGGCGATGGAGACCGTCGCCGCCTACGAACGCGCCCGAGGCTCGAAGGTTCGGGATGTCCACACCCCCGAGTTGGCCCGAGCCGCCGGACTCACCGACTGGCCCGGCTTCGACATCGAGGTGGTCCGTCCGCCGGTGCATGCTGGCGAGAGCGGTGAGCGACGCTGCGTCGAGGTCAAAGGGCGCTCGCACTCAGGCGAGGTCGAGCTGTCCTACAACGAATGGGCGCAGGCAGCCACGCTCCGCGAAGCCTACTGGCTCTACGTGGTGTTCGACTGTGCGACGGAGCACCCTCGGCTGGTCCGCGTGTGCGATCCCTTCAGTCGTCTCGTCCACCGCCAGGTCAAGGTTCGCATCGCTGACACTGACATCATGACTGCCGCCGACCTCGAGCCCTGAGAGCCCACCGATGACCACCGACCGCCGCCTCATCGAAGTTGCCTTCCCGCTCCGGCAGGCGTCCCTCGATTCGGTACATGAGAAGAACATCCGCCACGGCCACATCTCCACGTTGCACATCTGGCCGGCGCGGCGCCCCCTCGCCGCCGCACGAGCATGCATCGCGGCAACGCTGCTCCCCGCCCCCGAGAGCGCCGAAGAGCAGCGGGAGCTGATCGCGCAGATCGGGGGCGAAATCAAGGTCGTCCAGAAGAAGAACAAGCGCGGGCAGCTCAAGGAGCGGGAGGTCACGGAAGGTGGGATCCTGCACTGGGGGCAGGAAGCCAGTGCGGAGTTCGACGAGGTCCGAGCGCGTATCCACGCAGCGCACGGCGGTCGGGCACCTCGCGTGCTCGATCCTTTCTCGGGCGGTGGCGCCATCCCTTTGGAAGCGATGCGCCTGGGCTGCGAGGCCTTAGCCGCCGATCTCAACCCGGTCGCATGGTTCCTACTGCGCTGTACCCTGGAGTACCCGCAGCGCCTCGCCGGGCAAGAGCTTCCCATCCCAGAGTTCGCGTGGAACGAAGAGTCCTTCCGCGCGTCCTGGTTCAAGGGACCGGGCAAGAGCAGCAAGCGCTCCGCTGGGCGGCGCGGGCAGAAGAAGGGCACCCAGCAGGCGATGTTCGGCCAGGAGAAGCGCCCTTCCGCAGACCTCTCCTGGCACCTTCGCGCCTGGGGTCAGTGGGTACACGCCCGGGTCGCCGAGGAGCTTGCCGCCTTCTACCCGGTGTACGTGGAGCTGCGCGCACCGCGACAAAAGGAGGCCCTTGCATGGGAGGCAGTGCCCCCGGGTACCGACCCAGAAGAGCACGCCCGCGCCAAGAACGCCGAACTGTTCGATGGCGGGGAGCCTGGTGTGGACTCCCCCATGTGGGTTGTCGTGCCGACGATGGCCTATCTGTGGGCGCGCACTGGGCCCTGCAAGAAGTGCGGTGCGGATCTACCGCTGCTGAAGACCCGCTGGCTGTCGAAGAAGGAGAACACAAGGGCGGTCCTGACGATGGCGACGGTGGACGACGGAGCAGCGCCGGGTGGAAAGCGCGTTGTCTTCGGGGTTCGCATGCACCTCCCCGTGCCCAAGGGAAATCGCAATCAGAAAATTGCCAAGGATAAGGAGGTCGGGAAGGGCACGATGAATCGGGCCGGAGCTGTCTGCCCCTGTTGCGACGCCCCGATGTCGATGGACGACATCCGACTGCGTGGCGTGGATGGACAGCTCGGTCAGCGCATGACCTCGGTGGTTGTCTCGGGGGCAAAGGGCAAGGAGTTCAGGCTGCCTCGAATCGAGGAGACCGACGCCTGCGCGAATTCTGCGATCGCGCTATCCAGCACATTCGCCGATGTTCATCTGGGAATGCCGACCGAACCCACTCCGAAGGCTGGTCAGGGGGCGAGTCGAGCGTTTTCGGTAGATGGATACGGACTGGACTCTTGGGACAAGCTCTTTACTACCAGGCAACTGGTAGCGCTTGGGACCTTCTTGAAGGCCATCCGCAGTTCTGCTTCGGAGATGACTGGCCTCGGCTACCCGAGCAACTGGATTGAGGCCATCTACGCCTACCTATGTGTACGCTTCAACCGACTGCTTGACCGATGCAGCACCATCTGCCGCCCCGATCCGTCACCCACGCAAAGCGGCATCATGAACACCTTCGCCCGGTTCGCGTTGCCGATGACCTGGGACTTCATCGAAGGAAATACCCTCGCCGAGGGCAGCGGAGGCTGGCTCGGGGATACTGACTGGGTGTCGCTCGTGGTCGAGCGGAACCTCGGAATGACCAATGCGGAGTCACCGGAGATCGCCCGACGATCCGCCATCGAGGTCGTCTCCTCCGAGCGTGAGGCGCTCGACGCCGTCATCACTGATCCGCCCTACTACGACGCTATCCCCTACTCCGACCTGATGGACTTCTTCTACGTGTGGATGCGCCGACTACTCGTGGACAGCCCCATAGACACCCAGGGCCACTTCGACACGCCCCTTGCACCAAAATGGGACGCGGACGCGAACGACGGGGAACTCGTCGAGGACGCCAGCCGCTTCGAGGGGGATTGTGACGTGGCCCGCGCCACCTACGAGGACGGCATGTTCCGCTCCTTCCAGGCAATGTGGCGGGCGCTCAAGCCGGACGGGCGCCTTGTGGTGGTCTTCGCCAATAAGCAGCCTGATGCCTGGGAGGCGCTGGTGTCGGCCTTGATCCGCGCCGGCTTCCAGGTGACCGGCTCCTGGCCCATCCAGACGGAGCGGCAGGCCCGCACACGTTCCTTGGGCTCGGCGGCGCTGTCTTCGTCGGTCTGGCTGGTCTGCCGGAAGCGGCCGCGCAGCGCGCGCCCAGGCTTCGACACCACCGTGCTCGACGAGATGCGGGCCAACATCGGCGACCGCCTGCGCCTGTTCTGGGACCAGGGCATTCGCGGCCCCGACTTCGTGTGGGCGGCGACTGGTCCGGCGCTCGAGGCCTACTCCCAGCACCCCTTCGTCAAGAAGGCCGACGCTCAGGGCGAGGCGCTCGGCGTCAACGAGTTCCTGGCCCAGGCTCGCCGCATGGTGGTCGAGTTCGTCGTCGGCCGGGTCCTGGCGCAGAGCGGCGAGGCCTCCGCGGCTTCTCTCCTCGACCCGGTCACCAGCTACTGGCTGCTGCATCGACAGTCCTTCGGAACCGCCGAGGTGCCCATCGGCCCCGTCATCCTCTACGCCGTGTCCTGTGGGCTCTCGGACAGCGACCTCGTGGATGCCTGGGATCTCCTCCAGATCAAAGGCCATACCAGCGCAGAGGACGACGAAGAAGATGAAGACAACGAGAACAGCGAAGAGGACGAGGACAGCGACGACGGTGGGGGCATCGATGATGACAAGCGAATCAAGGTGACGCTCAAGCCCTGGCACCGGCGGACCGGCAAGGGGCTGGGCGAGTCCGCACCCGGCGGACGCGCTGTGCCCGTGATCGACAAGGTCCATCGGTGCATGCACCTGTGGAAGAAGGGCGAGTTGTCGGACCTCGACCGCTACATCGCCAGCCACGCCCTCATCCGGGATATCGCCTTCCACCAGGTGTTGCAGGCCGCCATCGAGCTCTCTGAGAGGGGCTCGGGCGAGCGCGAGCTGCTCGAAGCCCTCTCCAACCACCTCGGCGTGGGCGCCACCACGTCGGACAAGCAGGAACCCATGCCCTATTCGGTGAAATCATGAGCCCGTCGCACGTCCAGCCCTGGCACCAGGTCATGGAGCTCCGCGAGGAGATCCGCACCGGGGACCTGTCGCTCGCGTTCTTCGCCGCCGATCTGACCAAGGCCGTGATGGGCGAAGGGCCGATGGTCTACCGCGACCCCTTGGAGTTCTTCGCGCTGACCTACCCAACCGCAAACCTCAAGAAGCTGGCGCGAGATGTCGTGCTACGCCTCGCAGGTGAGTCCGACAAGGCGGTGCGTCAGCTCGAGTTGACCTATGGCGGCGGCAAGACACACACGCTGCTCACCCTCTACCACCTCGTTCGCGCGCCTTCGGAGCTGCCAGAGCACCTGCCCGCCGTCCAGGAGTTCGTGAACAGCATCGGGCGGCGGCCGCCGAACACTCGGGTGGGCTTCGTGGGCTTCGACAAGCTGGACCCCAAGCTGGGCGTCGCTGCTCGGTCGCCAGAGGGCGAGGTCGCCAGGTTCTTGTACCCCTGGAACGTCCTGGCCTGGCAGCTCGCAGGCGCCGCCGGCCTGGATGCCATCGGGTCCAGCGTAGAGGAAGAGCGCGACTCGCCTCCCTTCGAGAACGTTTTGGGTGAAGGGGACAGCAGCCACATGGGGCTCTTTCGGCTGGTCCGTGACCAGGGCGACGGGATCCTCATCCTCCTCGACGAGGTCCTCATGTGGGCTGTCGAGAAGGTCCGAGAGGACGAGGGCTGGCTCGACACTTTGCAGACGTTCTTCCAGTCGCTCTCCCAGGCGGTTGCGGCGACCAAGGGCGCGGCAATGGTGGTCTCCCTGCTGGCCTCAGATCCCCGCTTCAACGAGGGCCTCGGCCGCCGGGTCGCCCTCCGCCTGAGCGACGTACTCCGGCGGGAGCAGGAAGAGCCGATCCAACCCGTTGAGAAGAAGGATGTCTCCGAGGTACTGCGCCGTCGCCTCTTCACAGCCGCGTCCTACTCGGACACCTCGCATGTGGGGCCGAACGTCTCCGCGGCCGTGGCGGGCATCGTCACCCTCGACGAGGACGCCGACCGCCTCCGGGGCGATATCGAGGCTGCGCTGCGCGCGTCGTATCCCTTTGACCCGAATCTCACCGAGGTGCTCTACCACAAGTGGACGCAGATCTCGGGCTTCCAGAGGACGCGCGGCGTCCTTCGCACCTTCGCCCTGGCCCTGCGGGACTCCGCTATGTGGGACGACTCTCCGGTGATCGGTCCTGGTGTCTTCCTAGCTGCACCGGGCGAGTCGGACCTGTCGGAATCACTCCGCGAGATGGTGGACGTCGCCAACAAGGACGAGGTCGAAGGGCGCCGTCAGGACTGGCGCACAATCCTCCAGGGCGAGATGGACAAGGCGCGGGAGGCCCAGGGCCAGTACGCGCTGCTGCGTCACCGGGAGGTCGAGCAGGCCGTCGTCGCCACTTTCCTGCACTCCCAGCCTGTGGGCCAGAAGGCGGTCGTGGGCGACCTGTTCCGGCTGCTGGGGCAGAACCGCCCGGACCGAATCCAGCTCTGCAAGGCGTTGACGGGCTGGGCGCGCACCTCGTGGTTTCTGGACGAGGAAGGCGTCGAGGACAAGGACGACGACGGCCTCCCCCGCACCTGGCGCCTCGGTGCGGCGCCGAACCTCAAGCAGATGCACGATCAGTGGTGCGACAAGGTACGTGGGGAAGTCGACGCCTACCTGGGGGCCTCGGTCGGCAAGGTCAAGAGCCTCTTCGACGCGGCGGGCACTGGCGCCAGGGTTCACAAGTTCCCCGCCTCTCCGGGCGACATCACCGACGATACCGACTTCCACTTTCTGGTACTCGGCCTGTCAGCGGCCAGCGATCCTGACAAGCCCAGCGCCGCAGCTGTGCGCTACATCGAGCAGACCACCACTGCGGAGCGCGGAAGGCGGAATACCAACCTGATCGTGGTTGGTGTGCCGTCCAAGGTGGGTTTGGACACCGCCCGGGAGGCGGTGGCCGAATACCTGGCTTGGCAGAGGGTGGCTATCGAGCTGAAGGACCAGGATCTGGATGCGGTCCGCAAGGTCAAGCTCGAAACGGAGATCAAGGCCAGCGAGAAGGCCATCCCGGATCGCATCCGGCAGGCATGGTGCGTCGGCGTCACACTCGACAAGACGGGCAAGGCGCGGGCATGGCAGGTGACCCCCGACAGCCGGAGCCTGCTCGGGGTCTTCAAGGCCGACAAGCGGTTCCGCATCCAGGACGGCGCAGTCAACGCCGAGGCCATGCTCCCCGGTGGCCCCTACGATGTCTGGACCCGCGGCAGGCACACCGAGCGGTACCTCCGCGACGTCGTGGAGGCGTTCGCCCAGTGGCCCGAGCTTCCCAAGGTGCTTCGAACGGAGGCCGTGCGCGAGACCATGGCGACCGCGTGTCGCGAGGGGCTCGTCGTGCTGCGCATGAGGCGGCCCGACGGGAGCTACCGGACCTGGTGGCGGGAGGAGCCAGCGGACACGGAGCTGCGCGAGCGCGAGATGCAGGTCGTCCTGCCAGAGAATGCCGAGCTGTCGAGCCTCCTGTCGTCCCTGGTCGCACCGGGTGGGCTTCCAGGGCTGTGGGATGGGGAGAGCGTGGACGCTTCCTCCCTCTACGCGCTGTTCGCTGGCGGCGAGGTCGTGATGGTGCCGGCGGAGGGCGGGTTCGAGGAACCCCGGGCCATTCCCCGGGCTGACGACGCGGTCGTGACCACGGCCGTGACGGAAGCAGTGGCTGCCGGCAAGGTCTGGCTCTTGGAGGGCGCCGCGAGCCTGTGGAAGGAGCCGGTGCCCCAGGGGCTGGCGGTGAAGAACGGCAAACTGCGGAGCCCCCCGGCACTCATCCCACCGGATTCGTTCACTGACGAGGCCCTGCCCGAGGCGTGGACCGGTGGCGAGACCACAGCGGGTGCTTTGGCCCAGGCCCTATCGACGCGCTCGGGGGTCACCCTTCCGTGGCCGAGGGTCGGAGACGACATCAACGGGGCCATTTCTGCCCGCGTCCTGGCTCGTGCCGGCGGAGACTGGCCCTGCGACTGGGACCAGGCCGACCAGGCGCGGTTCAAGGTGCCGAGCTTCGCGCCGCCGCCCCCGCCGCCCCCAACGCCACCGAAGGTCAAGCAGAAGCCGGGCGGTACGGCCCGCATGAGCCCGACCCAGCTCACGCTGCTGGCCGAGGCAATGCCCGCGCTGACGGCTGCGACCGCCGAGGTCGGGGTGGAGATGGAGTTCGTGGTCACGCTGGAGCTTCCCCTCGAGATCTCGGACGAGTTGATCGCGAAGCTCAACGAGGTACTGGAGGATGAGGGGGTCGAGTTGAAGCTGAGGCGGCAGACCTGATGAAGATGAGGAGACGTTCATGACGGGAATGGGGATCGAAATTCTCGCTGCGGTGCCCGCAATTGCGGAGAAGATGTTGGCGAAGGCGCTGGTCAAGGCGGCGTGGAAGAAAGCGCGCAAGGAATGGAAGGAACACGAGCGCCTCAAGCGGGGTATCACCGTGGATGCGTTCGACCGGCACTGTTTTGAGTCAGCGTCACGGATTGCAGAATCGTTCCTGAGTAGTGGGATCGGCGATTCAACCACTGGTGCACGCCTGCTCTGCGGTCTTCGATCTGCACTTCGGGATGCTGAAAGTGAGGCGAGCTTCAACGCGCATGCGAGCCTCGTGGTCGCTGAAGAGATCGCATGTACCCAATCGGAGTACCTCCGCGCTGCTGTCGACAGGCTGCGCGATGAACTGACATGGCAGGAGCGGCTGGTTCTTTTCTGCCTTTGGCCGTTCTACGAGCGGCCAATGACCTATGTGAAAGGGGACAGTGTACTGCGGTTCCTGAACAGCCAAGGAGTGGCGATAGACTCCGACGACATGCTGCTCATACTCAAGAGACTTCACAGGTTGGAGTACATCGACGGCTTCAACGACTCCGCCGACCTGTCCGAGGCGGTGAATCTCCATGGTCGAATGGGGGAAGTCTTCGCGGATATCGCGAGACGCGGGGGTTTCGATGCCGAGGAGGATGTGGTTCTCGAATCCCAGGGCGAAGCCTCAGACTAGGCCTGAATCCACCTCCTTCTGCCCACCCTTTTCGCCTACGCTACGTTCTGGACCCCGCTACCGGGCCTCCCCCGCGCCAGCCTTCTGGACCCCGC